>NZ_CP058350.1:1664510-1985515 GCF_005860795.2 Peteryoungia desertarenae
TGACGAACCTCCGCCTCTTTGCCACCTGCGGATGAGGCCTGCGAGGACATGACGATGCCGGCGCGCCCGCGATTCGACAGGTAGGAATGGAAGAACGACATCCAGATATAATTGCCGTTCGACACCTTGCCCGTCTTGTTGACGCCGGGCAGACCGAAGGACAGGCGCTTGTCGTCCTTCATCTTTTCCGCGTCGATTTCATCAACGTTAAAGGGCGGATTCGCCATCACATAGTCGAAGGGGCCGTGGTCCTGATGCGGGTCTTCGTAATAGCTGATCGCCTTTTGGATATCGCCATCCAGCCCGTGAACCGCGAGGTTCATCTTGGCGAGCCGAATGGTGGTTGGGTTCTTTTCCATACCATAGAAGGTCAGCTGCTCGTTCGGATTGGCCTTCATGGCTTCCACGAAATGCGCCGACTGAACGAACATGCCGCCTGAGCCGCAGGCCGGGTCGATAACCTTGCCACGGGTGGGCTCGATCACATTGACGATGGTTTCGACGATGCTGACAGGGGTGAAGAATTCACCGTTGTCATGCGCCTTCTGATCCGCAAACTGAGTCAGAAAATATTCGTAGATACGACCGAAGACATCGCCATCGGCCTTCTGCAGCGCCGGATCATTGAAGATGCGTAGCACCTGACGCAGCACGTCGTCATCAAGCTCTGCATATTCCTGTTTGGGAAGCAGACCCTTCAGCGTCTCGTAGTCAGCCTCGATGCTCTCCATCGCAGCGATCAGAGCCGCAGCAGCACTTTCTCCTTCCGGCAGACCGACCAGCGTGTCGAACTGCGCCTCAGGCCGCAGATAGATCGAACCACGGCGTGAAAAATCTTCCTTCGTCAGTTCCCGAACCACGCCGCCTCGGCTTGGAAGGGTCGGGATGATTTCCTCACGAACCTTCAGGAATCGGGAGTAGGCATGGCGCAAAAAGATGAGGCCCATAACAGGCATGAAATACTCATTGCTGGCGAAATTCGAGTTCGCACGAAGCGTATCTGCCGAACCCCAGAGGCGCTTTTCGACGTTAGTAATCTGATCCACGAACCACCCATTGCATGTGCTTTTGCACGGTCTTAGCCCGCAATCGGAGTCGATTCCAGTTCAACCTATGATCAGAAGGGATTGGCCGATGCTGTGCGCTACCTCCCTATGCGTGGGGCGATCGACTGCACCACAGCGCCTGGTTGCCTCAGGGGATGTTGCTGGCTGAATCCGGCCTGCTGATCGATGTCGAGAGCAGCGCAACCATGCAGTTCGAGCATATGTGTCGATTTAAGCCGCCAGCTGGACAAATGGCATGGCGGCCAGCATTAGTGCCCAAATCCGCCCAGTAAAACCAGTTACGGAGATTGTCGTCCCATGGTTATGCCTAGCGAACCAATTCGCGACATCATGCGCCGAACGATGCTGAACCTCGCTTATATCGAAGAGCGTGCTCAGGGGGATGGACCTTTTGAAGTCACACAGCTGATTAATTCGTTTCTTGGTGCACTGGCGCATCCGTGGGAAGCGCTACAGACCGACTTAATGGCGATTCCTCTGGCAGATGCTTTAGCTCGCGGTTGGCCAAACATCACCAAAGAACGTCCGACAGACCGCGATCCAAATAGTCTGGGAGATCTGGTTCGCCTGATGCGCAACAGCTTCGCGCACGGCAACATTACGTTTCTACCGGGGCCAAAAGGCGAGATACAGTCGCTTCGCGTTTGGAATACGCTCTCCCACGGCGGCCCACGAACCTGGGGGACAATCATAACTGTTGCAGACGCCCGCTTGTTTCTGGTCCGCTTTGCTGAACTGGCAGAGGAGATTCATACACGACGAAGCACGACAACTCCGCGAACTGCATGAGCTGACTTAGTCTTCCGTAATCGGCACCTAAAGTCGGATTTCCTGATCAAGGCTGCTGACACAGATCAAAGCCAATTCTCTGTCTCAGCCCCATTTTTCAACCTGCAAGAGGACATCTGGATGCGCTGCGATGGAAAAGACACGAGAGGAAATCTACCAGCTGGTTTGGTCGACACCGCTGAACAAGCTGGGATCAGAATTCGGCGTCTCCGGCCAAACGCTCGCCAACGTCTGCAGACGCTTCGATATACCCGTTCCACCAGCTGGATACTGGCAGAAGCTGGCTTTCGGCAAAGCAGTCGAGAGACCTGAATTGCCGACAGAGAGGGCTGATAGAGGCTCAATCGTCAGTCTGAGCCCGAAGGTGCCACGCCGTGCCCTGGTCGCGAAACCGGTCGAGATTCGTGAAGTTGAGCCAGGAGCAGTCGAGAACGTCCAAATAGCGCTCCCTCCGCATCCGATCGTGGCTTCAATCCGCAAGCGGCTCGCAAAACTTAAATGGTATGAGGATTTTGCCACTATCACGGTGCCACCCTTCAAAATCACGACGTCGCCTGGCTCCGTCGGGCGAATTTGCGATCTCGTTGACCAGCTGGTGCGGGAGATGCATGGGCAAGGCTGGAGTCTGCAGAAGCAGGACACCGACGCATGGCGTCTAATCATCCAGGAGGAAGAGATCTGGATGAGCTTCCACGAACAGACCGAGAGGATTGCTCACATTCCGACCAAGCAGGAACTGCGGGATGCAGCGGAATATTCGTGGCGCAAGATCCCGGAGTTCGATCATGTGCCGTCCGGTTTGCTGAAGCTCACGATAACAAACGCCAGTTACCTCGGGCTGCGCGTCAATTGGGCCGACGGGAAGAAGCAGCGGATAGAGGCGACGATGTTCAGCATACTGGAAGGATTGGCAGCCGCCGGTTCAGCCCTTCATGCTCGCCGTTTGGAACGGGAGGAGGAGGCCCTCCAATACGCAATCCGGGAGAAACGCGAAGCCGAGCGAAAGCGCCTGGAGCAGATCCAATTTGCCCGTGTCGGGGAACTGAAGGTGCTTGCTCGGCGACACCGTGAGGCTTCTGAACTGAGGGCATTCGTCGCCGCAGTTCAAGCGCTCGTGGCACAATTGCCGGAGAGCGAGACGAGCGCAGCAATGGAATGGCTGAACTGGGCGGAGCAGGCCGTTGAGGGGCTCGACCCATTAGGGTCCGGGCCGCCCCATATGATGTCAGAGCACGATGCCTACTACAGTTCCTATAAGTATCGAGAGTAGGGCCTGGTTGACTCAGGGATGCTCACTGGCTGGCTCCGACATATTCATTGATGGCGAAGGGCAGAAACATAATAACCCGCGTCAAGGAGGCCTTCTGCGCTTGGGTCGGGACTAGGGTAGCTCACCCCCACCGACGCTTGCTCTTTAGCGGGACACTCCAATTTAAAAGGCACGTTTTAGTTGTTCTCGCTTCCCGCTTTTCCCGCAGTCTAGACCTACACAGGAGGTCCGAGGCGGAGATTAGAGGCAAAACATGGCGGCGGCGCTCTGCCAACGCTCCTCCGTCGATGCAGAAAGCTATCAATTTGACGGAGCATTGTTGACGCTGAACCACGACAATGGAGCGCATCTGGTTCAAGCCAGCATGAATATCGCTTGCCACGTCAGCGTCCGTATCGACTCGGGAAAATACCTTTTCACCCCTGGCCTGTATAGTCACTCAGTGTGGTCATAGACTGCGCCTACAATGCAAAATGGATGCCGCTGATTGTGGCGTTACAGTAGAAGCTCAGTGACGCGACCACAGCTGTTACATTTCCGCGTGTCCTTGATCCAGAGGTTGACACAAAGCGGAAAATCTTTGTTTTCGTGCCTAAAGCGACAACTAAACGTAAAGCTCCGTCAACATGATGTTGCGTTAAACGGCAGCCGCAGTGAGGCTCCGTCAACTTCCTGGCATGAAAGGTTGGCGCTCGAGGCACTATGAGCGGGATTGAGTTGTCATTGACAACGTGAGCGCCAACGTTGATGTGCGCCTTAAGGTTGCGGAAATCCTCATGGGAGGTTTGGTGCCAAAAACGTCGGTGGCACCTAAAGGCATCCCGATCAACGTTCCTTGGAAACCCTAGGACTTCGATTTTCAGCTAAAAGATGCCCATTGTGTTGCGGCAAGGACACGTTGCTAAACGCGTTTCCAGAGCATCCCAGTTTATCCCCACAATCCACAGTGATAAGCGTTTGTTTATCTGGCATCCACTGTGATCGTTAGTGAGCTCCATTTGTTGAGTTGGAGCAAGCAATGACGAAATACAGGATTGATGCTGTAGTTAAGCATATCCGGAAGAAGCATCCAGGTTGCCCAGACTTTGCCGTTGCCTGGTTCGCCGCCGAGATAGCCAGCAAGAACTGGACAGGCGCCACATTAGGCAAGGCGGTTGGCATCACGATGCAAACGCACCTGCGCCACCACCACACCGACTACGACACTCTTTTGCTCACCGGGATTGACCGAGTGGAAGCCCGCCGTCGCGTCCAGCCGCGCGTGAACGCCATCATAGATAGCTGGCGGCGGCGAGAGCGATCCACGTCCCAGGAAGCGCAACCGAATGAAGGGAGCGTAGACGATCATGGGCGGTAATCACCAGAACTGGAACTATCTCGCAGGAATTCTGAATGAGCGCCTTGATGAAAGGGGATATGACGCTTGGCTCGCGCTATACGACGCTGGGATCAGGGGCACATATCTGACCTTCCTTCTTACTGGCAGAGCTCGCCTGAAACTCGAATTCGTGAAGCCTGTGGCACAGGCGCTGAACCTTGACGAGAACAGGTTGTTCTGCACCGCCCTTGAAGGCATGCATCAGACCCAAGACCTTCCTTACCTGAGCGAATTCCTGTGGCGAATGATTGAAGCATTCGAAGAGGTGAAGCTGCGAGAAGAGCCTAAGCCGCAGGGGGAGCAGCCGCGCGAGGAGCAGAAAAAGACGAAGAAGGGTAAGAAGGGTAAGAAGAGGAAGAAGAAGACCGACTGACCGCGCCATCGGCCAGTCGATCTGTCTGCTCAATCCGCTCCGGCATTCCCGACTGGCGCATCTTGGTGCGCATCCGCTCTACATCGTGCGCGCCAAGAATTTCTGCCAGAGGCTTCATATGGAGCCCTTGCCATCCCGCTCGCGGGTTCTTTTCGCCCGGTCAGCCCCCGAGACACCCCCACGCACCCCTTCGCTATAAGTAACTCATCAGCATCAACAAATGAGCGCACGGCATGAACAGCTTACCGATCCGCAACTATCTCACTGAGTGCATGGCAACTGCTTGTCTTAGCCTCCATGACATCGATGGCCCATCAGGTTCTCCTGGACGCCTGGTCCGGCTTGTCCTACATGGCACCGCCAAGATGCCGCTCGATAAGGTGTCCGAGGTGGCTGCTGTGCTCAAGTGCGATGACCGAGCCCTATTCCGGGTGGCGCTCGCGCAGTTTTATAGCGCGGACACTGTTGCCCTCTTGGAGCGCATGCTCGGGCCGCAGGAGCGGAGCGCCGGCGAAGAGGCATGGGTGAGTTTTGTCAGAAGCGTAGCACCTGAAGATGTGCGGCCCCTGATAGTTTTGCTCGAAACATGATGCGGACGTTGCTGAAGAGGGCAGCATCAGGCGACGTCGTTGAATGAGGAGCTCGCGGTGGTGTAGGAGCGTGAGCCCCGGAATTTGTCGTTCAACAGACTTCAGGATGAAAGGCGTCATCTAGGCAGCGCTATGGGCTTCAGTTGGCGCCAGCGCGGGGTCCTTAATGCACATGAGGTGCTGTCAGGTGCGCTCGTCAGTCTCGCACCGTTCGAGATGGTCGAGGATCAGCTTGTCGCTTACGAGCAATTCCTTGACGAACGAGGCGATGTCCACTTCCTCGGAAATGGGGCGAGCTTGGTTGGTAGGTGATCTGGGCTGATCGGTGCTCGAGACTGTGTGAGGCGAACCCTTTTCGTCGGTTCCGCTGTGGGCGTCATTCTCGGTCATTGTTGATCCTTTCTTCGATGACGCCTTGAGTTGATTGAAGCCTGGTCTCGCCATAGCTCCGCAAGCTAGGCGCATTTAATCTCGATCCGCGGATCATACGGCAATTGTTGCCATGCGGCGAGTCTTCGCGTGGCGCCAGCGGACCATAGTCAACCACGGCAAGAAGAGCTGTCGCGTGGGAGCACCTGTGTCTCAGGTCAGCGATCGATCCCTAGGATCGCTGCCATTCCCCGCCTCGGGGCGGCTGGCTCGCTTTCGCATTGTGATACTTTGGACCGAGCTGGCAGAACAAAACTGCCTCCGAATGGTCGACTGCGAGACGAAGACGATGGACGACAACAGCGGCTACAGGTTCGTCTTTTCGAGCGCCCTCCGTATCAGCGTGCATCTGGTGTCGATGATTTTCCGGACGGTCTTCAAGATCGGATGGGCGCTGCCCGTCTCTGACATCTCTTCCATCAGCGTATCCGCTTCCGGTCCGATCGCGTCAGCCATGCGCATCAGCTCTCCGGCCAGCATGCGCGTAGCGCCCTTATTGGACGGCACGAGCGATGCCCAGTGCTCCATCTGGATCGTGTCTGGCAGTGACCTACCGCCGAGTGCCATCGCCATCTTCTTTGACAGTCGTGGATAGGCAGCCGTGCAGATGGCATCATACATGGGTGCCAGGTCCGGCACTTTCCCACGATAGATCAGGGCATAATTCTTGGCATGTGCGTCGGCATTGCCAATCAGGTAGTGGAACATCAGCATTCGCTGGAAGCGCAATGTCTCGGCCGCAGGCTTGGCCGTCGTCTGCCGGATCAGCTGGAGGCACTCACTGATGCCAGGGCCACCTTCTTCCTCATACTTCAGCTCCGGGGGCACGCTCAGCGCCTGGCACACGTCTTCCTGGTGCAGCCGCTCGATCCGCCCGTCTTCCAGCGTCAGGCGATCGTAGCGCTCGACCAGAAAGTAATCGATCTTGCCAGCCGTGCCCTTCGACACAGCAGGAACGTCAAGGCCGAGACGGCGTCCAAGGCTCATGCAGAACACTTCGTTCTCCACGGTGCCATCGAGGCCCTCGATGAACGGTTTTAGGATATGCGTCGTCGGGCGCCCGCCCCGGGGCAGCAATATCTGACCGTTGAGAATAGTGACAGCCAGCTTGTCCTGAGCGCCGGCAAGCGAAAGACGCACGTCACCTTCCCCGCCCAGCAAGGGCCTCTGTCTGAGCAGGGAAAGGATCTCTTCCAGGCGCTTCTCATCGAGTGCTTCGGCATCGTCTGTCGTCGAAGCCGGTGGGAGCTGTCCTGGCGGGACAAGTGATAGGGCGCCCGCACATTCCCCACCGATAACCTCGAGCAGCCCGAAGGCATTGGCTGAGGATATGCCCAGCGCTGCAGCCAATCGACGTCTGGCGCCTTCATCAGGCAAGAGGCCAGAGAAGAAGGGGCGGGCGATTCGATCGAGGAATGGCTCTTCTCTCACCGGGAGCGACATCGACAAGGCGACCGGATCATTGGCGAGGTAGTTGCTGTCATAGGTGAAGGTGAGGGCGGCGTCGCTGTCCTGCTTGAGCTCGCCGGCCTTCCTATCTTTTAGGTAGACGTCCAGCACACGGCTCATGAGGAAGCTCCGCGGTTGGTGATGTTCACGGTCAAGCCGAGCGTCTGAAGGACGGTCAAAGCAAGTCCGACACGACAGCTTTCCTTGCCGCTTTCGAGCTCGCGCACGAACCGAACGCCCACGCCCGCGACGCCGGCAAGTTGCTCCTGGGTAAGTTGCTGACGCTTGCGCTCAGCATGGATCAGCTGGCCAAGTGCTACGCTGTCTGAGATCGTCCACATATGAATCATCCCTTTCGGGACGAATAAAGCACAATAGGAGAGCGTTTGCACGAAAAAGAACCGAACGGGACGATTTCCGCTGGAATCGTCCAGCGGAGAACCAAATCACCCTGCTCGGGACTCTCAAAAGGCGGGCGGGCAGGGATGTGCTTACAGAGAGCGCCCCCATGCGTCGGTCTCAGGTCGGCGTGGTCCGGAAAAGTGATGCGGGAAACTGTTCCGGTAGCGGTTTGCTCGGATCACCTAAGTCATTGAAAAATATGAAAAAAGAGAGGTTGGCTGGGGAACCTGGATTCGAACCAAGATTAACGGAGTCAGAGTCCGTCGTTCTACCATTGAACTATTCCCCAACAGGGAGCCGGTGGCTCCGTCAGTGAGCGGGCTTATAGCCAAAAGTGCTGCCATTGCAAAGGGCTGGAGGAGATTTTTTTCGTGCTTTTTGTTGATGGTGAAGATCGTGGCGTCCCGCTGTGTGGCGATATCGCGATCCGTCGCCTTGATAAGCTTGCCAAAAACCGTTTGGCTCAAAGCTGTTGCGCTGTTATGTTTAGTTCAACGAAACAAATATGGCGCCTGCGGCAGCATCGGTTTTTCGATGTCCTTGCGCGGTGCGGTGGATAGAGCAGTGACAGACCCCGATCGCGGCGAAACGCCGAAAAGCGAGGGGGCGTCGACAGCAAAGCGCAGGAATGGGGGAACCCGCCGGCGCGGCAAGGCCAGGAAAAAGGTGTCTGCTTCAAGCGGCGCCGTAAACCCGGCTCTGACGGTCCCGACGCAAGAGTCGGACCGTGCGCGACGTTCCGATATTTCTGATGCGGATGGCCCCATCCGCAAACGCAAGCGCCGTAGGCGGGGCAAGTCCCAGTCCTTGCGACCGGATGCGTCTTCCCAGGCTGCAGCAAGTCCATCAGGAACGCGCGAGGCGGTCGCTCCTCTGGATGGCGATAATCGCCCAGACGCTGGGCCTGCCCATGGTCGCAAACGGAAGAAAAATCGCAATCGACGAAACTCGAAGATCCGCCCGCTGACGGGATCGGCACCGCCGGCCCCCTCACAGCAGATCCAGGCAAGGCTCCCGCAGAACGACAGGCTGGAGCAGACGGCAAAGGTTGCAACGTCGTCCGACCTTAAAGCGTCATCTCTGGGCGACAGGCCCCGGTCGTCATTCCAGGGATCGGACCGTTTCTCCGATGACCTTTATGCGGCACTCGATCTCGGCACCAACAATTGCCGTCTTCTGATTGCCCAGCCAACGCGTCCAGGCCAGTTCCGCGTCGTCGATGCCTTTTCCCGCATCGTGCGACTGGGAGAAGGTCTGGGAGCCAATGGACGACTTTCTCAGGATGCCATGGATCGGGCGGTCGAGGCCCTGAAGATCTGCTCCAACAAGCTGTCCGGACGCAGCATTCGCCGCCATCGGCTGATTGCGACTGAGGCCTGCCGTGCGGCGGAAAACGGGGAAGCATTCCTCGCGCGCGTGACGCAGGAGACGGGGCTCCGGCTCGAAATCATCAATCGCGAGACCGAGGCGCGTCTGGCCGTGTCCGGCTGCTCATCGCTTGTCGGGCGTGAGGCGCGTTCCGTGGTTCTCTTCGATATCGGTGGTGGCTCCTCGGAGATTGCGGTTTTGCGGATTGATGAAAATCGCTCCAGCCGGCTCGCCAATCACATCACCCACTGGACATCGCTTCCGGTCGGCGTCGTAACCTTGTCGGAACGCCATGGCGGACGGGATGTGACGCCGGAAGTCTTTGCCGCCATGACGGCCGAAGTGGAAAACATGCTGGCGCGTTTTGATTGCCCGGATATTCACGACGGCAGTGGCGATTTCTACCTCATCGGGACATCCGGGACTGTGACGACACTCGCGGGGGTTCATCTCGATCTGCCGCGTTATGATCGTCGTCGCGTCGATGGTCTGTGGCTGACGGATGCCGAAGTGACGGCCATGCAGGCAAAGCTTCTCTCCTGGGATTTCGCCGGGCGCGCTGCCAATCCCTGCATCGGTCCGGATCGTGCGGATCTGGTGCTGGCCGGTTGCGCCATCCTTGAGGCCATTCGCCGGCGCTGGCCCTCGACCCGCATGCGCGTTGCCGACAGGGGACTGCGTGAGGGGTTGCTCACCGATATGATGGCCGATGACGGTGTGTGGCGTCGTGGACGTTACCGCCGCCCGCCGCAGACGAAGGAAGATTGAGCCATGTCGAAACCACCCGTTGGCCGCAAGCTCGGTCAGAAGGTCAAGAAGGGCAAGCTGAAGGCCTCCTCGCGTCGCTGGATCGAGCGTCACATCAATGATCCCTATGTCCAGCGCGCCAAGCTTGAAGGCTACCGCGCGCGTGCGGCCTTCAAGCTGCTCGAAATCGACGAAAAACATCAGATCCTGAAAGGGGCGCGCCGTATCATCGATCTGGGGGCAGCCCCTGGCAGCTGGTCGCAGATTGCCGCCAAGGTGACGGGATCGACGGATGAAGATGTGCGGGTCGCCGCGATCGACTTCCTCGAAATGGCGCAGCTTCCCGGCGTGAAGATCCTGCAGCTCGATTTTCTCGACCCGGACGCGCCACGTCTCTTGATGGAAGCGGTTGGCGGCACGCCCGACCTTGTCATCTCCGACATGGCGGCTCCAACCACCGGGCACCAGAAAACGGACCACCTTCGAACCATGCATCTATGCGAGGTCGCAGCCTATTTCGCGGTGGAGGTATTGGGTGAGGGGGGCCACTTTCTCGCCAAGACCTTCCAGGGTGGCACGGAGAAGGACTTGCTGACGATGCTGAAGCAGAATTTCAGGCAGGTGCTGCACATCAAGCCCGCATCATCCCGCCAGGAATCCGTCGAGATGTTCCTTCTCGCCAAAGGCTTCAAGGGGCGCAGAGCCGGCCAGACAGCCGGTCTTGATGAGGGCCGTGAAGGTACCCCGGACTTCGATCCTCGTGAGGTCGATTCCGAAGAAGATCAGGCTTGAGCAGGAGGTGACCATGTTCAGCTATATCACTCTCGGCACCAATGACGTCGCCCGCGCGGCGCGTTTCTATGACGCGGTCATGGCGACGCTCGGCGTTGTCCGGGGCGCGACTGAGACAGACGAGGTTGGTTACGGTATGCCCGGCGATAGCCGTCGCCGCCTCTGGGTCACCCGTCCTTATGATGGCAGACCGGCGACCGTCGGCAATGGCTCGATGCCGTGCTTTGAAGCTGCCAGCCGAGCAGCGGTTGACGCCTTCTGGGAAGCGGCGCTTGCCCATGGTGGAACAGATGACGGCGCCCCCGGCATCCGGTCCCATCATCCGAACTTTTATGCCTGCTACGTTCGAGACCCCGACGGTAACAAGCTGTCGGCTCTCTGCGAAAAGCCCGGATAGGGCACGCTAGATTATACGAGCCGGCGTCACTTCACCGGCATGTTCTCGTCGATAGCGGCTTGCTTATGGCCTGAAACATCCGCACCAGCATCCTTGGACATGCTAAGGAACGGAATGACGGACAGCAGTGAAAGACCGCCCACCAAGGCAAAAGCAATGTGAAAGTCGCTCAGCGAAAGTGGTTCGCCGCTGAGTCGCGTGCTGGCTTCCAGGATGGCAGCGGCAACCGCTACACCCAGCGCAAGGCCGACCTGCTGCAGCACGGAGGTGATCGAGGTTGCCTGGCTCGCATCGCGATCATCTACCTCGGCATAGCCAAGTGTGTTGACGCCGGTGAAGAAGAAGGATCGGAAGAACCCTCCGACAAGAAGGATCGCCATGATCAGCGCGATTGGCGTCTCAGGCGTGAAGAAGGCGGTCGCCATTGTTGTGACAGCCCCGGCTACGGTTGCGAAGATCAGCACGCTTCTGAAGCCAAATCGCTGGAATGTCCGTCTCGCCAGGAATTTGGTGCTGATGGCACCGATTGCTGCCACGAATGTCGTCATGCCGGACTGGAAAGCCGACATGCCGAAACCGAGCTGTAGCATCAGCGGCAACAGAAACGGGATCGCACCGGCTGCAAGCCGAAAGATTGCGCCGCCAATGATTGATGCTCTGAAGGTGACATTGGCAAAGAGAGAGAAATCGAGCAGCGGAGCGGGACGCCGTCGCGCATGACGGATGTAGAGGGTCGCGGCAATGACGCCAACGCCCATGCAGCCCAGACCAACATGAACCGGCAGGGCCGGAAGGCTGATCACCGAAACCCCGAAAACAATGCCCGATGCCGCAAGGGCGCAGTAGATGAAGCCCAGCCAGTCCAGCTTGGCGGTCGGCATGGGAGCCACATCCGGCAGATAGATGCTCGAAAGGATCAGACCGGCAATTCCAATCGGGATGTTGATCAGGAAGATCCAGTGCCAGCTTGCAAAGGTCGTTATAAAGCCGCCTACGGGCGGCCCGGTGATTGGCCCGAGAAGGGCAGGAATCGTCAGAAGCGCCATGGCCGAAACCAGATCGCTGCGCTTGGTGGTTCGCAACAAGAGCAGCCGCCCGACAGGCGTCATCATCGCGCCGCCGATGCCCTGGAGAAAGCGCGCAGCAACGAAAAAGTAGAGGGAATCGGCGAGAGCGCAAAGAACAGAGCCCATCATGAAGACAACGATAGCAAGCCGGAATACCAGCTTCGCTCCAAAGCGGTCTGCCACCCAGCCGCTCACCGGAATGAAGATGGCAAGCGCCAGCATGTAGGAGGTAAGCGCCAGCTTCAGCGTGATTGCTCCGACCCCGAGATCGGCCGCAATTGTCGGCAGGGCAGTCGCAATGACGGTCGAGTCCATCTGCTCCATGAACAGAGCAACAGCAAGAATCAGCGGAGTTATGCGGTTCATCAATGGGGATCCGGGACGTGCAGAAAGGCACATCGAAAGCAGGAAGGCTGTTCTAGCCCATTCTGCTGCCAGGTGAAATCTCCCGGAATGCAAAATTATGAGGTGTGCCCCATGAATACTGGGAGTTCAGCCAGGGCGCCTCTGTCTTGCCCGGGTCGGTTTCACGAAGCTGTGAGAATGCTTTCCGTTGATCGTCACAGGCCTATTTCGGGTGTGCCCGAATGACAGGGTTAGGGTTTTGCAATGAGGAGATGGCGATGATTTCCGTGAATAGACGTATATTGTTGGGTGGAGCGGGTTTAGCCTTGGCGGCACCCATGATCATGAACCGCGCTGCTTTTGCGCAGGATGCAGCGCCTGCTGCAACGGATGCATCAGCTATAGGACCGGAAACTGACCGTTTCAAGCTCGGGAGCTTCGATGTGGTGGTTGTCCGCGATGGGTCGCGTGCCGCCGACAATCCGCAGGAGACCTTCGGCACGAACCAAACCCCGGAAGCTGTCGGTGAGCTTCTCCAGGCAAACTTTCTGCCTGCCGACAAATTCGTTAATGGCTTTTCACCCGTTCTCGTGAACACCGGTTCTGACGTTGTGCTCTTTGATACAGGCCTTGGGGAAGGCGCGCGTGCAAACGGTATGGGCCGACTGGTCGAAGGTCTTGCTGCGAACGGCTACACCCCGGCAGATGTGACGATTGTCGTCCTGACCCACATGCATGGAGACCACATTGGTGGTCTGACGGAAGGGGGCGCTCCGACCTTTCCGAATGCACGTTATGTGACGGCGCAGACCGAATACGACTTCTGGGCCGACCCCGCACGCATGGGAACGCCGGCTGAAAACGGCCACAAGAACGTTCTCGAAAAGGTCGTACCGCTGGCGGAAAAAATGACCTTCATCGGCGATGGCGGTTCAGTTGTTTCCGGCATCACGGGTATGGCAGCTTTCGGCCATTCCCCAGGGCATATGATCTATCGTCTGGAATCGGAAGGTCGTCAGCTGGTCGTCACGGCAGATACCGCCAACCACTATGTCTTGTCGCTTCAGCGTCCGGACTGGGAAGTCCGCTTCGACATGGACAAGACCGCCGCTGCCGCCACCCGCAAGCGCGTCTTCGATATGCTGGCCGCCGACCGCATTGCTTTCGTTGGCTACCACATGCCGTTCCCGGCCGTCGGCTTCGTCGAGAAGCTGGACACGGGCTATCGCTTTGTTCCGAAGAGCTATCAGTTCGAAATCTGATCCACGTTGACCAGCGCCCGCGCGGAAAGTTTCGTGCGGGCCGGTTCTTTGCTTCTGCCCTATCTGCGGCTTCGCAGATCCTGTGCGGCGTTTTCCAGAAGAGCGACGATTCGATCCTGGAGAACTTCGTCTATGACGGGTACGCCAGCGGCTTCGAAATCGCGGCGCAACCGGTCAAGCAAGACTGCATCCCCCATGCCGGCAAGTGCTGACAACTCGGCGCAATAGGCTTCCTGGTCGTCACGATCGAGCACCGTGGCAGCCCATAGCCCGACAAGCGCGTTCCGTCTGTGCCTGATCCGTGCAAGAAGTTCGGTGTCGTGGGCTGACTGTTTCATGACGGCAGATTTTCGCAAGGCAGTCATGCTGGCGTCCTCATCTTGGCGCAGATCACGTTGGAGAGTGCATCGTTCTCAGCAATCTGACGCGCCGTTACCGCTTTTTATTAGAGCCATCCAAGCCTTGCTTCAGCCTTGATCATCGGACACGGCTGACGTGGCAATGAGCCCTGTGAAAATGTTAGGCCTGCCTCTGTAACAGCTTTATTTTTAAAAATCGTATATTAGGGATGTCTTTTTTTATTGGGTTGGAGGAGTTTTCATTTCGTGCTGACCACCAGTCGCACTGGGTCGTAGTTTTTCTATTCCCTTCCTGTCATGAACGTGTTACCAGCCCTCGCCAACTTCCAAGCAGTTTTGCAGGGATGACCGGGTGAAGATTCGCTCCGGTAGGTTCCCCTTTTTCAAATGAAGGAATTGGCCATGGCACGCATCGTAGTATCGGCAACCGGCGCAGAAGCGCTTACTTTTGACGATGTGCTGTTGCAGCCCGGACATTCCGAAATCATGCCGGGACAGACAAACATCGCCACACGCATTGCCAGAGACATCGATCTGTCGCTGCCGATCCTGTCGTCGGCCATGGACACCGTCACGGAGAGCCGGCTTGCCATCGCCATGGCCCAGGCCGGCGGCATGGGCGTGATCCACCGCAACCTGACGCCGGTAGAGCAGGCTGAAGAGGTCCGTCAGGTCAAGAAGTTCGAAAGCGGCATGGTCGTCAATCCGGTGACGATTGGACCTGACGCGACACTCGCCGAAGCGCTCTCCCTGATGAAGGCTCATGGCATTTCCGGTATCCCTGTCGTTGAAAACGGAGCGCGTCCCGGTCGTCTCGTCGGCATCCTCACCAATCGCGATGTCCGCTTTGCCTCGGATCCGAGCCAGAAGATCTACGAGCTGATGACCCGTGAGAACCTCGTGACGGTGAAGGATGGCGTTGAACAGCAAGAGGCCAAGCGCCTTTTGCATGCCCACCGCATCGAGAAGCTGCTGGTTGTTGACAATCAGGGCCGTTGCATCGGCCTGATCACGGTCAAGGACATCGAAAAATCGCAGCTCAATCCCCATGCTGCCAAGGACGTACAGGGCCGTTTGCGCGTGGCGGCCGCAATCTCGACCGGGGATGATGGGGTGGAGCGAGCCGAACGCCTGATCGATGCTGGTGTCGATGTTATCGTCGTCGATACCGCCCATGGCCATTCCCAGAAGGTGCTCGATGCGGTGGCGCATGTGAAGAAGATGTCGAATGCCATCCGCATCATTGCCGGCAATGTGGCGACGGGCGAGGGTACCAAGGCGCTGATCGATGCAGGTGCGGACTGTGTCAAGGTCGGCATTGGCCCCGGCTCGATCTGCACAACCCGCGTTGTCGCAGGCGTTGGCGTGCCCCAGCTTGCCGCCGTCATGGCCGCGGTCGACGAAGCCAACAAGCACGACATCCCGGTGATCGCTGACGGAGGCCTGAAGTTCTCGGGCGATGTCGCGAAAGCAATCGCTGCCGGTGCATCCGCTGTCATGGTCGGTTCGCTGCTCGCCGGTACGGATGAAAGCCCCGGTGAGGTCTATCTCTACCAGGGCCGTTCGTTCAAAGCCTATCGCGGTATGGGCTCCGTTGGAGCCATGGCGCGAGGATCGGCAGATCGCTACTTCCAGGCGGAAGTGCGCGATACCCTTAAACTTGTGCCGGAAGGCATTGAGGGCCAGGTTCCCTACAAAGGACCTGTCTCGGCCGTGCTTCACCAACTGGCCGGTGGCCTCAAGGCTGCCATGGGTTATGTAGGCGGCAAAGACATCAAGGAATTCCAGGAGAAGGCAACATTCGTGCGCATTTCCGGCGCCGGACTGCGCGAAAGCCATCCCCATGGCGTAACGATCACGCGAGAAAGCCCGAACTATCCCGGCGCCGCTTGAATTGAGGTGGCTTTGAGCAGCAGCTAGACGAGAAACGATGGCCCTTATGGGCAGTCGTAGTATCGCGCTTCGTGAGTCAGGGGCTCCCGGTACACACACTCCAGTGCGGACCATCGCACCCAGCGCATCGTCCGCCTTTCTTCCCACGGCAGGTGTTTGGCTATTGCCGGAAGACGGTCGATCTTTGACGTAGCGCAGACAGATCCTGACAATGCGCAACATCTCTATCTCCCGACCTGTGTTCGATGCCGTCGAACGAGCCAGGCATGACAGTTTCATGAAACTTTCCGCCGTTTGATGCCGATCAACTGACCTCTCGCCTGCCGCGCATAGTCTGCCCCCACACCCAAAGCAGCACGGATTTGCCTTGGGGAATGGCACAAAGACTTTGTTTCGCGACGGAGAGAGTGATGGCATCGACTATGAAAGCCGCAGTCGTACGTGAGTTTGGCAAGCCGCTTGCCATTGAGGAGATGGCGATCCCCGAACCCGGTCCAGGCCAGATCCTGGTCCGATATGAGGCAACCGGTGTCTGCCACACGGACCTGCACGCAGCCAATGGCGACTGGCCGGTGAAACCGAATCCGCCCTTCATTCCCGGCCACGAAGGTGTTGGTTACGTCGCCAAGCTAGGGGCCGGCGTGTCTCGGATCAAGGAGGGCGACCGTGTCGGTGTGCCATGGCTTCACACCGCTTGCGGATGCTGCAATCCTTGCCGGACAGGCTGGGAGACCCTGTGCGGCAGCCAGCAGAACACGGGCTATTCCGTAAATGGCACCTTCGCCCAATATGGCCTCGCTGATCCCGATTATGTAGGCCGCTTGCCGGACAATCTGGAATTCGGTGCCGCAGCACCCGTGCTCTGTGCCGGCGTGACTGTGTACAAAGGTCTCAAGGAAACAAAAGTTCGTCCCGGCGAATGGGTTGTAATCTCCGGGATCGGTGGCCTTGGCCATATGGCGGTTCAATATGCCAAGGCCATGGGCATGCATGTGGTTGCCGCCGATATCTTTGACGACAAGCTGAAGCTTGCGAAGGATCTTGGTGCGGATGTCGTGGTGAACGGCAAGGCCGCAGATGCCATCGAGCAGGTCCAGAAAGCCACAGGCGGCGTCCATGGTGCGCTGGTGACCGCAGTGTCGCCTCAGGCGATGGAGCAGGCCTATGGCTTCTTGCGCTCCAAGGGCACAATGGCGCTGGTGGGTCTGCCACCAGGTTTCATATCCCTGCCAGTATTCGAAACCGTCCTGAAACGCATCACGGTCCGTGGCTCCATTGTCGGCACGCGCCAGGATCTGGAGGAGAGCCTGCAGTTTGCCGGGGAAGGCAAGGTCACCTCACATTTTTCATGGGACAAGATCGAAAACATAAATGAGATCTTCAGCCTTATGGAAGAAAGCAAGATCGACGGTCGTGTCGTTCTCGATCTTCATTGATGGGCAGGTTTCATCGACCATTTGGGGCCGCACTTGTGCGGCCCGGTGCTTGTATCGCGATAACCAAGAATTCATGGTCCGCCGGGTGCAATTTCTGCCGCAATGCACCATGTTGAAGACATCAATGCTGCGCTTGTCATTGTTTCAGCCGAGGAGTCTTCGATCATGCGCCCAGCTCGCAATATTCTCGTCTTCCAGGGCGGTGGTGCCCTGGGCGCCTATCAGGCGGGTACGTTCGAGGCTTTGCACAAGCATGGCATCGAGCCGGAATGGCTGGCTGGCATCTCGATCGGAGCGATCAATTCCGCAATCATAGCCGGCAACCCGAAGAACCGTCGCGTCGCCAGTCTGCGTGACTTCTGGGAAATGGTTTCGTCTGGCCTCAACTACGCTCACGTCCCTGAGGATGATTTTGGCAAGCGTCTGTTGAAGGATTGGGCCGTGTTCAGTGGCACCATGATAGGGGTGCCCGGTTTCTTTTCCCCGCGCATCGCCACACCCTATCAGCTTCTGCTCAATCCCGACTTCAAGATCAGTTATTATGACACGGAGCCGCTGATCAGAACGCTTGAACGCCTTGTCGACTTTGATCGCGTCAACGACGGAGAAACTCGGCTGAGCCTTGGTGCGGTAAATGTCCGTTCCGGAAACTTCGCCTATTTCGACAACAAGGACATTCGTCTCAACGCTCGACATGTCGCCGCTTCTGGCGCTTTACCGCCCGGTTTTCCGCCCATCGAGATTGATGGAGAACATTATTGGGACGGCGGCCTCGTATCCAACACGCCTTTGCAATATGTTTTGGCAGCCGATGGAAGCGAGGGCGACCTGTGCATTTTCCAGGTTGATCTGTTCTCGGCCAAAGGCTGCATGCCGCGCGACATGCTGGAGGTCGACTCCCGAACCAAGGAAATCCGCTATTCCAGTCGAACCCGCATGAATACGGATGATTTCACCCGCAAACAGCTCGTTCGCCGGGCCGCCAAGCGTCTTCTGGAGAAGCTGCCGCCCGAACTGCAGGATGATCAGGATGCCAAGCTGCTCCGATCGATCGGCATCGAATATGATGTCACCATCGTGCATCTGATCCATCGGCTGGCGGCCTTCGATTCCCATGCCATGGACGCGGAGTTCTCCCGAGCCTCTGTCGAGGAAAACTGGAAGGCCGGCTATGACGACGCGATCTTCACGCTGCAGCACCCGAAATGGCGTGGGCGTGGTCGACCGGAGAATGGTATTCAGATTTTTGACCTTGCGCGCGAAAGGGCGCGTGAAGACGTCAGTTCAACTGCCCGACGGTCCAGCAGGCGGGTTTCAGACAATGTTTGATCTCGTGAGTGAACTTCCGGGTCAGTTGGTCAGAACTCAAATTGGTTGGCTCAACTCACAGTTCTCCTCAGGCTGCTACACTAATTTTAGAAACTCGTGCTCTTTTGTCGTTTAGATTTGCCAATGGTTGCACCTGATCTTGGACCTACGGTAGCGGCTGCTGGGTTGATTGTTCATTGGTAGCAAAACGATAACTGGTGGCTCCTGTTGAAAGACCTGCTTCAGGAAATATTTGAAGGAGCACTTCGAAAGCCACTCGACCCGGAAGCAGATCTGCTTGAGCAGGGCCTGAATGCACACCGTTTCATTGGTGTCATGCGGGAGTTCTGGCTTCGCACGGGTGTGGAGTTTGACGTCAATCTCCCCTATGAGCACCGATCCATTCGAACGCTTG
The DNA here is from genome assembly GCF_005860795.2 of Peteryoungia desertarenae. Taxonomy (GTDB): domain Bacteria; phylum Pseudomonadota; class Alphaproteobacteria; order Rhizobiales; family Rhizobiaceae; genus Allorhizobium; species Allorhizobium desertarenae. The sequence goes on from NZ_CP058350.1 coordinate 1,683,647, forward strand.
CGGAGGCGATGAGCGACGGTAACGTGTTGCCGAAGAGCAAGCTCATAATGTTGAAGGCGGGAGCGCCGGACAAGCCGCTTTTCGTCTGTGCTGGCGGTGCGAGCTGTTTCCTGGAAATGCAGGATCTGTTTTCGGGTATGGATTTGCCGGATGCGATCGTCGGGATTAGCCTCACCCGCTTTGAACGTTCTCCGCCTGACGCGCCGACCGTGGCAGATGAAGTGAAAACTGCAATTGCTGCCATTCGTAGCCGACAGTCCAAGGGGCCTTACCGGCTGCTCGGCTATTCGTTCGGCGGTATATGCGCTCTGGAGCTGGCAAGAACACTGGTGGCCGAGGGCGAGTGCGTCGAGTTTCTCGCTATGCTCGACACACCGCTGAGCGATCATAACAATGAGTTCCGCCAATGGCTTACGCTTATGAGTCGGATTATCGGTCGCCAGATCGGGTCCCGCCTGCGCCATTTGCGCTCGAAACGGCCTGCGGTGCAGGAGTAACCAAGCGCAATGGGGGATATACCGTCGGAAAGACTGATGCTGCAGGGCGGCTCAAGGCTCGGTCATCGCCTGACATTCCGTTTCATGGATCCGCATCATCCCGATTATCACCGTCATTCGCCATTCTGGGTGCCGGGTATGCCGCCGCGATACAGCGCGGAAGGAGCGCAGTTGTTGCGGATGAAAGGTCTTTATGTCCCTCAACCTTTTGAAGGCCAGGTCTCTTTCTATGTTTCAAGGGCCGGCTCCCCGGTCGAATGTCCGGCGAGACCTGCATGGCAACCCTATCTTCCCGAAGCGGACTGGACCGTTGTTCCTGGTAACCATCTCAGCATGCTGGTCGGACGAAACGGAAGGGCGCTTGGCGAAATGATCGGCGCCCGAATTCGCAGCATCGCGACACACTGACACTATGCTATGCCGGAGAAGGCAGGGATCAGTTTCACCAGCCGGGGATCATATTGCCTGGTCGAAGCCGCGGATAAAAGCGCGGCAGGCCCTTCACGTCGCTGTCGAGATCGTCCTCCACGGCGGTCGGCGTGATATTGTCCAGGCATGCGGTGATATGGTCGGTAATCGCATTCACCAATGAGGTGGATAAGCCAGAGCGTTTCATCAGGCCGATCTGCACTGGCGGAAGCGGGGGAAAGCCATCGGCTGCAGTCAGGACCTTCATGCCGGTACGCAGCGCAGATTCCGGCAGGATGGATACGGCCATGCCGGCAAGAACAGCCGCCGCCACAACGGTCGAAGACCAGCTCGTGAACAGGATCTGATACTCGCGTCCGTCGGCATCAAGGGCAGAACAGGCCAATTGGCGCCAGTTGCAGTCGCGTCGCCCCACCGCAAGCGGCACGGGCGCATCTTCCTTGAGCGGATGGTTTGCCGATGCCACCCAGCAAAGCGGTTCGGTCCTGACGACATCGGATTGGCGCAGAAGCGGGTTATGCGTGACCAGCGCGATATCCAACTCACCCTTGGCCATTTTCTCCACGAGGTCCACGGAGGGCTCACAGACAATGTAAAGCTCCACCTGCGGGTGGGTTTTGGCAAAGCGCCCTATGATTTCCGGCATATAGCGGTCGGCATAATCGTCAGGCGTGCCAATACGTAACGTGCCTTCCAGCCGGTTGTCGTCAAAGGCGGCAATAGCCTCATTGTTCAGCCGGATGATCCGCCGCGCATAGTTCAGTAGCTTTTCGCCCTCTACCGAAAGCCGGTTGCCGCGCCCGTCCTTCACGAAGAGTTGCTTGCCAATGCGCTCCTCCAGCCGCCGCATCTGCATGGACACGGCAGATTGGGTCTTGAACACCCGCCCGGCTGCTTTGGTGAAACTGCCGGTATCCACGATGGCGATGAAGGTCTGCAACTGGTCGATGTCGAGAGGCGCGGACATGAGGGTTACCTATAAGGAGAGCTGATGGTTACTATTAGAAACATTCGTTGGACTGATCAATATGCTTTCGCCATTGTCATCCTGCAAATCACCGATGGCCGTTTCGGCCACCCCTCGTTCCTCAAACCTCCATCGCCTGACCGCTGTCGCGGCCCGGTACACTGACTCGTGCTCTCTCGAAAGGAATTGTCATGCGCACGACCGAACGGATGATTGAACTGGACCTGCCAATCACAAAGCTCAGCCTTGCAGCCCGTCTCAAGGATATTGTCGCCAGCCTCAATGCCTTTCGGATCGCGCTCCGCAATCGCTGGACCGTGAACCGCATTGCCGAACTGGACGATCATGTGCTGGCAGATATTGGCCTCACGAGGCCCGATGTTCAGGATCTGCTTCGTTCGACCGGCTATGCGGACGATCCTTCCGCCCAGCTCCGGCGTCTGGCCCGTTCAAGGGCAGAGCAGTCGCTGCGGAACCCGCGCATGTGCTGACCAACTCTTCCATTCCCGCAGGGTCAAGCCAAGGACCCTGCAGCCTGCCCGGATAGCGCGCCCCGCTCATCCGGGCTTTTTTGTTTGAACAAAGTTTGGCGTCATGTGGGAGTGGGAACGATTATCCGCCCTCTTGCCACATCATTTGTCAGTGGGGGAGGGCTCGTTGGCCGTAGGCTCTGCACTTGCCTTTCCATTGGAGAGATAAGTGTCGAAGATCTGCTCCATGTTTTTCTGGTAGCTTTTCTGCACCTCCAGGCCACTGTCGAACATGGCGTTGACCAGGTCTGTCATGCCTTTCTGGACATCTGTTTCCGCTGGCTTGGCAGATGCCTTTTGTGTTTCCGCCGCAGGTTTTGCGCCATATCCCGCGGCCATCATATCCTGAAAGGCCTTGGCGAAGGGATTATCCATGAACGGGTTCCCGTTGCCTGCTGCCGGGGCCGGTTTCTGTTGCTGTCCCATCATCTCCTGAAAGGCGCGAGTGAACGGATTGTCGAAGAGGTTCATCTCAGGCTTTGGCGGTGCCTTGGGAGCAAAACCGGACGCTTCTAGCCACTGCTGCACCATCGGACCCATGGGTGTTCCGGTAAACATGTTGGCGGGAGCCATCTGCCCTGTCGTCTGTTTGAACAGGCCGCCCATGATCGTGTCTGCCATGACCGGCAACATCTGCTTCAAGACATCCTGACCGATCCCTGTCATCTGGGCTGCTTGAGCCGCTATCGCGCGCGAGACGTCTTTCGAGCCGAAGAGCTGTGCCAATACCTGATTGCCATCGGCAATCCCCTGTGGCGTGAAGGCCTTGCTCAGATCCTCAAAATACTGGCCATAATTCCCGCTCGTCATCGAGGACATCAGGTTGGAAAAGTCGAAGGGGTTTGTGGCGTTGCGCTTCAGGCCGGAGGAAAAGGCCGGCATGAGCGCGGCCATGGCCTTCGCCGTCTGCTCCTGGGCAAGGCCAAACTGCTTCGCCATCGCTTCCATGGCCGTGCCATTTTGCGCCTGAAGCATCATGTCAAACAGTGGCATCATTTCGCATATCTCCTCGATGCATTCAGTCCCGCTGAAGCACTATAGCGCGAAATCATTGTCCGCAAACAGCTATTTGGTTCAGAGCGCGTATGATGCCGTTGGTCCCCGCAAAACGCCTGGAGACGTGACAAACGTCAATACTGGTATTCTTCGAACACCGGTTCGACACTGCCGTTCCAGCGACCATTGTAGAGAGACAGGAGGTCGTCGGCGAGCGTGGTGCGCTTGGCAACCACTTCATCGAGCGGCCCGAGAAAGACACTTTCGTCCTGGCCTTCGCCGTTCAAACGCGCGCGTGCCATCAATCCCTGACGGGAGATCGCGATGACATCGCGGGCAACGGCTGCTACCTCGCGCCCTTGGATGGTGGCGGCAAGACCCTTCGCGGGCACGGCGTCGCGCATGGAAACGACGTCTTCGAATGTCCAGTCGGCTGTCAGTTCATCAGCCGCCGCAAGGGCGGCATCGTCATAAAGCAGTCCGACCCAGAAGGCAGGAAGAGCACAGATACGACGCCATGGTCCGCCATCGGCACCGCGCATTTCAAGAAACCGCTTCAGGCGGACTTCAGGAAAAAGCGTGGAAAGATGATTTGTCCAGTCGCCAAGCTGGGGTTGCCAGTCTGCAATTTCGCCCTTCAGAGCGCCATCCATGAACTGGCGGAAGGTGATGTGTGTGCAGTCATGATAGCGCCCGTCACGAACGACAAAATACATCGGGACGTCGATCGCCCAGCGAACATAGTCGCCGAATGTGAAGTCCTTCGAGAAGGTGAAGGGCAGCACGCCTGCGCGCTGATTGTCCGTGTCGCGCCAGATATTCCCGCGCCAGGACAAAAGACCGTTGGGCTTTCCTTCCGTGAACGGGGACGAGGCAAAAAGTGCGGTCGCAATCGACTGCAGCTTCATCGACACTCGCATCTTCTGCCGCATGTCCGCTTCCGACGCAAAGTCGAGATTCACCTGGATCGTGCAGGTGCGGTACATCATGTCGAGACCCTGGCTGCCAACCTTGGGCATGTAGCGGGTCATGATCCCGTAGCGCGATTTCGGCATGCGGGGCGTTTCATCCAGCGTCCATTTCGGGCTGCCACCGAGGCCGAGAAAACGGATCCCCATGGGTTCCGCCACATCGCGCAGCACGGCCAGATGAAGGTTGGATTCGCGACAGGTTTCATGCAGCGTCTCAAGCGGTGCACCGGAGAGTTCGAACTGGCCGCCCGGCTCGATGGAAATGGCCCCCATGCCGGACTTTTCGCCAAGCCCGATGATGTTGTCCCCATCCATGATCGGATCCCAGCCAAGCTTTGCCTGCATGCCATGCAGCAGTGCCTGAATGCTTCGTTCTCCGAAATAGGGAACCGCGCTGTTATCAGCGCGATAGAAGGCAAATTTCTCGTGTTCGGTGCCGATCCGAAATGCCTCTTTCGACTTGCTGCCTTCGGCCAGATAAGCGGCCATGTCGTCAATGCTGCCAAGCGGGCGCTGGTCTGTCGTATCGCGGGCCATGAAGCAAACCTTGTATGGGCGTCAATCGGCATGCCCGGCAGGCATACCGAGCCAATCGATCTGGTGATTGAACCGGAATTTCTTCCTGTGCAAGTGAAAAACTCTCATGCTGAGGTCAAAAAACCAAAAGCGACGGATAGCGCAAGTAACGCGTCGTGACGCGGTTAATGCCAGTCGCCAATGGTCGCCTGAACGACCGCAAGTGCTGCAACGGCGGCCGTGTCGGCCCGTAATATGCGAGGACCAAGCGGAATTGCAGTGACGAAAGGCAATCCTCTCAGCAACTGACGTTCGTCTTCGGAAAATCCGCCTTCCGGGCCCACAAGCAGCGCCAGCGATCTGTCTTTCACCTCGGCCAGCGCCTCGACCGGGTTTTGCGTTCCGCTGTCTTCGTCGCAGAAAATGATCCGTCGCTTCGGGTCCCAATTCTCCAGCAGGTTTCTCAACTTCACACCGTCGCGAACTTCCGGGATGGAAAGTATCCCGCATTGTTCTGCCGCTTCGGTCGCATTCGCCTGCAGGCGTTCGATGCTGCCGATCTTGCCCTGGACATGTTGGGTCACAACAGGCTGAAGAATGCCGGCCCCCATTTCGACCGCCTTCTGCACCAGATAATCCATGCGACCGACTTTCAAGGGTGCAAAGAGAAAATGCAGGTCCGACGCTTCAGGCTGAGGTCTTGTTTGCTCGACAGGGACCAGATCGATCTTCTTGCGCGTCGGAAAGCTGACCTTCACCTTCCACTCGCCGTCCCGACCGTTGAAGGCGAGAAGCTCGGCATCTTCCTGCAGGCGCAGCACGTTGGCGAGATAGTTAAACTGTTCTGGCGTTGTGGCAAAAGCTCTCGCTTCGACCAGTTCGGCTTCGACGAACAGGCGTTGCATCCGATAATTCGCGCGCATTGCGGCCTCCGCGAGGTGGCTTTGGACTTTGTGTCCCCTTCAGACAGTCTGTCGGGTCAAAGGGCGAGGAAAGACATAACCAAAAACAACATCCCCGCAAGGGTCGCTGATGCCGGAACCGTGATGATCCAGGCTGCGACGATTGTCATGAAGTGCGAACGCCGCACCAGATAGCGTCGCCGCAACTCCTCCGGGTTGCGTTCCGGCTTGGGCTCGATTTCGTAGCGCCCGGACTTCATCTGCATATAGGCGATGCGGCGCTTGGAGTTGCGGGTATACCATTCACGAAAGAAGCCTACGCCAAAGACCGCGCCAACGGCGATATGCGTGGAACTGACAGGCAGGCCAAGCGCCGAGGCCATGATGACCGTCACCGCTGCCGAGAGAGACACGCAATAGGCCCGCATCGGATTGAGCTTGGTGATCTGCTCGCCCACCAGGCGGATCAGTCGCGGTCCGAAGAGAAGCAGGCCAAGCGAAATGCCGACAGCGCCGATCAGCATGACCCAGAAAGGTATCGCGACGGCGCTGGAGACCTCTCGCGACTGCGCTGCATGGACGATGGCCGAGAGGGGGCCGATGGCATTGGCAACATCATTGGCACCATGCGCAAAGGACAGCAATGCTGCGGAAAAAATGAGCGGATAGCGGAAGAGTTTACGCAGGGACTGGTTGCGGTTCTCAAGACCTTCTGATTGGCGCCGGATGAGCGGAACGCTGCCGAACCAGGCCGCAACTCCGAAAATGACGCCGATCAGCAGTGCCTGGCCCATGCTGATGGCAATGATCTTGTTCAGCCCCTTGAGTGCGAGATAGGCGGCAAATGCGCCGGTCATGATGCCGATCAGGATCGGAACCCATCGGCGTGCCGATGAGATCTTGTCTTCCCGGTAGATGATGAATTCCTTGATAAAGGCAAGAAACAGCGCGGCAATAATGCCGCCAAGGACCGGCGAAACCACCCAACTTGCGGCGATTCCGGCCATCACCGGCCAGTTGACGGCAGACAGACCGGCGGCGGCAATACCTGCCCCCATCACGCCGCCGACGACGGCATGGGTTGTGGAGACCGGCGCACCGAGCCAGGTCGCAAGGTTGATCCAGAGCGCGGAAGACAGAAGCGCCGCCATCATCGCCCATATGAACACATCGGCTCTTGCGACCATGCTCGGATCAAGGATACCCCGCGAAATCGTCGAGACGACATCGCCCCCCGCGATCATCGCGCCCGCAGATTCAAAGACGACTGCAATTCCGAGCGCCACCCCCATGCTCATTGCACGGGAGCCGACCGCCGGGCCGACATTGTTCGTCACGTCATTGGCGCCGATGTTCATGGCCATATAGGCGCCAATGGCAGCCGCCGCGATGATGATTGCGGCGCCGGGCCGGTCCATGACCGAGGCACCCGCCAGAACGGTCGCCAGAACCAGAAAGATCAGGCCGATCCCCACCGGCACGAAACCGCGTGACACGTGCTGGGTCGCTTCTTCGACGGAAGCAATCTTGTCAAGATCCTTATCGAGCGTAGGCTTGACGAGTTTGGGGACGGATTTGGCCATGGTTGAAGTCTTCCCGGGCGGATCTGTGTCCACTCCCTCTTTTCAGTCCTCTGTTGGATCTTGAAGTCGGAGCGGCTCGAATGGTTCTGCCGCCGCATCAACGAAGGCAATCAAAGCCCCTAATCTTCTTGGGGCCGGCCTTCAATATGACAGTTTTGTGACAGTGCCGATTTATGCGGCCTGTACCGATTTTTTTCGGCTTTGTGGCACCGTTTTTCCAAATTCCAGGAACAGTGCCTTCAGTTCGGGTTCATCGACCCGTGCGGCTGCTTCCTCGCAGCTGACCCAGTCCAGCACACGGCTCCCCGCCTCCGGGAAGTCGCGCACCATATCCTTCACTTCAAGCGCATGCACCTGTACGCGGCAAGGAACCTTCAAGTCACCTTTCATCCGCTTCTGGTAAGTGTAATGACCGAGTGGTTCGCGCTGAGCCTTGCCCTTCACGCCCGCCTCTTCGAACGCTTCCCGTTCAGCGATCGCGTGTGGCAACTTGCTCTTCATGTGCCAGCCTTTGGGTATGACCCAGCGGCCTGTATCGCGACTGGTAATAACCAGGACCTCCAAGGTTCCTGACTTCTTCTGCCTGCGAAAGCAGATCGCGGCAAACTGCTGCCGCGGTGGACGTCGCAGCATCAGTTTGATTTCAGAGGCGATACGCTCGAAGATACCCAATGGAATTCCACCTCGATTCGCTAAATTAAGAAAGCATCATTGCGTCACCAATCAAAGACGATTGCAAGTCGCGTCTCTGTGTTTCCGGTCCTGGTTACCGCTCCCTCAATGAGCGGCGAATCGGTACAGGGACCAGAAAGCGGCATAGTATGTCCGATTGACGATGGCTTGCCGTTTTCGGACCCTTGTCCGGTCACGTTTTCGTCACTACCCCGAAGCGCATCAGACCTTCGATGACACCCAAGGCTTCGCGACCTTGTGTGTGGACCATACGCCGGTTTTCCTGCGTCAGCCTGACCAGTTCAGGGAGCGCATTGGCCGGGATGATGCCCCTGACATCCGGTAGATCGAACATGCCGCGATCATTGCCGGTATCACCAGCGACGAGCACTTCATCGAGACCAATGCCAAGCCGTCGACAAAGCCAGGTCAAAGCCTGTCCCTTGTCCGCGACCTTTGGAATGACGTCGAGGTCACGCTGACTGGAATAAACGATCCGTGCTTTGATGCCCGAACTGGCAATCTGCTGTTCCAGTTCCCCAATATCTTCCGCTGTCGCGCCATGCAGGAACCAACTCGATTTGAAATCATGCTGAAAACGCTCGGGTTGGCGCGTCAAACGCTCCATGCTTTCAAGCAGTGCATTGATTGCGGCAACGTCAAAGCCCTCACGAAGCCTATGAGTATACTCCTCGGCAAGGGACCGTTCGGCGTTGCTGTGGACCATCGTCCCAACACCTCCGATCACGTAGTCCGGTGCCGGAAGACCCTCTTGGGCGGTGAAAGCAAGAATATCTTCAACCAGACGACCGCTGTTGTAGACGAGAAGCGGGCGTGTTTTTGCTTCAAGCCTTGCCCAGTAGCCGGCGAACTCAGCAGATGCCTTGCGGTCTCCGGCAAGTGTTCCGTCGATATCGGATGAGAAGAGACGAACCGGTTTCAATCGCCGTCATTCCATGGTTCGGACCAGTCCGTCTCTTCCAAAGCCTGCGCAACGGGCCGACCCTCGACGAGAGCCACAAGTTGCTGGGCAATTCCGGTCCAGGTGAAGAGGCTGCGCGCCTTGTGAGCCCCCATGCGCGACAAACGCCCATAAAGCCGCTGATGCTTGAAGGGTTTCATCATGGTGATGCCCAGATCTTCCTTGTCAAAGGGATCGGCAAAGAGTGCATGACGTCCATAGCTGATCGCGCGGAAAAGCCCCCCGTGGACAGTAACCACCGTGGGCGTGCCGCTCGCCATGGCCTCAATCGCCGTCATGCCAAATGGCTCATAGCGGCTCGACAGGACGAACATATCGGCGGCGCGGTAGTAATCCGGCAGATCCTCGTCGGCGATGAAGCCGGAGAAGTCGACCTTGTCTTCGATCTTCAGTTCCTTCACCCGAGACTTGAGTTCGTCCAGGATCTTCTGCTCATGCGGGTCCAGATTTTCACCGCCCAGTGCAAGGTGCAGTCTTGCATCCGGCACACGCTCTGCCATCACGGAGAAACCGTCTATCAGCAGGTCATAACCCTTGTTGGTTGCCAGTCGACCGAGCGCAAGCACGGTCTTGCCGGTGAAGCCGATACGGTTCCGGATCATCTGGCGCGACGATTCCGAGACCGGATAGAAACGGTTGTCGTCATAGCCCGGCGGGATCATGTGGACACGATTGCGAGCAAGCCCATAGTCTTCTGTCAGCATGTCGAGCTGGATCGGCGTTGTCGCAATGACCAGCTGGCAGCTGCGATAGACGATCAGCTCATGCTGAATACGTTCCTTGAAGTTGAATTCTTCTTCAAACTTGTCCGCCCGCTCTGGATAGTCGGTTTCCATCTGCCGCTTCTTCCAGATACCGAGCGAGTGCGGTGTATGAATGTGCGGAATGCCGAGTGCCTCTGAAAGACGCTGGCCGGCAACACCGGCATCCCAGTAGTGGCTGTTGATGAACAGGTAGGAAAGCCCCTCCCGTTTGATGTAGCGCAGCGCCTTCTCGTTCCATTCGTTCAGGTAGCGATGCAGGTATTCCTTCGCAATGAAATCCCGCCCGCCGCAGGGGATGCGGACGACGCGGACATTCTCGTCCACCTCGTCAATTTCCGGCTGATCTTCAAAACGTCGGGTGTAAACATCGACCTTATGGCCCAGCTGGGCGAGCTTTTTCGCCAGTTCAAGCACGTAAACAACCTGGCCGCCGGTATCGGCGGCTCCAAGAGGCGGATGTGCCGCAACATAACCATGGGTGGACACAAGCGCGATACGAGGCGTCTCATGCGGGTCAGTATTTGGTGTCATATTCCCCACTCAGAAAATTCGTTCGTATGAAGCGGATTAATAATGCACCAGAAGGGGAAGTGTTCCAAGTTTTTAGATAAAAATTTCTAAAACCAGTGATTTCCGCTGCAGTTTGACCCAGGTCGATATTCCGTCCTGATGCAAAAGAATGCACTACAGGTGAACCAAATGCGGCGTTTCCACCACTATGCCATGTCGAAAGTGATGAATGGCAGACAATGACAGGCTCAGATCCCCGAAAACGTGCTCTTTATCGCTATCTGGCCGCAGCGGCGCGAACAGGCGACGAAAATGCCATTGCGCAACTCGCAAAATTGTCCGCACCGAGCTTGCTGGCGCATGCAGCACGTCTCCTGCGCTCACGGGAGATGGCCGAAGACGCCGTTCAGGCGGCCTGGATCGAGATCATCCGCGGGCTGCCACGGCTCGTGGATGATACGGCCTTCTTGCCCTGGGCAATGAGGATTGTGAGCCGTAGGGTGGCTGCCATCATCCGCGATCGTCAAAAACAGCGAAAGCTTGCCAGTGAATGGTCGGTCGAGGTGGGGCTTGCGGGTTCAGCGCAGGCCCCGTCTGATCCGGATGCTGTATCTGTGAGGGCCATGATTGATCAGCTCGATCCGGCCCATCGTGCGGTCCTGGCGCTGTTTTACCTCGAAGAAATGAGCGTTGCCGAAGTCGCCCTGTCCCTCGACATTCCGACCGGCACCGTAAAGTCACGTTTGATGCATGCCCGCCAGAAGTTGCGGAATAGTCTTGAAGGAGACCTCAATGACCAAGATTGACGATATGATCCGTGAAGCGCTGAAGGGTGCTGACCGCGATGTGCTCGGCCAGACCGAGGAACTGGGCTACTTCGCCCTGGGGCTCAGCCAGTTTCGCGGCAAGCTGGGTTGGGTGACCTGGGTCATCATCGTCAGCCAGATCATCCTGTTTGGTGTCGGGGTCTGGTGCTTGATCGAAATGTTTCAGGCTGTCGAGACACTCTCTGCCATCCAGTGGGGAATTGGCGGTGCCGTCGCTCTGCTTGCATCTCTTCAGCTCAAGCTCAGCCTGATGCCGCAGATGCAGGCCGACCGCATCATTCGCGAATTGCGACGCATCGAGCTTCTGCTCGTCAGCAACAGATCCTGATACATGTCTGTCTCTAGTGCCTGCCGCCTTCAACCACGACGATATGCAGGGCGCGCGGTCCGTGCGCCCCGAGCAACAGGGTCTGCTCGATATCCGCAGAGCGGGAAGGGCCGGTGATCAGATTGACCGTTCGCGGCATCTCGCCACCCTGTTTCGCACGCAGCCGTTCCCACATGCTTTCCATGTCGCCAACCACATCATCCTTGGTGAGCACCACGATGTGGTGGTCGGGCAGGAAGTTGAGTGTAACCGGATTGTCAGGACCGGAAAGCACGCAGAGCGTCCCGGTCTCGGCAATGCCGGCAAAGGCATGGCTCACGGCGACCAGATCCTGGCCATCGGATGCGCCATGTCGCAGTTCCAGTACAGGCTGCTCGGACCAGGGCGCAGAGGCCAGTCTTGGATCGGCCCCAATGCGGATCGCAGCCGGCAGATTGCGTGCCTTGAGATAGGCAGCTGTAACTTCGGGAAGCTCGGAAAGATGCGCGATCCTTTCGACCGATGCATTGTATTTTTCAGCCATTGCCTGAAACAGGTCGAGCCGCGCATCTGGCTCAAGCTGGCCGCGTGCCGGAATGACCCCTTTGGGATGGCTCTCAAGCCGCGACTTGATGGCCGCACGACGGCTTTCGTCATCCCCGGTCGTTTTCAAGGAATGGCGGATCTTGGCAAGAATTGCGCTGCGCTTGTCCATGGTCACGCTCCCTTGCCTGCCGCCTGCCGCGCCGCCCACTGCTCGGTAAAGGTCTTGCCCTCCGGCGCAGGCAGGTCCCGATGACGGGTCCAGCCCGAGGCCAGCGGTAGCGAGGAAATGCGCCCCTTGGCGCCGCCGATCATGTTCAGCATGCGCGCGCCGATACCCGTCAGGCTGCGATAGAGTTTGGGTCGCTTGGCGAAGAAAGCCCAGACACCAAGCCCGTATCGCGCCGTTGCCGGATTGAGATGCCGCTCGAATTCGCGCTCACGCCAGTGTCGCATCATCTTTGGCAGAGGAATGCGCATCGGACAGACACTTTCGCATCGCCCACAGAAGGTTGACGCGTTCGGCAGATGGCCTGACTGGTCGACACCAAAGAGGGAAGGGGTTAGAACCGCACCCATGGGGCCGGGATAGACTGATCCATAGGCGTGCCCGCCCACCGCGTGATAAACCGGACAGTGGTTCATGCAGGCACCGCAGCGAATGCAGCGGAGCATGTCCTGGAACTCGCTGCCCAGCATGGCGGTGCGGCCATTGTCGAGCAGGATCACGTGATACTCCTCCGGCCCGTCTGGATCTTCATCCCGCCGAGGACCGGTCGAAAACGTCGTATACACCGATATGTCCTGGCCTGTTGCAGACCGCGCCAGAACGCGCAGGATCTGCGAACAATCCTCTAGCGTCGGCACGATCTTTTCGATCGAGGCGACGACAATGTGTACGCGCGGCAATGACTGAGTGAGGTCGCCGTTGCCCTCATTGGTCACGATAACGGAGGTTCCCGTTTCCGCGATCAGGAAGTTGGCTCCCGTAATGCCGATATCGGCCTGAAAATATCGCGCACGCAAAACCTGACGGGCTTCTGCCAACAGTGTTTCGGGCGCAGTCAGGTCCCGCGAAGCCGGAAGATGAGTGTGAACGCGGCGGAAATCCTCTTCCACCTGCTCCTTGTTCAGGTGTACGGCAGGCGCGATGATGTGGCTCGGATGCTCCCCGCGCAGCTGGATGATGTACTCACCCAGATCGGTCTCGACAGGCTCGATGCCCTGAGCCTCGAGGAACTCGTTGAGATTGATCTCCTCGGTGATCATCGACTTGCCCTTGGTGACGGTACGGGCGCCCGTGCGCCGACAGATGTCGAGCACGATCTGTCTGGCGTCTTCTGCCCCTTCCGCCCAGTGGACCTGTCCACCCGCCTCCTTCACCTTGGCCTCGTAAGCCTCCAGATAAAGGTCAAGATGAGCCAGCGTATGGTTCTTGATGTCGCGACCATTGTCGCGCAGGGCATCGAATTCGGGCAAGGCGGCTGCGGCTGCCGCCCGCTTGGCGATAAAGCCCTTCTCCACATTGTTCAGCGCTTTTTGAAGCTGCGGATCGACAAGCGCCCGGGCAGCATTTTGCTTGAACTGCGGTGCTGTAAACTGCATGCGCGTCTCCTCCCGATCCCTCTATTTGCCCGAGCCAGCGATCGGCCGATTGTCCGTCATCCCGGCCAGCACTTCGGCCACATGGCGTACTTCCATCGCGGAGCCTTCGCGCTTAAGCTTGCCCGCCATGTTCATCAGACAGCCCATGTCGCCAGCCAGCAGCATATCCGCACCGGTGGCGGAAATGGTTGCCGTCTTCTTCGATACGATGGTCGCCGAGATATCGGAGTATTTGACGCAGAAAGTCCCACCGAAGCCGCAACATACGTCGGATCCAGCCATCTCTTTCAGCTTAAGCCCCTCAACTGTTGAAAGAAGCTGGCGTGGCTGCTGGGCAATGCCAAGCTCTCTAAGGCCTGAACAGCTGTCATGATAGGTGACACTCTTGTCCAGTCTTGCGGCCACGCCCGTCATGCCGCGAACATCTGTCAGGAAGGACACAAGCTCAAACACCTTGTTCGAGAACCGGCGACATCGCGCTTCCCATTTCGCATCGCCCTTGAAGAGGTCGGGATAATGCTTTTTCAGCATGGCGCCGCAGGAGCCGGATGGAGCTACAACATAATCAAACCCCTCGAACACCTCGATCACTTGGCGGGCGATCTCGCGCGTGTCCTTTGTGTCTCCGGAGTTATAGGCCGGCTGGCCACAGCAGGTCTGGGCGAGCGGCACATGAACCTCGCATCCGGCCTCCTCGATCAGCTTTGCGGCAGCGAACCCGACACTCGGACGGAAAAGGTCCACGAGACAGGTGGCAAAAAGTCCGACTCTAGGCTTGCCTGAGGCTTCAATGCTCATGCCGAGCCCTCCGTTTTGTTGCTGGGTGGTGTCTTGAGACTGCGTCCGTTGTTGGAACTCTGATCGCGCTGGATCAGACGCAGTTTGGCGACGCGTCCCCATTCATCGGCCCGATTGGCCGCTTCGACCGCTTGTATGACGAAGTCGATATGTGCCTGGGCGGCCGCCTTGGCAGCCGGTGCGTTTCCGGCCACCACAGCGTCATGGATCGCTATATGCTGTTCCAGCAGCCGTTCCCGCGCATGCGGAAAGGCAAAAACGGCCCGGCGATTGAAGAAGATGCCCTCAGACAGCAGTCGGTAGCAGGCACGCATCGTGTGCAGCAGGATGATGTTGTGTGCCGCCTCGCCGATGGCATTGTGGAATTCGACATCGGCAGAGAGCTCCTCCTCCGGCTTGCCACTGGCATGGGCCGCGCGCATGTCAGTGATGATGCGTGAAAGGAGCGCCTTGTCCGTCTCGGTCGCGCGCTGGGCGGCGAGCTCTGCCGTCAACCCCTCCAGTTCCCGGCGATACTCCAGATAGTCGCGGGTTGCTCTCGCATGGCGTGAAATGAGATCGGTAATGGGCCTGGAAAACACCTGGCCAATGATGTCAGCAACATAGGTGCCGCCGCCGTGATGGCTGACCAGCAGGCCGCGCGCTTCAAGTTCTTTGAGAGCTTCACGCAAAATGGGGCGGGAAACGTCCAGCGATTGCGAAAGATCTCTTTCCCCGGGCAGCCTGTCGCCGTCGCGCAGGACGCCTTCAAGGATCAGCAGCTCGATCCGCTGAACAACCTCATCGGCTGTGCGGCTATGGTTGATCTCCGAAAATAGCTTGTCTTCACCGGTGCTCACGCCTGCCTCCCTGAAGCGTTTCTATCAAGCTTGGAGCAGATTGGTCAAATTAATTGTCCACTTTGATCGTCACTCCGTGACACCGTGGCGCAGATTTGCTTTTTTCGAGACACTCGACATCTGCGCGTTATAGGTGCTTTGCTATTTCAGGTGGACGAGGAGGGGACAAGATAATGGCGAAGGGTGATTTTGCATTTCCGGTAGCGCCGGAACGGGCATTGGCTCTCGGCGAAATCCACGCCAGACCCTATGTGCTGGTGCAATCCGGTCGGGTTATCTTCCAGCTCGCCTTCATGATGGATGGGGGCGCAAGCGTGCACCACGCGGCCATCGCCGAATTGTCGCGCGCCCGTGGCATTGCGCCGCCAGAGCCGCAGGCGCGCCATCATGCCTTGCCCTGGGGGCAGGGCACCTTGCGCTGGGAGAGACACACCGAGTTTTCGACCTGGTTCTGGGATGCGCCTTTGCCGGACAGGTTTGGCGGCGAAGTGCCGGTGCATCCCTTTGGCGATGGCTTCAAGGCGCCGGGCTCGCTGATCTCCGGTATCCGGCTTGAACTGCGTCCGGAGGGCAAGGAAACTGAGGAGGCCTTTGCCATTTTCGACCCGGCAAGCCTTTGCCACAGCACGTTGAAAAACGGCCAGGCTTCAGTTTTGACCGATTTCCGACAGGATGGAAATGGTCTGACCCAGATCCTTGTCATTGACCGCGCCTTGACGGAAGCGGGAAGGGGCGCCGTGGTCCAGCGTCTTCTGGACATCGAAACCTACAGGACGCTGGCCATGCTGGGATTGCCACTTGCCCAGACCCTTTCACCGGAAATCCGCCGGATCGAGGATGGCCTGACAGCGGCTACCCAGCGCATGAAGCTGCGCGCGCGGGAGGAGGCAGACGAAATCCTCGGTGACATTACCCGCCTTGCCGCGGAACTTGAGGCCAATGCCGCCCTGAGCCTCTATCGTTTTGGCGCAAGCCGTGCCTATGACGGCATCGTTCGCGAGCGCATCAAGTCGCTCGATGAAACGCCGGTGCCAGGGTTTGAAACGCTGGGCTCCTTCCTTGAGCGCCGAATGGCGCCGGCCATGCGGACCTGTCAGTCCGTCGAGGAACGTCAAGCCAACCTGTCGCGCAAGCTTTCCCGTGCCACGGGACTGGTCAGGTCCTGGATTGATGTCGAGCTTGAGCGACAAAACTCCGATCTGCTCAACACGATGAACAGCCGCGCGGAAATGCAATTACGGCTACAGCAGACGGTCGAAGGTCTCTCGGTCGCTGCCATTTCCTATTACATCGTTGGCCTTGTCGGCTATGCGGCCAAGGCGATCAACCCCGACCTCTTGCCTTTCGATCCGGCAATCATCACCGGTCTTTCGGTCCCGATTGCGGTGTTGGCCGTCTGGCTCGTTGTTCGGCGGATCCGCAGGCGGCATGCAGACCGAAGCTGAGAAGCGTTTGCATATTCGGATTTTGCCTTGCCGCATCGTCACTTGCGTCCGATATAGGGCAATCATTTTCTAAAACGGGAACATCATGGCCCGGCAGGCGCGCGCAAAACTCGACCGCAAGGGGCTCCACGCCCTCGGGATCGATAAACTGATCGACATCTTGCTCGAAGAGGCTTCTGCCAACAAGGCGTTAAAGGCAAGACTGCAAACGGCTCTTGCCGGCGAAGCAGGCCCTGCCGAAATGTCACGTATGATTGATCGCCGTCTGGACCTGATTGATCAGGCCACAACCCGCATCAACAAGGCACGAGCAAAGGATCTGGCCGTCGATTTTGCCGGACTCACCCGTTCAATCCTCTCCGAACTTGGCGGCAGCGACCCGCTTGGTGCCGCCGAACGCATCGTGCGGTTTCTCGCCCTGCGCTTTCCGATCTCCTCGCGGCTTGTCGTGGACAGTGCGCGGCTCTGGAAGGTCTTTGATGATGCCGAAATTGCCGCTCTCGATCTGATCCAGTCGCTGGCGCCAGCCGATCAGGTTTCACTCGTACCTCTCATCGAAAAACTCCGTCTCAGGGATCGCTACGGAGAGCATATCGATTTCCTGCAGGCGCTTGTGACAAGACTGTCTGGCGCTGCTGCAGGGGAGTGGACATCGGTTCTGGCGGCCACAGTTGCATCCGAGCCCGGAAAGTTCGGCGCTCTCGATCTGCTGCAACGTCTCGCTTTGCATCGCGGTGATGTCGATGCCTATGTTGAACTCGAAAACCGCAAGCCGGAAAACCGCCGCGACAGTCTCGCCATAGCCCGTCTTCTTTTCGACAAGCAGCGCTATCAGGAGGCTCTGGACTGGTTGAAACTTCGCCCGAAGCCGATCCGCCTCCTGTCGGTCAATGGCGTCATGGCATCTGTAGGACCTGAATTCGACGAACGCGAGCGCCGCCTGCTGGAGGCGGACGTCCTGGAAAAACTGAAGCGCAAGGACGACGCCCAGGCACTGCGTTGGCAGGAATTCGCCGATACGCTCGATCCGGTCATCCTGCGTCTCTATCTGTCGAAGCTCGATGATTTTGCCGAATTCGATGAAATGGATCGGGCGCTGCTTCTGGTGCACACGTCAGAGGATATCTACAGCGCCCTCGAATTCCTGATCGCCTGGCCACGTCTCGATCTCGCGGTCCGCCACGTCTTCGACAACGAGCACCGTTGGGATGGCCGTCATACGAATGTACTGCTACCCGCTGCCGATACTCTGTCCGAAGTCGATCCGCTGGCTGCAACACTGCTTTACCGGACGATCGTGTCAGACGTTCTGAAACTGGCCATGGTGTCGGCCTATGACGATGCGGCGGCGGCTTTGATTGCGCTCAACCGCCTGGAACCGCGTCTGCCCGAAAACTCCGGGTTCACTGACCATCGCAGTTTCATGACCGAACTTCGACGGCTTCATGCTCGCAAACAGGGTTTCTGGGGTGTTGCGCCTGGCGGATCTCTCTAAAGATCCCAGTAGGGCACTGGCCCATAAAGCTCCGCCAGATAATCGATAAACAGACGCACCTTGGCTGGCAGGAACTGCCGGCTTGGATAGACGGCGGACAGCGCCACATTGCGTGAGCTTTCATAGGCCGGCAACACCTGGACGAGTTGCCCAGTCTTGAGTTCTCCGCCGACATCCCAGGTGGAACGCAGCGCAATGCCGAGCCCGCCGATGACCGCTTCGCGGATCACTTCGCTCGAATTGGTGATCAGGCTGCCTTCCGGGCGAAGGGTCACGGGCCCGTTGGGTCCCTCAAGCCGCCAGGAATCATTGTTGTGCGCCGGCAGGCATCGGTGGCTTTTGAGATCCTCGATCGTTTCCGGTATGCCATGTTCGGCGAGATAACCGGGAGACGCGCAGAGCAGTCGTCGCACCGGCGCCAGCCGTTTTGCGACCAGAGAGGAATCGGTCAGTTCCGCGATACGAATGGCGAGGTCGAAGCCACCGCCAACGATATCGGTCAGTTCATCAGATAAAACGAGATGGATCGCAAGATCCGGATGTGCCCGCATGAAGCTCTTGAGGTGAGGGGCCACATGCAGGCGACCGAACGAGGTGGGGGCCGAGATCTTCAAAATCCCGTTCACTTCCGATGAACGGCCAGAGGCATAGGCTTCGGCCTCTTCAAGGCCTGCAAGAATCGAGAGAACCCGTTCGTGAAAGCCCTGACCGGCTTCCGTCAACGATATTTGCCGGGTCGTCCGCTGCAGAAGCCGGGTGCCGAGTTTGTCCTCCAGCCGCTTTATCCGCTTGGATACCACCGCCGGAGACAGGCCGAGATCGCGCGCTGCTGTCGACATGCTGCCGGCGGCAATGACCCGTACGAAGACTTCAAGATCACCAAGATTGGTCATGTCGATCGCTATTTTTTACCTATTCGTCATAAGTGCATAGCATTTGCTGTCGCAATAATGAAGTGGTAAAGAATTTAGACCAATTGAGGATTGGGCGATTTCGGGCTAGGGTCGGACGAAAAGGGGAGGATTGCATGTCAGAAGCCATAGCCTTCTTGGAGCCGCGTGACGCGGTTCTGTCGCGCCGTCGAGAGATCATCGAGGATTTGTCTGAGCTTGTGCCTGCGGGGCGCCTCGTCCACGAGCCTACGGCCTTGGTTCCGTTCGAAACCGATGGCTTTATCGCCTATCGCCGCCGCCCCCTGGCCGTCGTCCTGCCCGAAACGACCGAGCAGGTTGCTGCCGTGATGAAATACTGTCATCGCTACGGCATTCCGGTCATTCCGCGCGGGGCGGGCACATCGTTATCGGGAGGCGCTATTCCGCAGGAAGATGCAGTCGTTCTCGGCCTGTCCGCCATGACCCGCATTCTCGACATTGACTATGCCAATCGCTGCGCCGTTGTGCAGGCAGGCGTGACCAATCTGGCGATTTCTGAAGCTGTTGGTGCCGACGGCTATTTTTATGCGCCCGATCCAAGCTCGCAGCTGGCCTGCACGATCGGCGGCAATATCGCCATGAATTCGGGCGGTGCCCACTGTCTGAAATATGGCGTCACGACCAACAACCTTCTGGGTGTGAAGCTCGTGCTCGTCGATGGCACGATCATCGATCTTGGTGGCAAGCATCTCGATGCAACAGGTTACGACCTTCTGGGTCTCGTCTGCGGCTCGGAGGGTCAGCTTGGCATTGTGACCGAGGCCACCGTCCGTCTTCTGGCCAAGCCGGAGGGGGCGCGGCCCGTCCTGTTCGGCTTCGACAGCGCCGAAGCCGCCGGTTCCTGCGTTGCCGATGTCATCGGCGCCGGCATTGTGCCCGTCGCCATTGAATTCATGGACAAGCCTGCGATCGAAATCTGCGAGGCCTTCGCCAAGGCCGGCTATCCGCTGGATGTCGAGGCTCTCCTGATCGTGGAAGTCGAGGGTTCAGAGGCTGAAATGGAAGCCATGCTCGCCTCCATCGTTGAGATTGCCAAGCGTCACAACGTCAAGACCGTACGCGAAAGCCAGTCTCCGACAGAGGCCGCGCTGATCTGGAAAGGACGCAAATCAGCCTTTGGCGCCACCGGTCGAATTGCCGACTATATCTGCATGGACGGAACGGTGCCGCTCAGTCAGCTTGCCTATGTCTTGAAAAAGACATCCGAAATCATCGACCGCTACGGCCTGCGCGTCGCCAATGTCTTCCACGCGGGTGACGGCAACATGCATCCGTTGATCCTCTACAACATCAACGATCCCGAGGATGCGGCCAAGGCCGAAGCGGCTGGCATGGAAATCCTCAAGCTCTGTGTCGATGCAGGCGGTTGCCTTACAGGTGAACATGGTGTCGGCATCGAAAAGCGTGACCTGATGCGCCATCAGTTCTCTGATGTCGATCTCGACCAGCAGATGGCTGTGCGCTCCGCCTTCGATGCGGACTGGATTCTCAACCCTTCGAAGGTCTTTCCGCTGGAGGGTCGGTCCTGATGCTGATGCCGGCAACCGAAAATGAAGCGGCAGGGATTATCCGCGCCCATGCCGAAAGCGGCACCGCCCTGCATCTTGCAGGCAGTGGCACGCGAAGCGGCTTTGGTAACGCTCCGCTGGCCGAGACGCGCCTGTCATCCAGGTGCCTGAGCGGTATTGCAGCCTATAATCCGGCAGAAATGGTGATGACGGCGCGAGCCGGAACGCCAATCTCCGAGATTGAAGCGGCCTTGGCCGAAAACGGCCAGTCCATGGCATTCGAGCCGCCAGATCATCGCGGAGTGATGGGCACAAGCGGTGAGCCTACGATTGGTGGAGCTTGCGCGACCAATGCCTCAGGTCCGAGGCGCTTTACCGCTGGTGCATTGCGCGACCACCTTCTCGGCGTTCGCTTCGTCAACGGCCATGGCGAGGTGGTCAAGGCGGGCGGCAAGGTGATGAAGAACGTCACCGGCCTCGATCTCGTCAAGCTGATGACCGGGTCGCTCGGGACGCTCGGCCTGCTGACTGAGGTGACCTTCAAGGTGCTGCCTGCGCCGAAAAATGCCGTCACCATCGTTTTGTCCGGGCTGGAAGATGAGATCGCCATGCGCGCCATGGCGGCGGCCATGGCTCTTTCGGTCGAGGTGTCCGGCGCTGCCCATCTTCCAGAAAGTGTCAGAGGGCGCTTCATCGACGGCAGGCTCCCCCAAGGGGCTGCAACGGTTCTGCGACTGGAAGGTCTGGAAGCTTCGGTCACAGTCCGCGGAGAGAAACTTTCAAAGGCCATGGGTGCCTTTGCTCCGGTTCAGGTGCTGGATGCAGCAGCGACAAGCCGGCTCTGGCGTCAGATTGCGGATGTCCACCCTTATGCGGATGGAACCGAACGCCCCCTATGGCGCGTCTCGATGGCGCCATCTGAGGCCTGGAAATTGGTCGCCGGTCTGCGTCTGAGTGCCGGTGTGGACGCTTTCTATGACTGGCAGGGCGGTCTGGTCTGGATGCGGATGGAGGATGATCCCGCGGCAGACACATTACGTCAGGGCATTCGGGCCCTTGGTGGTGGCCATGCCACTCTGTTGAGAGCACCAGAGGCGGTGCGGGCGACAATTCCGGCGATGGAGCCGCTGTCTGCGGCCGTAACCTTGCTTTCCGAGCGTGTGCGGGCAAAGTTTGACCCGCGGGGGATTTTCAATCCCGGCTTGATGACGCAAGGAGCCCGAACATGACCGACCCGAACGCCCACAATCCCAATCCCGTGCCCAATGAAGGCTGGTTTTCGCCAGGCCGGCAGAATGCACAGCTGGTGTATGGCCTTTATCTCCTGAGCTTCGTGGTGGGCATCACCAGCATTATCGGTGTGATCATGGCCTATCTGAACCGTGGCAAGGGGCCAGCCTGGGTCGATAGTCACTACACATACGCCATCAGGACTTTCTGGATCGGCATCCTCTATGCCGTGATTTCAGGGATCTTGATGGTCGTGCTGATCGGTGGGCTGCTGTTGATTGCCACCATTGTCTGGATCGTCGTGCGTTGCCTGATCGGCCTTCAAAAGGCCGGAGCCAATCAGCCAATCGAGCGACCTGAGAGCTGGTGGATCTGAGTTTACAAGCTAGGTGCGGGACAGCTTCGGCGTCTCCTGGAGGATCAAGGTGCAAACGAATTTCACTGCCGAACAGCTCGCCGATCCCCGTGTCGCCGAAGCCGAGCAGATCCTGCGCAAATGTGTGCATTGCGGCTTCTGTACCGCAACCTGTCCCACCTATGTCACGCTCGGCAATGAGCTGGATAGTCCCCGTGGCCGTATCTATCTGATCAAGGACATGCTGGAGAACGGCCGACCGGCGGACGAGCAGATTGTTACCCATATCGACCGCTGTCTGTCCTGTCTGGCCTGCACCACGACCTGTCCGTCCGGGGTCGACTACATGCATCTGGTCGATCACGCCCGAACCCATATCGAAAAGACCTATCGCCGACCGCTGATGAACCGGTTGACGCGCAATCTTCTTGCGCTGGTGCTGCCTTATCCCGCTCGCTTTCGCGCGGCTTTGACCCTCGCCAAGCTTGGACGGCCCTTCGCCGGTCTTCTGGAGCGCGTCGCGCCGCTCAAGCCGATGGCGGCCATGCTGCGACTTGCGCCGATCTCTATTCCTGCGGCCTCACCCTTCACGAGACCGGCCACACATAGTCCTGCAAAAGAAAGGCGTGGCCGTGTCGCCATCCTCACCGGCTGTGCCCAGCCAGTGCTTGACCCCGGCATCAACGAGGCGACGATCCGGCTTCTGAACCGCTTCGGCATAGAGGTCGTGCTGCCGCAAGGCGAAGGTTGCTGCGGCGCTCTGGTGCATCACATGGGTCGCGAGGAGCAGGCGCTCGACAGTGCCCGGCGCAATGTCGATGTCTGGACCCGCGAGATTGAACAGGGTGGGCTGGATGCGATCGTGATCACCACGTCCGGCTGCGGCACGACGATCAAGGATTACGGGCATATGCTGCGGCTCGATCCCGACTACGCAGCCAAGGCCGCCCGTGTTTCGGCCCTGGCCAAGGATGTCACCGAATATCTTTCAACACTTGACCTGCCGGCAGGACCACCCCAGGGGCTGACGGTCACCTATCATTCAGCCTGCTCCTTGCAGCATGGCCAGAAAGTCACCATGGCCCCCAAGCAATTGTTGAAGAAGGCCGGTTTTGCCGTCAAGGATCCTGCGGAGGGACATCTCTGTTGCGGCTCAGCAGGAACATACAACATCATGCAGCCTGAGATTTCAGCCAAGCTCAAGGCTCGCAAGATCAAGAACCTCGAAGCGACCCGCCCGGACCTGATCGCCGCCGGCAATATCGGCTGCCTGACACAGATTGCCTCTGGTACCGGGATACCCGTGGTCCATACCATAGAATTGCTGGACTGGGCCTGGGGCGGCCCCAAGCCGGAAAAAATCAGAAAATCCTAAATTTGCCGTCGGCAATTTGTTAAGCCGTTTTTGATAGGCTTGCCTCGAAACGGTACGCCGAAGGGAACGAACCATGACGAGGGCACCTCTTTTGGCAGGGCTTGTTCTTGGCACAATGCTGGGGCTTGCGCCTGCCCAAGCCACCGAACGCTTTTTCTGCGCTGCCTCCGATGCCGTCGCGGATATGTCGATCGACATCGTCTTCGATGAAAAGCAGGCACTGAAGCTGTCACATTTCCGCGGTGTCGTCAGGATGAAGGGCGAAGCTGCGCCGCGTGAAACCCGCAAGATCGAAATCGATTCGAACGTACTCACGCAGTATTGGATGGACGGCGACGAACTCAAATTCCGCCTTCGCGTCATGGCACCGTCAAAGCGGCCGACTTCGATTGTCGATATAGCGTTTGATACGGAGCGCAGAGAGGGTTCCAGCGACCGTCTTACCGGCGCCTATGAACTCGTTCTCACCAAAATCGGCTCCGATGGCGCCAGTGCTGCGGGCAAGGCCATCAGACACGAAGCGGCGGCCTTCTGTACGATCAAGAGATAACGCTCGCCAAATCGGATTTGACGAGCGCCAACAGATGTTCAGCCGCCGAAAACGGTGCGCAGGATATCAGTTCCCTGATCCTCGAAACTGACCTTGCCGTGGCGATTGCCCGGGCCGACGACGATGACCTTTGCACCGATATCGGCGCGCTCATAAAGATGTTCCACATCCTTGTTCATCATTCGGATACAGCCGGATGACATATTGAGGCCGATCGTCCAGGGCTGGTTGGTCCCATGAATGCGGAAGATCGTGTCACGGCCACCCTTGTATAGATACATCGCGCGCGCGCCGAGTGGGTTATCGGGGCCGCCTTTCTGGACGATCGGCAGAATGTGGCCCTTGGCGGCTTCGCGACGGCGCATCTCTGCTGGCGGACGCCAATCCGGCCATTCCGCCTTGCGCCCGATCTTTACGACGCCCGACCAGCCGAAGCCTTCACGTCCGACGCCCACGCCATAACGGATTGCGCGGTTGTTACCCTCGACCAGATAGAGGAACTTGTTATGGGTATCGATGATGATCGTGCCCGGTTTCTCGTCGGTCACGAAACGCACCATCCGTCGCTTGTATTTCTCGGCGACCTGCTTCTTGTTTTGCGACACGAGTGTCACGTCGGATGATGTCTCGATCCGATTGATAGAAATTGCCTGTGCTGGAAGTGGTAAGGCGAAGCTGGTCGCAAGTATTGCGACAGCTGCTCGAAGTCGAAAGCTGCGTTTCATGCTAGTCCCCTCTTGATCCCTCGCAAGGAGACTAGCCAAGTTCGGACCCAAATCAAGCGCAAATCGCCCGACCAAAGTTCATTTGCGCCAGGGTTGCGCGTTACATCACGATGACCTTGGTTCCGACTTTGACGCGGTCGTAAAGATCAATGACATCTTCATTGCGCATGCGAATGCAACCGGATGAGACCGCGCTGCCGATGCTCCAGGGCGCATTGGTTCCGTGGATACGGTAGAGGGTAGACCCGAGATAAAGTGCGCGAGCGCCAAGTGGATTTTCAGGCCCTCCGGCCATGTGAACCGGTAGGAAGTGCCCCTTGGCTGCTTCGCGCTTGATCATGGAGGCCGGTGGTCTCCAGTCGGGCCATTCCCGCTTGGCCGTGACCTTGTGGGTTCCAGCCCATTCAAAGCCGGGTTTGCCAACGCCAACGCCATAGCGCCGAGCCTGGCCATTGCCCATCACCAGATAGAGAAAGCGGCTGTTCGTATCGATGACGATCGTGCCGGGTTTTTGTGTCGTCTCGTAAGCGACCACCTGAGGCAGGAAGATCGGATCGATCTGAGGTTTTGTCGGTCGAGCCGGTCGAGCTGCGGCTGGCTGGAACAGTCCCGGCTGGCGAACAACCTGCCGCTGTTGTGTGACGGTCGAGCGCGGAGCCTGCCTCTGCTGGACCTGCCGCTGCTGAATGCGCCGGTCGAACAAGCCCTGACGCGCAGGCTGGGTCGCATGAACGCGCGCCCGCTGCGGCGTCCCGCCGAGCTGCATGACCCAGGGGGCGGAAAGGTCGGGGCTTATCATCACCGGCGGGCGGGACTGATAGCGTTCCGAGGCAAGGCCAGGTGAGGCAAGGGGGAAGCTGGCAGTGATGGCCAGGATCAGAAATCGTTTGAACATCGGGCTACTCGCTACTTGGAACCGATCATCAGGTTTGAACACGTCTGCAAGGATGCAGCAGGCTTTTCAACTTCGGATCGTGCATGCCCAATCGCGCCAATTGGTAAAGACGTGTTCATGAAAATGCGATCAATGCCGTAAACCTCAAGTCAGGGTTACCGGCCCGTTTGGAAAAATCGTGAACAAATGGTAAACGAAAGGCCGCAGTGGAGGAATCAGGCATGGACATTGTCGCGGATGGTCTTATCCGGGGAGAGGACGGCCTCGACCGCTGCTTCTGGCATGGTGGCCTCAAGGACTATCAACATTATCATGACGAAGAATGGGGCCGTCCCGTTGCCGATGATAATCGGTTGTTCGAGAAGATCTGCCTGGAAGGGTTTCAGTCCGGTCTCTCCTGGCTGACGATTTTACGCAAGCGGGAGAATTTCCGCGCTGCCTTTGCCGGCTTCGACTTCCACGCGGTGGCGAGATTTGATGACGCAGATGTCGCCCGCTGCTTGTCCGATACCGGCATCATCCGCCATCGCGGCAAGATCGTTTCGACCATCAACAATGCGCGGCGCGCTATTGAGCTGGAGAGTGAGTTCGGTTCACTCGCCCGCTATTTCTGGAGCTTTGAGCCTGATCAGTCAGAGCGTCCGCCGCGTATGGATTATGCAACGCTCAAGGCCAATCCGACCTCGCCCACTTCCATCCGCCTGTCGAAGGATCTGAAAAAGCGCGGTTGGACCTTTGTCGGCCCCACCACCGTCTATGCCTTCATGCAGGCCATGGGTCTCGTCAATGATCATATCGAGGGTTGTTGCTGCCGCCAGCCGACCGAAGACGCGCGTGCCGAGTTCGTTCGGCCCTGACGCTATTGCAGGTTTTCGACCAGCTTGGGCACATGGCCGAGGTCAGGGATTTCCCGGAAGCGTGGCGCTTCAACGGGCTTGTCCACATGCTCCAGCACCCAGGTTAGCGCGTGCGGCACGAACACGCCCCAGGACCCGGCGGCGATTGCCGGCACGATATCCGACTTCAGCGAGTTGCCGATCATCATCGCCCGTTCCGGTCCCTCGCCATGTTTGCCGAAGATCCGTCGATAGGTCGTGGCTGTCTTGTCAGAGACGATCTCCACCGCATCGAAATAGTCGCCAAGCCCGGATTGAGCGAGCTTGCGTTCCTGGTCAAACAGGTCGCCCTTGGTGATCATCACAAGGAAATACCGACCGGCAAGCGCCTCCAGTGCGTCGCGCGCATGAGGCATGCATTCCACCGGATGGCTGAGCAGATCCCGACCGATCGCCAGGATTTCGCCGATAACTGTGGCTGGGACACGCCCCTCGGTGATCTCCAGTGCCGTCTCGATCATCGATAGGGTGAAGCCCTTGATGCCATATCCGTAATGGGCAAGATTGCGCTTTTCCGCTTCCAGCAAGCGCTCTGACACATGGTTGCCCTCGGCAAACTCCGCGAGCAATCCCTGAAAATGGGCTTCTGTCAGTTTGTAATATTGCTCATTCTGCCAGAGGGTGTCGTCGGCGTCGAAACCGATCACGGTCACTGCGCGATTGGACATGGCTGCTCCTTTCATTTGAGGAGCATAGGCTAGTCCGCTGGTGTGATAAAGCAATGGCGCCGACGAAGCGCCATTGCCTTTTACAGCCTCAGGCCATCACTGGCCGTTTTTGGCCAGCCACTCCCGCATCATCGCGATCTCGCCTTCCTGGGCGGCAATCACCTCTTCCGCCAGCTTACGGATTTCCGGATCCTTCCCGTATTGAAGGACGATCCGCGCCATATCTATGGCGCCCTGGTGATGCGGGATCATGCCTTGAACGAAATCGACATCGGCATTGCCGGTCAGCGGCACGGCCATGTCGGTATGCATCTTGGCGTTTGCCTCGGCAAAGGCCTTGGAGGATGGGCTGTCTTCGCTGTTAGACATCATGTGCCCCTGATGGGCGCCGTGATCCTGTGCGAAAGCCAGGTTGGTGGAAAGAGCAAGCGCCAACGACGCTGCAACAACAGTCATTTTCATCATGATAGGTCCCGTTTCTTCTGGGATGAAAGGAATGGATGATACGACGCCAAGGTCGTCATTCTTTCATGCCCGAAGACGGGGCGGTCGCTCGGGCGGAGAGGCGGGCGTTGACACAAGCGAGCGCGAAATACCCGGCGCCTCGGCCGCTCGCGCCGCCGGCCCGGCATCTGTGAGATAGCGAGCAGACAGGATTGTCAGGCAGGCGCTGCAATGATCGTCCGACATCATCGGATGATGTGGCAACTCCTGTGGTCCCGCTGCAAATCCATGCGGGCAGCCTATGGTGATCGCCATGGTCCCGCCATGCTGATGACCGGAATGTCCAGAATCGGTCTGGCCGATAGGTTGAGCAGCAGGCGTTACCACCATCGCCATGGCGCCATGCATGGGCATGACAGCATAGGCGAGGGCCGCGATCACAAGCAAGCTGCGCAGGAGCATCATCATCTTCATCAGCCTAGTCGCGATTGGGTCAAAAGCAAGGCCTTCGCCACGTGAGTGATCACATTGCAATCACCCGATGCACCACCCGATAGTCAAGGCTCTCTTCACCAAAGGGGATAACCGGCCAGTCCCATTCTTCCCTGCTGTCAGGCAGCGCGACACCATGCATGAGATCAACCGTCTCATGCTCTTGGTCGTGCCGGTCCAGCACACGATAGGAAACATCCGTAACGAGGCATGTTTGGGCGGCAAGCTGCGTCAGCCCGTCGAGATGTGCTTGGACCATGCGCGGCAAAAGCTCCGCCGCACGCGGTTCATCCGTCGTGCCGGCCAGCCTTCGCTCGACGCCGATGCCGATCTGCGACAGCAGGTTCGTCGAGGCAACGAAATCGAGATAAGGCACCTGCCTAAGGAAGGAGAGAGGTTCGGCCTCCCGGCCAGCCAGAAGATCATCAAGGCCCGACAGATCCCGCTCGATAAGACGCAGGTTCGTCAATCGCTTCGCCGAAATCCAGCCGCGAACGCTGGCCAGATGCACGAGATCGACCAGCACCACCGTATCGAAGAGCCGCGACAGCTCCACGACCGGCACATCGCGCAGCAAGCCGGAGCCCAGGATCACGGCAGCCCGCTTCTGCCGACAGCCTTCTGCTGCAGTCAGGATCGCCGCCTTCGTCCGTCGCTCATGCTCCGCCCAATCCCGACGGCAGCGATTGGCCCGCGCCCAGAGATTGACGGAGGAGCGGATGAACGGACGCTGGCCAGCCGAGGTCAGCGGCCATGTTGCGGCATAATTCAGGGCTTCGAGGATCATGGACTACCGATAGACGGAGCTGCGATGGCCGATCTCGACCACGAGCACGATGAGTTTGCCGTCCTGGATATCGCAGATGATGCGGTAATCGCCAACTGTGTAGCGCCAATAGGCACCAAGCTCGCTGCCGTGAAGCGGATCGCCGAGGCTTCGGGGGTTGCCGTGGATAGCAAGGCGTTCCTCAAGAAACTGCTTGATGCGGCGCTGAGTGACGGGGTCGAGTTTCTTGATCGTTTTCTGAACGGGTTGACGATACTCAATCGTCCAGGCCACGCCAGAACTCCTCGGAGCTGATGACCTTGTCCTCGCCACTCTTGATACGCTTCATTGCTTCATCTGCGGCAGCCAAATCTTGAAGGTTTTCAAGCTCGCGCTGGATCATCTGACGCAGATAATCATCTGGCTCCGCGCCGGCTTCCGAGGCGTATTCAACGATCAACTTGTGCATTTCTTCCGGCATCTCGAGCGTGACGCGCTTGTTCATCGATCCAACCTCTAGTTTCGCGCGGGAATATACCACCTCGCACACCCGTTTTCCAGCATCGGGCATCGTCCCGTCCGCCTTCGCCCTTGCCGCCAAATCCTTGATCCTCTAAGACACCGGCACCTTTTTCAAACGAGAATTCCGGTTGTCATCATGAGCGAGAAGAACAAGAAGCCCCAGAAGCTGAAGGCCCGCCTGCCGCGCGGCTTCGTCGATCGCGAGGCTGCCGACATTCGCGCCGCCAACCAGATGATGGAGACCATCCGCGAGGTCTATGAGCGCTACGGCTTCGACCCGATCGAGACCCCGCTCTTCGAATATACCGACGCACTCGGCAAATTCCTGCCCGACTCGGACCGCCCGAACGAAGGCGTCTTCTCGCTGCAGGACGATGACGAGCAGTGGATGTCGCTGCGCTATGACCTGACCGCCCCGATGGCCCGTCATGTCGCGGAGAACTTTCAGGAAATCCAGCTGCCCTACCGCACCTATCGCGCTGGCTACGTCTTCCGCAACGAAAAGCCGGGTCCTGGCCGTTTCCGCCAGTTCATGCAGTTCGATGCCGACACCGTCGGCGCGCCGGGGGTCCAGGCCGATGCCGAAATGTGCATGATGATGGCCGACACGCTGGAAGCGCTTGGTATCAAGCGCGGCGACTATGTGATCCGGGTGAATAACCGCAAGGTTTTGGATGCAATCTTGAGTGCTGCAAAAGTCAGCTCCGAAGACGGTGGCAAGCAGAAGCTCTCGGTGCTGAGAGCGTTGGACAAGTATGACAAATTTGGTGTCGAGGGCGTCATCCAACTTCTTAGCGTCAAAGGCAGAACAGACGAAAGCGGTGACCACACAAAGGGTGCGGGTTTAAGTGATGAGCAGATCACGTTTATTATAAACGCGACGGGTTGGAATGAACCCACGAGTGGGCCAAAGAGCGGGGTTTCTGATGGCTTGACGCTTGGCAATCTAAGAGATGGGCTCGCAGCTGAGGGTGGCTCCACAGAAGGCGTAGATGAACTCGAATTGATGCGCAGTCTCGTGCGTTCAGCCGGCTATGAGGAAGACAGGATTAAGTTCGACCCCTCCGTCGTCCGCGGCCTCGAATACTATACCGGCCCCGTCTACGAAGCCGAACTCACATTCGATGTGACCAACGAAAAGGGCGAAAAGGTCGTCTTCGGCTCGGTCGGCGGCGGTGGTCGCTACGATGGCCTCGTCTCGCGCTTCATGGGTCAGCCGGTCCCGGCCACAGGCTTCTCCATCGGCGTCTCGCGCCTGATGACGGCCTTGAAGAATCTTGGCAAGCTTGGCCAGGACGAGGTGGTGGGTCCCGTCATTGTTACCGTTATGGATGGGCAAGATATTGATGCCATGGGCCGCTACCAGCACTTCACGCAGGACCTGCGGAACGCCGGCATTCGCGCCGAAATGTACCAGGGCAACTGGAAGAAGTTCGGCAACCAGCTGAAATATGCCGACCGCCGTGGCGCCCCCATCGCCATCATCCAGGGTGGTGACGAGCGCGCGCAAGGCGTCGTGCAGATCAAGGACCTGATCGAGGGCAAGCGCCTCTCCGGCGAGATCACCGACAATGCCGAATGGCGCGAGGCCCGCGTTGCCCAGGAAGTCGTGGCCGAGGCGGATCTGGTCGCCAAGGTCAAGGAGATCCTTGAGCATCAGGCGGAAGATCGTCGTCGGGCGAAAGGTGTCTGATGTCTGAGCGGGTGGCTTTTCCCCTCCCCAACCCTCC
Source organism: Peteryoungia desertarenae (assembly GCF_005860795.2). GTDB lineage: Bacteria > Pseudomonadota > Alphaproteobacteria > Rhizobiales > Rhizobiaceae > Allorhizobium > Allorhizobium desertarenae. Next base: position 1,714,913 of record NZ_CP058350.1, read on the forward strand.
CCACAAGGGGGAGGGGGCAACTTGGCGCATGTCGCCGATGTCACGACCTCCGTTTGCTGCGACTGATCTCAGTGCGTGGGGTCACCCCCCTCTGTCACTGCGTGACATCTCCCCCACAAGGGTGGAGAGTGGGTGTAGCGCGAGACGTTGGCCCCAACCCGCTCTCCCCCCTTGTGGGGGAGATGCCCGGCAGGGCAGAGGGGGTTGCAGCATTCGCGGAGAATTGAGCGCCAGCCCCAAGTCTTCTCCCCTCTTGTGGGGGAGATGGGCGGCAGCCCAGAGGGGGACTTATCCCCCAATCGCAGGACGTATCCCATGCCCCTGACCGACATGCCGGATTTCGCCGGCACCATCCTGCAGGAATTCACATCACGCGGCACGACCCGCGTCGACACGCCCGTGATTCAGCCGGCTGCGCCGTTCCTCGACATGGCGGGTGAGGACCTGCGTCGCCGCATCTTCCTCACCGAAAACGAGCGCGGCGAAAGCCTCTGCCTGCGTCCGGAATTCACCATCCCCGTCTGCCTGCGCCACATCGAAACCGCGACCGGCACGCCGAAGCGTTATGCCTATCTCGGCGAAGTCTTCCGCCAGCGTCGTGAAGGCCCGCAGGAATTCTACCAGGCCGGCATCGAGGATCTCGGCGACATCGCGACCGCCGCAGCCGATGCCCGCGCGATCTCAGACAGCGTCGCCATCCTCACCCGCCTGCTGCCGACCAAGCCGCTGACCGTGACCCTCGGCGACCAGTCCGTGTTCGAAGCCGTGGTCAAGGCATTGGGACTTCCGGCCGGCTGGCAAAAGCGCCTGATCCAGGCCTTCGGCAACCCGGTCCAGATCGACCAGCTCCTGCGCACCCTCGCAACGCCGACACCGGTGCCGGGTCTGGCGCCGGAGGTTTCTGCCCTGCTGGCAAAGGGTGATCAGGAGGCCTTGATCGCCCATATCGATCAGACCATGCAGGAAACTGGCTATCTCACCAATGCGAGCCGCACCCCTGCCGAGATCGCCCGCCGCCTGAAGGAGAAGCTGGAACTCTCCGAGACCCGCCTCGATGGCGCGGCTCTTCTTCTGCTGCGCGAATTCCTCTCGCTCGAACTGCCGCTCGCCGATGCCTCGGCAGCCCTTGCCGGCTTTGCCGATGCTGCCGGTCTGAAGCTTGGTTCAGCGCTGAGCCGCTTCGACGAACGCGTGGCAGCGCTGGCGAATATTGGCACGGATCTGACCCGCATCACCTACCGCGCCGCCTTTGGCCGCCCGCTGGATTATTACACCGGCCTCGTCTTCGAAGTCGCCGTTGAAGGCAAACCCGCCGTGCTCGCCGGTGGCGGTCGTTTCGACCGGCTGCTGACCCTTCTCGGGGCCGAGACGCATATCCCCGCCGTCGGCTTCTCGCTCTGGCTCGACCGCATAGAAACCGAGAGGACGGACGCGGCGATCCGAAAAGTGGATGCCGGTTTTCGGACGGAATCGCCGCGCAGGGAGGAGAGCCAATGACCATCACCATCGGTCTGCCCTCCAAGGGCCGCATGAAGGAAGACGCCTCCGCCATCTTTGAAAAGGCCGGAATGAAGATCGTCGCTGTCGGCAATGACCGCTCGTATCGCGGCCGTGTCGAAGGTTTCGACGATGTCGAGATCGCCTATCTCTCGGCCTCCGAAATCTCGCGCGAGATCGGCAATGGCACGGTCGATTTCGGCGTGACGGGCGAAGACCTCATCCGCGAAGGATTGGCGGAAGCAGACGCCTGCGTCGAGATCACGGCCCGCCTCGGCTTCGGCCATGCCGATGTTGTCGTCGCCGTGCCGGAGGTCTGGTACGATGTTGATAGCATGGCCGATCTCGGCGATGTCGCCGCTGAATTTCGCGCCCGTCATGGCCGGCGTCTCGCCATCGCCACCAAATACTGGCGCCTGACGCAGCAGCATTTCTCCGGAAGCCACGGCATCCAGCTCTATCGCATTGTCGAAAGCCTGGGCGCCACCGAAGGCGCCCCCGCCGCCGGGCAGGCGGATATCATCGTCGACATCACCTCGACGGGCTCAACGCTTCGCGCCAATCACCTGAAGGTCCTCTCGGACGGCGTCATCCTGCGCTCCGAGGCCTGCCTTGTCAGGGCGAGGAAGCCGGAGCATGAAGGTAATGCGATGATCGGTCGGATCGTAGAGGCCGTGCGCGGGGTGCTTTGAGGTCTTGATGTCACACGCGGATGCCATTCCCGGATTGTATGCGCGTCATGCAGATGCATTTGATCGCCTGCGCGGGAAGAACGGCTTCGAGCGACCTTGGCTGGACCTGCTTCTCGCGCCATTGTCTCCCGGTGTCCCAGTGCTCGACATCGGATGCGGTTCCGGCGAGCCGATCGCGGCCGACTTGATTGATCGAGGCTTTGTCGTCACCGGGCTCGACGTCTCGGAGCCGCTGATCCGCCTGTGCCGACAGAGGTTTCCGGCGCATGACTGACATGTCGGCGATATGCGGGATTTGTCCCTTGGACGGATTTTTCAGGCGATCGTCGCCTGGCACAGCTTTTTCCATCTCACGCCTGAGGCGCAGCGGGCGATGTTTCCGCGATTTGCGTCCCATGCGGCAAGCGGTGCTACCCTGATGTTCACATCGGGTCCAGCAGCTGGGGTGTCGGTTGGGGATTTCGAGGGCGAGCCACTCTATCACGCGAGCCTCGATCCTGATGAGTACCGCTCCTTGCTGGCTGAGAACGGGTTCGTGGTGCTGCAGCACGTGGTCGAAGATCCGACATGCGGTGGCGCGACAGTCTGGCTGGCGCAAAAGTCTTGAGAGGAAATCACAGACACGAAAAAAACCGCCGGATCGCTCCAGCGGGTTTCTCTTTGCCTCGGGGGCAGGGATATCAGGCAGCGACGGCGGCAGCCGAACCGCGACGGGCGTCGAGCGAGTACGCACCGGCGCCGGTGATGGCGAGAGCGATGTAGCCGCCGGCCAGTGTGATGTTCTTCATGACCATGATCTGGTTCAGCGTGTTGATCCAGCCAAGCGCACCCTCCGGCCAGCCTTCGATGGCAACGGTGCCAGTGTGGAAGACGAGACCGGTAAACACGCAGAAGAGAGCGACGGTCCATGCCGTCATCTTGGTCTGGAAACCGACGAGGATGAAGAGGCCGGCAACCAGCTCATAGAGGCCGGCCGCATAGGCCAACAGGTCGGCGGCAGGTAGGCCGGCGCCGGCGATCATGCCGGCAGTGCCGGCCGGATCGGTCAGCTTGCCGAAGCCGGACATGATGAACATGAAGGAAAGAAGGAGACGAACGAGAACGAGGAGGCCGTTATTGGTGGCAGACATGGGGGAACTCCGTTGAGCGTTGACGCTGAAACCCCCAGCGATGGCGGTCTCAGCAAGTGCCGCCTTCATGCATGCTTTGTTGTCGCAGGCATAGATTGACGATCTTTGACTGATCGTTCACAAAAATGAAACGACGAAAGCGCGCTTCCGCCTGGTCGTCGCCTTTAATCGGCGTATTGGCATCCTACCTAGGGTTCGGAACACTCAGTCTCAGGAGCCCTTATGTCCGATCTTTCAGCTTTTCCGATCACCAGCAAATGGCCAGCACAGAACCCGGAGATCATTCAGGTCTATTCACTGCCGACACCGAATGGCGTGAAAGTGACGATAGCGCTTGAAGAGCTTGGTCTGCCTTACGAGGCGCACATGGTGTCCTTCGGCACCAATGAGCAGAAATCACCCGAATTCGTTTCGCTCAATCCGAATGGCCGCATTCCGGCTATCATCGATCCAAATGGTCCGGATGGTCAGCCCATCGGCATCTTCGAATCCGGTGCCGTCCTGGTCTACCTCGCTGAAAAGACGGGAAAGCTGATGGCGCGCGAAGGTGCGGCCCGCTACGCCACCCTGCAATGGTTGATGTTCCAGATGGGTGGTGTTGGCCCGATGTTCGGTCAGTTCGGTCATTTCTACAAATTCGCCGCTGACAAGGTGGCCAACAATTCCTATCCGACAGACCGCTACCGCGATGAAACCAAACGCCTGCTCGGAGTTCTTGAGGGGCAGTTAAGCAAGCATCAATGGCTTGCGGGCAACGACTATTCCATTGCCGACATCGCAACATTTCCGTGGGTGCGCGGATTGTCGATTTTTTACAAGGCAGACGAGGTACTTGAACTGAAAAACTATCCTGCCGTCATGGCCTGGCTCGAGCGCGCGTTGGCCCGTCCGGCAGTCCAGAAAGGTTGGCCAGCCCCGGCCTGACCAGGCGAGATCGGCGCCAGCCCTCAACTGGTCATCGACGAGCCGAAAGTGGTTCCGTTCGTGTTGCACTGGAAATTCGGGAAGATGAAGACGCCATGCATCTTCCCGCCTTCATTCTGGTCGAACCCATTCGATTGGCCGATGCAGAACACGGGGCGACGAAGGTTGCTGTCTCCAATGATCGTGGTCGAATAGCAGAAATGAGAAGGGCGCGTCGCGGCCTGCTCGAATAGCTTGAGGATGCTGCCCCTATCACCGGCATCGTAACTGCGCATCATGCTCAACAAGCCGCATTCCGAAGTATCCAGTCCGTGCATGATGCGCGCACGCTCTCCCAGACACAGCAATCCATTGGAGAGGTCACCGGTCCAGGCCTCTGACATGCACATACTGTCTGAAGGCGATCCGTGACCAATGTCATCCTGGCGCATGACTGCATCAAAACTTGCAGCAAGAGTCGCATCTGCAATCTTAAACAAGTCTAGTCCCCAAATTTCCGAATAAGCTCGACTATGTCTTGCCGCTGCCCCTAGTGGTTACCAAGGCTCCAAGCCCTGTTCACTTTAAGAGCGACAGACTTGATCGGCAGGCGGATCTCTGGCGACATCCACCCGCAACACACGTGCCAGCCCCATGCGTTCATGCACCTTATCGAAAGGAGAGCCCCTAACTCACCTCGTGACAGATTTCCCGCCAGCTTTGCCGTTACAAGACTGGCGAGACTGTGTCACCCTGATACAGTCTTCCCGTACATTTCCTCTCGAAAGCAACTTCAAACATGTAAAATTTGTCCGCGCAAGCGCTTTTCTCGCAGAACTGCAATCGCATCTCTTTTTTGTAGAAACTTTGCCATGGCAGTCTACCATAGACGTCTCGAAGTCTGCGCACGTGATTTCAGCTTGTTCAAAACGTCAGATCGGCCCTCGATGACGACGTCTATTTGCTCAGATCTCCAGCTTGATGAACTTCTACTGGATCAGACCGCACGCGGCGAATCATTTCATTGTTTACGAATAGAGTTTTATTCTCATTCAAGCAGAGGCGAGGCAGCGGCAACTAAAACTCGCCGAGCGGTCGTCCTTGGAATTCTGATGGACGCACGACCGGGATCTTTGATCAGCAGGCCGGAGCCCATGCGAAAATGGGCGACCTGATGTCAGGCCGCCCATCTCTTGACGTTTGGCGATCCGATACAGTGGCTGTACCGGGCCTCGGCGCATGATTACATCATGCCGCCCATGCCACCCATGCCGCCCATGTCAGGCATTGCCGGCGAGTCCTTCTTCGGAAGTTCGGCAATCATGGCTTCGGTGGTGATCAGCAGCGAGGCAACCGAAGCTGCATTCTGCAGGGCGGTGCGAACGACCTTGACCGGGTCGACGATACCCATGGCGATCATGTCACCGAATTCGCCGGTCTGGGCGTTGTAGCCGTAGTTTTCTTCGTTCTTGTCGAGGATCTTGCCGACGATGATCGAAGCTTCGTCACCAGCATTGGTGGCGATCTGGCGAACCAGCGACTGGAGCGCACGGCGAACGATGTTGATGCCGGCTTCCTGGTCGTCGTTGACGCCCTTCACGGTGATCTTCGTGGAAGAACGCAGGAGAGCGGTACCACCGCCCGGTACGATGCCTTCCTGAACGGCCGCGCGGGTCGCGTTCAGAGCGTCGTCGATGCGGTCCTTGCGCTCCTTGACTTCGATTTCGGTCGAGCCACCGACGCGGATGACGGCAACGCCACCGGCGAGCTTGGCCAGACGCTCCTGGAGCTTCTCGCGGTCGTAGTCCGAAGTGGTTTCTTCGATCTGCGCCTTGATCTGGGCAACGCGGCCTTCGATGTCGGACTTTGCACCGGCGCCATCAACGATGGTGGTGTTTTCCTTGGTGATCGAGACCTTCTTGGCGCGGCCGAGCATGTCGAGGGTAACCGACTCGAGCTTGATGCCGAGGTCTTCGGAGATGACGGTGCCGCCCGAGAGGATGGCGATGTCTTCCAGCATGGCCTTGCGGCGATCGCCGAAGCCCGGAGCCTTGACGGCAGCGATCTTCAGGCCGCCACGCAGCTTGTTGACGACGAGTGTCGCAAGGGCTTCGCCTTCGACGTCTTCAGCGATGATGACGAGCGGCTTGCCGGTCTGAACGACGGCTTCGAGAACCGGCAGCATGGCCTGGAGGTTCGAGAGCTTCTTCTCGTGCAGCAGGATGAACGCGTCTTCGAGGTCGGCGACCATCTTTTCCGGGTTCGTCACGAAGTAGGGCGACAGGTAGCCGCGATCGAACTGCATGCCTTCGACGACTTCGAGTTCGGTTTCGGCGGTCTTGGCTTCTTCGACGGTGATGACGCCTTCGTTGCCAACCTTCTGCATGGCTTCAGCGATGTCGTTACCGACCTGCGTGTCGCCATTTGCCGAGATCGTGCCGACCTGGGCAACTTCAGCCGAGGTGGAGATCTTCTTTGCCTTGGCCTGCAGATCCTTGACGACTTCCGCAACGGCGAGGTCGATACCGCGCTTCAGGTCCATCGGGTTCATGCCGGCAGCAACAGCCTTGGCGCCTTCGCGAACGATGGCCTGGGCCAGAACGGTTGCAGTGGTGGTGCCGTCACCGGCGATGTCATTGGTCTTCGAAGCAACTTCGCGGACCATCTGGGCGCCCATGTTTTCGAACTTGTCTTCCAGTTCGATTTCCTTGGCGACCGATACGCCGTCCTTGGTGATGCGCGGAGCGCCGAAGGACTTGTCGATGATGACGTTACGACCCTTCGGGCCGAGCGTTACCTTCACGGCGTCAGCGAGAATGTCGACGCCATGCAGCATCTTTTCGCGCGCGGTGCGGCCAAACTTGATTTCTTTAGCTGCCATTTTCCATACTCCCGGGCACTAGGCCCCTTGGTGAATTGGTGTGATTGAGAAGGTGAGACCGGGTATCAGCCGATAACGCCCATGATGTCGGCTTCCTTCATGATCAGAAGGTCAACGCCATCGAGCTTGACTTCGGTGCCAGACCACTTCCCGAACAGAACGCGGTCGCCGACCTTGACGTCGAGCGCGACGAGTTCGCCGTTTTCCTTGCGGGCGCCGGGGCCAACAGCGATGACTTCGCCTTCAGCCGGCTTTTCCTTTGCGGTGTCGGGAATGATGATGCCGCCCTTGGTCTTTTCTTCAGATTCAACGCGCTTGACGACAACGCGATCATGAAGCGGACGGAAAGATGTGCTTGCCATTGTCTAATCCCTCGATCAAATGACATTCGCAGACCGGTCAGGCCTGCATCGATTGTTGTTAGCACTCCCCTCAGGCGAGTGCTAGCGGCATCGAGATAAGGAGCCGTTGCTGGTGAGTCAAGCGCGAGCTTCAAAATTTCTGTCTCGATTGTATTTGAGTGACAAATTCTCTCAATAATTGCGGGTGGCGATCTTGGATTTCGTCTCGTGTCATGCTTCCCGCAGAGCGGCCCGTGTCCTTAGCCCGCACGGTTGGAAGAGATCGCGCCTGTCTTGAAGTTTTCATGATCGTCCGCCTAATGTGCCGCCCATTCATGAGGAATTGCGCGTGATCCATTCTGCCCCTGCAACGCCACATCGGCCGAGTTTTCAGGAACTGACATTCACCTTTGCGAAGATCGGCCTGATGAGCTTCGGCGGGCCGGCAGCCCAGATCGGCCTGATGCATCGCATTTGCGTGGAGGAAAAGGGCTGGATACCCGAAGACCGTTACATGCATGCGCTGAACTACTGCATGCTCTTGCCGGGCCCCGAAGCGCAACAATTGGCGACCTATATCGGCTGGCTGTTGCACGGCGTGCGTGGTGGCATCGTGGCTGGCCTGCTTTTCGTCTTGCCCGGGCTCGTCGTCATTCTCGCGCTTTCGGGCCTCTATGCCGTCTATCAGGAGACGACACTGCTTGCCGGCCTGTTTTTCGGTTTGAAGGCGGCCGTTCTTGCCATTGTGGTGGAGGCCGTGATCCGCATCGGCAAGCGCGCGTTGAAATCCGGCTTTCACCGGTTTCTGGCGGCTCTTGCCTTCATCGCGCATTTTTTCCTCGCGCTTCCCTTTCCGCTGGTCGTCTTGGTGGCGGGTTTAGCCGGATTGTTCTTTTCGCGTCCCGTAAGCGTCTCGGACCCCGTGCAGGGCAACGAGCCTTCGGACCGGTCCTATCGCCCGGCTTTCCACCGCCAACTTGCGGTCCTGCTGTTCTGGATCATCCTTTGGCTCGCACCATTCCCGATTCTAGCGCTTGCGCTGGGTGAAGGCGCGCTGTCTGATGTGTTTGCCCTCTTCGCCAAGATGGCGCTGGTGACCTTCGGCGGGGCCTACGCGGTGCTCGCCTATGTCGCCCAGGTCGCGGTCGAGCAATATCAGTGGCTGAGGCCAGGTGAAATGCTGGACGGGCTGGCGCTAGCCGAAACCACGCCGGGGCCGCTGGTGCTTGTCCTTTCCTATGTCGGCTTCCTTGCCGGCTTTCGCGATCCCGGCATTATGCACCCCTTGATGGCGGGGCTTGCAGGCGGTCTAATCACGGCCTGGGCGACCTTTGTTCCAAGCTTCATCTGGATCTTTGCCGGAGCGCCCTACATGGAGCGCCTGCGCGGCAACAGGCGGCTGAATGCCGCTCTTTCGGCAATCACGGCAGCCGTAGTCGGCGTCATTCTGAACCTGGCTGTCTGGTTTGCTTTGCATGTGGTCTTCACCCGGATCGAGGATGTCACCCTGTTGCAGGTGGCTGGTCTCAGTGTTTCGATGCCGCGCCCCGACTTTGCGTCCATGGATCTGGCAGCGCTCGTCATCGCGGTCATTTCGGCCCTGATGATCTTCCGTTTTCATCAGGGCATCGGACGAACCCTGATTGTCTCGGCTCTTCTCGGCCTTGTCGCAAGGCTGGTGCTTTGATGCCCGTTTGGCGGGCCCAGCCCGCCAATTCTCCCTTTAGCCCTTGCCTTGGCGCTGTTCCTTTGCCATGTCACCCCACGACATTTGAACCTCAGGACTGACAATGGCCCAGCGCATCTCCACCCTTGCCGACGTGAGCGGAAGCTACGACGTGATCCTCTCCGATGTCTGGGGTGTCCTGCATAACGGCATTGACGCCTTCCCGGCGGCGTCAGAGGCGTTGACGGCGGCGCGGGAAGCGGGGACGACCGTCGTTCTCATCACCAATTCCCCGCGTCCGGCACCCGGCGTCATCCTGCAGCTTCGCGCAATCGGAGTGGCCGACAGTGCCTATGACCGGATCGTCACTTCGGGCGATGTCACACGCAACCTGATCGCGGTCGGGCCGAAGAAGGTGTTTCTTCTCGGCCCCGAGCGCGACATGCCACTCTTCGATGGCCTTGACGTGGACGTGACGGGCGAAGCGGACGCGGAAGCCATCGTCTGCACGGGCTTCTTTGATGATGAGACGGAAGTCCCCGAAGACTATCACGACATGCTGACGCGTTTCGTTGCGCGTGATGCGCCGTTCATCTGTGCCAATCCCGATCTGGTTGTTGAACGCGGTCATCGCATTATTCCATGCGCCGGTGCCGTCGCCGCCTATTACCAGACGCTTGGCGGCTCCACCCGCATTGCCGGCAAGCCGCATCGCCCCATTTACGAGGCCACGATGGCAGCCGCCAAGGAGGCGCGCGGCAAGGAAATCGATCTTTCCAAGGTGCTTGCCATTGGCGATGGCATGCCGACCGATGTGCGTGGCGCAATCGATGCCGGCTTTGACCTTCTTTATATTTCGGCAGGCATCCACGCTGCAGAATATAGCCCGAACGGCCAGACCGATGAGGCCGAACTGCACGCATTTCTCGCCCGGGAAAATGCCGCGCCGAAGTTCTGGATGCCGAGACTGGCCTGAGGTTCTAGATCGAAATGACCGTTTTCCATCGGAATGAGAAGAAGGATCCGCTGCCCGAAAAACTGAAGGGCGGCGTAATTGCAATCGGCAATTTCGATGGTGTCCACCGCGGGCATCAGGCCGTCCTCGGTCGTGCGCTGGCACTTGCAGAAGCCCGAGGCGTGCCGGCTCTGGTCCTGACCTTCGAACCCCATCCGCGCTCGGTCTTCAATCCGGATATGCCGGTTTTCCGCCTGACGCCTGCGCCTCTGAGAGCTCGCATCCTGGAGGTCATGGGCTTCCATTCGGTCATCGAATACCCGTTCGATCGGCCCTTCTCCCAGCGTTCGGCAGAAGATTTCATCCAGTCCATCCTGGTTGACTGGCTTGGCGCATCGGAAGTGGTCACCGGCTTTGACTTCCATTTCGGCAAGGGCAGGGAGGGTGGCCCCGCCTATATGATGGAGGCCGGACGACGTCACGGCTTCGACGTGACACTGGTCGATGCTTTCCGAGATGAGGGCGCAGATGTTGTCTCCTCCAGCCGTATCCGCCTGTTGATCGGTGAAGGCAATGTGAGTGAAGCGGCCGGTCTTCTCGGCTACCGCTTCACGGTTGAGGCCGAAGTCATCAAGGGTCAGCAACTGGGGCGCACTCTCGGCTTTCCGACGGCCAATATGGCGCTCGCTCCTGAAACAAGCCTTCGCCCCGGTATCTATGCGGTGCGTTTCCGTAGAGCCAATGGTAGCCTTCATGATGGCGTGGCAAGCTTCGGCTATCGCCCGACCGTAACGGAGGAGGGTGCGCCGCTTCTCGAAACCTTCCTCTTCGATTTTTCTGGCGATCTGTATGGCGAGATCTGCTCCGTCTCCTTCTTCGGTCGTCTGCGCGACGAGTGGAAATTCGAAGGTCTGGACCCAATGGTCGCCCAGATCCACAAGGACGCAGAAGAATCCCGAGCACTGCTCTCTGGCGTTCAGCCGATCAGCGAGATCGACGCCAGGATCACTTTCTGACGAATGCAGGGACTGCTTGCACAATCCTTTCCGCTGTCGCGAATGTGAATTGAAGACAGTCGCATATATACATATTTATCCGTCTATGTGCTGGCCGAAGCGTGTTCTGCTGCGGTCGATTTCCATATTGCTGGAGCGTAGAAGTGACGGAATTCACGCCTTTGATGTCCTTTGCCGGTGGCCTCTTGATCGGCCTCTCGGCGGTTCTCCTGATGCTGAGCTGGGGCCGCATTGCCGGCATGACCGCTATTATCGGCGGGTTGTTGCCGCCTCTTGATCCGGACTGGAAGTGGAAGGCCGCATTTCTTGCAGGAGCCGTTCTGGCGCCGGCGCTTTTCGTGTTTGCTGGCGGGACTGTGGATTACGATGTGCCGGTGTCCGCGGCAGCCTTGATTATTGGCGGCATCATCACCGGTATTGGCGTGACCTTCGGCTCGGGCTGCACCTCCGGTCACGGCATTTGCGGCATGGCGCGTTTTTCGCGGCGGTCCATCGTCGCCACGCTGACCTTCATGGCCTTTGCCTTCCTGACCACCTTCCTCATCCGCCACGTATTCTAAGGAGACCCCGATGCGCTATCTTGTCGTCTTCCTCATCGGCTCCCTCTTTGGTCTCGGCATCGTCATTTCGGGTATGGCAAACCCCGCCAAGGTGCTGAACTTCTTTGATCTTGCAGGCACATTCGACCCGAGCCTGATCTTCGTCATGGCTGGCGCTTTGCTGGTCGCGGTGCCCGGCTATGCCGTGATTTTCCGAAAGCGCAGCGCACCCGTCTTCGGCCCGGAATTCAAGCTGCCCAAGGCCCGCCAGATTGATGGCAAGCTGGTTGGCGGCTCGGCCACGTTCGGGATCGGCTGGGGGATCGCCGGCTTTTGTCCCGGTGCTGCCATTCCGGCGCTGGGTCTCGGCGACAGCTCGGCCTTCATCTTCATCGCCGCCCTGCTGACCGGCATCCTCATTGCCCGGCAAATCTCCAATGCCGATTTCTTTGCCGGGCGCAGCAAGGTGGCTTGAGCGGCTGGCGCCACATTCTTTGCGCGGAACCTCTTTCCATTTTGCGCAAAAACACATAGACAACCGAGCCATGACCAAGGTTCGGCTGACCTTTTCCCGGCGAATTATTGGCCCGGCCTTCCGCGCGCTTTGAGAGCTGCCGGAAGGTCCGGGTTTTTGGCGCTTGTTCCCGCAAGCGCGCTCCGTCACCGCTTAATCCCATTTCCATGCGCGGTCGAAGCGACCGCCCTTCAATGGCAAGATCATGACCGATACCCCTGAAAAACTCGACTATTCCAAAACCCTCTATCTGCCCGAAACCGAATTCCCGATGCGCGCCGGCCTTCCCCAGAAGGAGCCGGAAATGGCGAAGAAGTGGAAGGAGATGGGCCTCTACAAGCGCTTGCGCGCGTCTGCCGCCGGCCGCGAAAAATTCGTCCTGCATGACGGCCCGCCCTATGCCAACGGCAATATCCATATCGGCCATGCGCTGAACAAGGTGCTGAAAGACGTCATCACTCGCTCCTTCCAGATGCGCGGCTATGACTCGAACTATGTCCCTGGCTGGGACTGCCACGGCCTGCCGATCGAATGGAAGATCGAGGAAGCATACCGCGCCAAGGGCAAGGACAAGAACGAGGTCCCGATCAACGAGTTCCGCCAGGAATGCCGTGACTTCGCGCAAGGCTGGATCAATGTCCAGGCCGAAGAGTTCCGCCGCCTGGGCATCGAGGGCGACTTCGACAATCCCTACACGACCATGGCCTTCCATTCGGAAGCCCGCATCGCCGGCGAACTCCTGAAGATCGCCATGAGCGGCCAGCTCTATCGTGGTTCCAAGCCGATCATGTGGTCGGTTGTCGAGCGCACGGCGCTGGCTGAAGCTGAGGTGGAATATGCCGAGGTCGAGAGCGATACGATCTGGGTGAAGTTTCCGGTTGTGGCCATTAGGCGTGAGGGTTTTGCCGACCAGACTGTCGCGATTGCCGAAATCCTCAAGAAGCAAGGTGAGGATGTTGAGCCTGCAGACGTAGAAGCCGAGTTTGCTGAGTTGCTGACCGCTTCCGTTGTCATCTGGACGACCACCCCCTGGACCATTCCGGGAAACCGCGCGATCTCCTACTCTTCGCGCGTCGAATACGGCCTTTACGAAGTGACGGCAGCCGCGAATGATTTTGGCCCGCAGCCGGGTGAAAAGCTTATATTTGCAGACAAGCTGGCGACCGATGCCTTTGCCAAGGCTAAGCTGGAATTTGAGCGTTTGCGTCAGGTCTCGGCGGATGAACTCGCCGCTATCACCTGCGCGCATCCTCTCAAGGATCTCGGCTACACCTTCGATGTGCCCCTGCTCGATGGCGACCATGTCACCGACGACGCCGGTACCGGTTTCGTCCACACGGCGCCCTCGCATGGTCGCGAAGACTTTGATGCCTGGATGGGCCATTCCAAGGCTCTCGAAGCCCGTGGCATCGACACGAAGATCCCGTTCCCGGTCGATGACGCCGGCTTCTACACCGAAGACGCTCCCGGTTTCGGACCCTCCGCCGAAGGCGGGGCCGCGCGTGTGCTCGACGACAACGGCAAGAAGGGCGACGCCAACAAGCGCGTCATCGAAGCCCTGATCGCGGCCAACAACCTCTTTGCCCGCGGCCGCATCAAGCACGATTATCCGCATTCCTGGCGCTCCAAGAAGCCGGTCATCTTCCGCAACACGCCGCAGTGGTTTGTCTACATGGACAAGGAACTCGGCGACGGCACAACGCTGCGCACCCGCGCGCTCTCGGCCATCGATCAGACCCGCTTCGTCCCTGCCGGTGGCCAGAACCGCCTGCGTGCCATGATCGAGCAGCGCCCGGACTGGGTTCTTTCCCGTCAAAGAGCATGGGGCGTACCGATCTGCGTCTTCGCCGATGCCGAAGGCAATGTGCTGAAGGATGAGAAGGTCAACGCACGCATCCTCGAAGCCTTCGAGAAGGAAGGGGCCGACGCCTGGTTCGCCGAAGGCGCCAAGGAGCGTTTCCTCGCCGGCGAGCATGATGGTGACAAGTGGCAGATGGTCACCGACATCCTCGACGTCTGGTTTGACTCGGGCTCGACGCATACCTTCACGCTGGAAGATCGCCCGGATCTCAAGTGGCCGGCGGATGTCTATCTGGAAGGCTCCGATCAGCATCGCGGCTGGTTCCATTCCTCACTGCTCGAAAGCTGCGCCACGCGTGGCCGTGCGCCCTATAACGCCGTCATCACCCACGGCTTCACGATGGCGGAAGACGGTCGCAAGATGTCGAAGTCGCTCGGCAACACGGTGACGCCGCAGGATGTGATGAAGGAATCCGGCGCCGATATTCTGCGCCTCTGGGTCATGTCGACCGACTATGCCGAAGACCAGCGCCTCGGCAAGACGATCATCCAGACCAACATCGACGCCTACCGCAAGATCCGCAACACGGTCCGCTGGATGCTCGGCACGCTCGCCCATGACCATGGCGACGAGATTGCCTATGCCGATCTGCCGGAACTCGAAAAGCTGATGCTGCATCGCCTGGCGGAACTCGACCAGCTGGTCCGCAAGTCCTATGACGAATTCGACTTCAAGCGCATCGTCCGCGCCCTGTCGGATTTCGCCAATGTCGAACTCTCTGCCTTCTATTTCGACATCCGCAAGGACACGCTCTATTGCGAGGCTCCCTCCAGCCTGAAGCGCCGTGCTGCCTTGCAGGTTATTCGCAAGCTGTTCGACTGCCTGGTCCTGTGGTTTGCGCCGATGATGCCCTTCACCACGGAAGAGGCATGGCTGAGCCGTGATCCGTCCGCCGAGTCCGTGCATCTCGAACAGTTTCCGGTGATCCCGGCTGAATGGCAGAACGAGGCTGTCTCGGAAAAGTGGAAAAAGGTTCGCACTGTCCGCCGCGCTGTCACTGGCGCGCTCGAAATCGAGCGCAAGGAAAAGCGCATCGGCTCCTCGCTGGAAGCGGCGCCAGTCGTCCATGTCGGCGATGCCGAGCTTTTGAAGGCGCTCGACGGGCTTGATTTCGCCGAAATCTGCATCACCTCGGATATCGCCGTTGTCGCAGGCGAGGGGCCGGCAGAGGCCTTCCGTCTGGATGATGGCACGAAGGTCACCGTCGAGCCGAAGCTGGCCGAAGGCACGCGTTGCGCCCGCTCCTGGCGGGTCACCAAAGATGTCGGCTCTGATCCCGACTACCCGGATGTTTCGGCGCGCGATGCCAAGGCCTTGCGTGAGCTTGCGGCGCTGAAATGAGGAAAAGTGACCGGATGATTTGCGCTTTCGCGGGTCATCCGGTAAAACTGCCTGAAATTGGCCGAATTCGACTGACATGGCAAAGTCGTGTCAATGTATTTGGCGAGACGTTTTACGACGAGGCTGGAAGACATCCATGAAATCGGCATATCTGTTGAGAGTTGGCGTGGGGATGACCGGGCTGTTCGGTATCATGCTTGGCCTGACCGGCTGCGTTGGTAGCCCAACCTACGGCACCGACAAGACGGCCATGGAGCAGCTTGTTGAGGACGTGGGCTCCGCCGTATCCGTCACCGGCAAAGAGCCAGCCAACAAAAACACCAAGTACAATCCGCGCCCTGATCTGGTCCTTCCGCCCTCCACAGCGCGTGCCCAGCTTGTAACCCCGCAGCAGTCGCTTGCCAGCAAGGAAAATCCGGAATGGCTGGAGACACCGGAAGAAGCGCGTCAGCGTCTCGTTGCTGAAGCCGATGCCAATGCCGATGATCCGCGTTACCGTTCGCCGCTACTTGCCGGCTATGGCACGGCAGGAACGATGACGGAAACGCAGAAGTGGCAGGCTTTCCGTGATGCAAGGCGTATCCAGCAGGGCGCCTATCTCGATCAGCGCCGTTTCCTTTCCGATCCGCCGACCGAGTACCGGTTGACGAATGAGGCAGCGTTAAGCGACCTTGGCGAGCCGGAGCAGAAGAAGGAAAAGCGCCGGATGAAGGAAGCCAAGGCCGCGCAACAGGGCCGCAACTGGTGGATGCCCTTCCAGTAACCCCATTCTGTCAAAGATATATCGGGCAGGACGGAAACGGCCTGCCCTTTTCTATGGATATTCCCATGCCATTCACCATCCGTCCTGCAGCACCCGATGATGCTGCCGTCATCCTGCGCTTCATCATGGAACTCGCCGTTTATGAAAAGGCTGGCCATGAGGTGGAGGCAACCGAGGATTCCATCCGGCAGTCGATCTTTGGTGAAGGCTCGGTCACAGAAGCGGCCATTCTCGAGGCTGATGGCGTGGCTGCCGGCTTCGCCGTCTGGTTCTATAACTATTCGACCTGGCAGGCGAGGAACGGTCTTTACCTGGAAGATCTATATGTGTCGCCCGACTATCGCGGCTCCGGCGCCGGCAAGCTGCTTTTGCAACATCTTGCGCGCATCGCTGTTGACAAGGGCTGCGGTCGCTTTGAATGGAGTGTGCTGGATTGGAACGAGCCCGCGATAAGGGTCTATGATGCCGTTGGGGCAGAACCGCAGACAGAATGGATCCGTTACCGGCTGTCCGGCGACAGACTTGCAGCCTTTGCCGCTGGAAAACACGATGCTTCACCATTCGACGCGGCGGCTGGCTGACATCAGCTGTTTGTGGGTTGAGATGATCCCCTTTAGTACAACAACGATCAGGAAAGCTGCGCTTGCGACGGCGCGAGCCGTTGTTGCATCCGTCCTGATCATGTTGCTCCTCACTCCGGTGCTTGGTATCACGCCGGGCAGTCCAGGCTTCTGGTTGGGGGTGATTTGCCCACTTTTAATTGCTGCGCCGACAACGGTCTGGCAGTTTCATCAGCGCGAACTGCTGGCACGCGCACGTGACGAGCTCCAGTTGGCGCATTCTCAACTGCAAAAGAGCCATGAAGAGTTGCGTAGTCTTCATGCGGAACTGGCAGTTCAGGCACGCACAGACGGGTTGACCGGTGGTTTGAACCGGGGAGCCCTTGTCAGCCTGATCGAAGAAGCATGTGCAACATCCGGCCAAGCCGTAGGGCTGATGATTGCCGACATGGACCATTTCAAGCAGGTCAATGACGGTTTTGGTCATGCTGTCGGCGATGAAGCCCTGCGTGCAATTGCGGCGGTTCTCAGCAAAGAAGTCGGCCGCAATGGTCAATGGGGCAGATTTGGCGGTGAGGAATTCGCTGTTCTCCTGAAGGATGTGAACGAAGCGCAGATGCTCAGGAAGGCGGAGGCGATCCGTGACGCCGTATCGCAGATTAATCTCATACACGAAGGGCGTTCCGTGACACTCAGCATCAGTATCGGGTGCTGCGTGGCTGATACCCCGTGTATCATGGACGAACTCTATCGTTCCGCTGACGCGAGCCTCTACCGGGCGAAGGCGCAGGGAAGAAACCGGGTCGTCCTTTATGAGGACTGGATGGCAGTCTGAACTCCCCCGAAACCTACAGGTTTTTTGTCCGGTACCAGACCTGCGTGAGCCACAGCTGTAGGATCTGGCAAAGGGGCCCGAGACCTGACAGCAAGACCGAGCGGGGCTGACCAGCTGACCTTCCCCTTTAAGGTCCATTGCATCGGTAAAACGCGTTCACCGGGCGCTATCCGCCGATAGGCACAGGCCGCGAGCAGCACCATGATCGTCACCGAGACGATTGGAAGCCAAGTCGTCATGCCTCTCTCCTGTCGTGGAAGAACGCCTTGAGCATCTCTGCCGCCTCACTCTCGCGGATGCCGGAATAGACCTCCGGGACATGGTGGCAAGTGGGTTGGGTATAAAACCGCGCCCCGTGTTCCACACCACCACCTTTCGGATCGCTGGCTGCGTAATAGAGGCGACGGATGCGTGCGAAGGAAATCGCAGCCGCACACATTGTGCAGGGTTCCAGGGTTACATAGAGATCGGCATCCAACAGGCGTTCGTCACCGACAGCGGCTGCCGCCCTGCGAATTGCAAGAATTTCGGCATGTGCGGTCACATCGTTCAGTGCGCGGGTTTCATTGCCTGCGCGCCCGATGATCATCCCGTCACGCACGACCACGGCCCCGATCGGCACCTCACCACGTGCGCCGGCTGCCGTGGCCTCTGCAAATGCGGCCTCCATGAAGCCGTTTGTCTTCATCATGCTCAAACTTTCCGCTTAACCCGGACCCCGGGACCTGATAGGACAGCCCAAATGACAGGCAAACAGCAAATGACATTCAAAGACAAGTCCAGGCGTCCCGCAGGCAAACCTGCTGCACGCAGCGGCAAGCCGATATCGCGCAAGCCCAAATCATCCTCTGAGTCCAAGCCGGATCGAGCCTCGCGCCCCGCTGCAGTTGCTGCAGACGACGCGCAGAAGCCGGAACGCATTTCCAAGCTCCTTGCCCGTGCCGGCATTGCCTCGCGTCGCGATGTCGAGCGCATGATCATGGACGGTCGCGTCGCCCTGAACGGCAAGGTCCTTGATACGCCGGTCGTGAACGCGACGCTCAATGACAAGATCGAAGTCGACGGGCAGCCGATCCGCGGCATCGAGCGCACGCGTCTGTGGCTCTACCACAAGCCCGCAGGACTGGTGACGACCAATTCCGATCCGGAAGGTCGCCCCACCGTGTTCGAGAATCTCCCTGATGATCTTCCTCGCGTCATGTCGATCGGCCGCCTCGATATCAATACCGAGGGTCTGCTGCTGCTGACCAATGACGGCGGCCTTGCCCGCGTGCTGGAACTGCCGACGACAGGCTGGCTGCGCCGCTACCGGGTGCGCGCCCATGGCGAAGTGGAGCAGGCCGATCTCGACAAGCTGAAGGAAGGCATTGCCGTCGACGGCGTTCTCTACGGTTCAATAGACGCAACGCTCGACCGCAAGCAGGGCCACAATGTCTGGATCACCATGGGTCTGCGCGAAGGCAAGAACCGGGAGATCAAGAATGTGCTTGGCGCGCTTGGTCTTGAGGTCAATCGCCTGATCCGTATCTCTTACGGCCCGTTCCAGCTCGGTGATCTGCCGGAAGGCAAGGTCATGGAAGTGCGCGGTCGCATGCTGCGCGACCAGCTCGGTCCAAGACTGATCGAAGATGCCAAGGCCAATTTCGATGCCCCGATTTATGCCGGTGGTGGCGCAGTCGAGGAAGATGCAGACGAGCCGAAGGCCAAAGCCAAGCCTCAGAAGGCCGAGTGGGGACGTGAGGAAAAGCCCCGTGCTTCCCGTGCTCCACGCGGAGGTGGCAAGCGCGAGGACCAGCGCGAACGGGCGCTCGACCGCCTTGACACGCGTCGTGACAGTGGCGACAGGTTCGCTGACAAATCTGCAGACAAGTCGAAGCGAGCACCTGCAGGAGCCAAGAACCGGACCACCAATGTCTGGATGGCACCGGGCGCACGTCCGCTTGGCGAAAAGGCCGCTGCGGCCGCCGCAAGGCGCAAGCCTGATCTGCGCGCCGACAAGCCAGTGGACCGGTTTGATGATCGTTCGACCTCGACCGTCAAGATCAGCCGCGCCCGCGATGATGAAGGCGAGTGGATCCGCGCCGAAGGTCCTGACAAGAAGGCTGGTGGTCGAGACGACCGGCGGGGCGGCTTTGGCGATCGCGGACCTCGTCGCGACAGTGCTGAGCGTGGTGATCGGGGGGACCGTGGTGCCCGGCGCGACTTCGCTGAAAGGTCCGGGCGCGGCCCGCGTCGGGACGGAGAGGACCGAGGTCCGCGCAGGGACTTTGGCGACAGACCGACCAGAGGCGAACGTTCCAGTGGCGAGCGGTCGTTCGGCGACAAGCCGCGCGGTGCAAAACCTTTTGGTGACAAGCCACGTGGCGGAAAACCTTTCGGAGACAAACCTGCCGGCAAGTCCTTTGGTGGCAAGCCGGGCGGCGGCAAGAGCTTTGGTGGAAAGCCGTCTGGCGGGAAAGGCTTTGGCGGTAAACCATCCGGCAAGCCAGGTGGTCGTCCGTCGTCTGGCGGTGGTCGTGGACCGGCCAAGGGCAAGAGGTAATCGGGAATGCGGATTGTCGGCGGCGAGTTCAGGGGTCGCGCTTTGGCGACCCCGAAATCAAACGCTATCCGGCCGACAACCGATCGGACGCGTGAAAGCCTTTTCAATATTCTTGCCCACGCCCATGCAGGAGCCCTTGACGGCACCCGTATTCTTGATGTCTTCGCAGGAACCGGAGCCGTCGGTCTCGAAGCCATATCGAGGGGCTGCAAGTCCGCCCTTTTCGTGGAAAACAGTGTCGAGGGACGCAGCCTGCTGTGGGAAAACATCGAAGCTCTCGGCCTGCATGGCCGGGCCCGGATATTGAGGCGCGATGCCACAAGTCTTGGCCCTGCCAACAACATCGACCCATTTGACATCCTTTTTGCAGATCCGCCCTATGGCAAAGGGCTTGGCGAAAAAGCCTTTCTGGCGGCTCATGAAGGTGGTTGGCTGCTGCCGGGAGCGCTGGCCATCCTGGAAGAGCGTGCCGATGTGATGATTTCCGTAGACCCCGTCTTCTCCTTCATCGAGGAGCGCGGGTTCGGTGACACGAAAATGTACTTCTTTTCCTATAAACCGGCCTGATACTCAACTTTTCAGGAGCAGCCTGATGCAGCATGTCGCAACCACATCAGAAGCTCCTGAGGTCAAGTCCGCCGATCCAACCATAGGTCTTGCTCTTGGGGCAGGCGGCGCGCGCGGCCTATCCCATATCATTGTCCTTGAAGCGCTGGATGAACTCGGCGTCAGACCGTCGATCATCGCGGGCTCATCCATGGGGGCGATCATCGGATCCGGCTATGCCGCTGGGATGAGTGGCAAGGAGATCAGGGACTACAGCCTGAACCTCGCTGACAATCGCAACCTGGTGCTCAACCGCCTCTGGGGGCTGCGGCCCGCCAGCATGCGCGATGCGCTTGGGGGATTTCGTCTCGGACAGTTCAATCTGGAGCGAATTCTCGCAGCCTTTCTGCCGGAACAGATCCCCGAAAAATTCGAGCAGCTCAGCGTGCCATTGCTGACGGTTTCGACTGACTATTATGGGCAGGCGGAACTGGTTTCACGCTCCGGAGATCTGCGTCTTGCCGTGTCTGCGTCAGCCGCAATCCCGGCGCTGTTCAGGCCGGTGACGATCAACGGACGGCTGATGATTGATGGCGGCATCTTCAATCCGGTTCCCTATGACCATATTCAGCAAGATGCTGATATCATCATCGGGGTCGATGTCGTCGGTGGCCCTGTCGGCCATGTTTCCCAGATGCCGAACAGAATTGACAGCCTGTTCGGTGCGTCGCAGCTGATGATGCAATCCAACATCGCTTTGAAGCTGAAGCTTGGAGCACCAGACATTTTTCTACGGCCAAACGTCAACGAGTTTCGGGTTCTCGATTTCCTGAAGGCCCGTCAGATCCTTGAGGCTGCTGAAAGCCTGCGCGACCCCTTCAAGCGCGAGCTGGATGCAAAGATCACCGCTCGCGCACGGCATTGATCCGGCTGATCCGTGGGCTCAGCCGCGAGGGCCGAGCTCATCTTCATGGACGAGGGGACCATCCTCTCCCTCGGGCGCGTGAATACGCTTCGGCTTGATCAGCGGCTCCGGCTTGACCGGGCGATTATGCATCAGGTCCCGTCCCGCCAATATCCCTTCCTGTGCCTGGAGGCGAAGGCGCTGCTCATCGCGCCGGCGGATGTCCTCGCCGATCTCGTAAGACGTCTCTTCCGAGGCGCCAAGCCCCTCCAGAGCCTTGCGTCCGAACAGCAGGCCGGACTCGAATGTCTCCCGCAATTCATACTCTACATCCCGCGAACGAAGCGACAGTGAGTGAACCCGATCATAGGAGCGCACGAACAGTCGAACATCGGGATACTCCGCCCGGATAAGGTCCACGATACGATCGGTGATCTCCTTCTTATGCGTGCAAACGGCAACGATCTTGGCCTTTTCGATGCCAGCTGCACGCAGCACGTCGAGGCGCATTCCGTCACCGAAATAGATCCGGAAACCAAAGGCCGCTGCCTGACGGATGCGATCGGCTGAATCATCAATGATGGTCACGTCGCGCCCGCTGGCAAGCAGGATCTGCGCAGCGATCTGTCCGAAACGGGAAAAGCCGATCATCAGGACATCCGATCCCGCTCCGTCGAAGTCCTCCTCCAGTTCCTCCTTGTCGCTCTCGTTTGTCATCAACCGGCGAGAGAGCATTGTGGCAAAGGGTGTAAGTGCCATGGAGAGCGTCACGATCGATATGAGTAGCGAGGACGTAGCAACACTCGCAACGCCCGCCGTTGTTGCCGTGGTGAAGAGAACGAAGCCGAACTCCCCACCTTGCGGCAGGAGCAGGGCGATCCGGATTGCGTCATTGTGGTCCGAGCCGGAAAAGCGACATAGCCCGTAAAGGACGAGGGCCTTCAATCCGAGAAGAAGCGGTACGGCTGCCACGATCAGCCAGACATTGTCCACGATGACCTGCAGGTCCATCGAAAGTCCGACGGCCATGAAGAATAGCGCAAGCAGGATGCCGCGGAAGGGCTCGATATCGGCCTCCAGTTCATGGCGATAGGAGGATTCGGCCAGCATGACCCCGGCGAGAAATGCGCCCATGGCCATGGAAAGACCGCTGATTTGCATCAGATAAGCGGACCCCAGAACCACGAAGAGGGCAGCTGCGATCATCACCTCGCGCGCACCGGTTCGCGCGATGATCTGGAACATCGGTGTCAGCAGGTAGCGACCGGCAAGGATCATCGCAACCACGGCACCGACCGCGATAGCAATCTCCACGATTGGTGAGGAGCCCCCGCCGCTACCCTGCGTGCCGATGATGCTGACCATGGCAAGCAGTGGAACGATGGCTATGTCCTGGAACAGAAGGATGGAGAACGACCTCTGCCCGTAGCGGCTGTTCATGTCGCCATTATCATTGAGCAGCTGTAGCGCGAAGGCTGTTGAAGACAGCGCGAGCCCGAAACCCGCGACAAGCGCGGCACGCCAGTCAAGCAAGCCGGTCGCAAATGCGACGGAAGTCAGGAGCAGCCCGGTAAGAACCACCTGTGCGGTCCCCAGTCCGAAAATGTCACGTCGCATGTGCCACAGGCGGCTGGGCTTCAGTTCCAGTCCGATGATGAACAAGAGCAAGACCACACCCAGTTCAGCGACCGCCAGAATATCGCCCGTACCGCCGATCAGGTTTAGAACCGGGCCGATCACGACGCCCGCCGCGAGATAACCGAGAACGGTACCCAGCCCCAGCTTCCGGAAGATCGGTGCTGCAATCACGGCCCCCCCAAGCAACAGCAGTGGTTCGGTGAATAATGCTTCAGCTGCCGTGGCCAATTGTCTCTCCTGCCGGATCGTGTCGGGCTCGTGAACGGGAAATGCACGTGCCACCCTTGATGCTCATGGCATTGCACAATAAATGGAGCTCTAGCGAAAGGCCACTTCATGACCAGCGAAATACAGTCTGAAAATCTGCTTGATCGAGCCGAACAACTGGTCGATCTGGCGAGGAAGGCCGGTGCCAATCGCGCCGATGCCGTCGTCGTGCGTTCTCGCTCCAAGGGCGTCAGTGTACGGATGGGCAAGGTCGAATCGACTGAAGCTTCAGAAAGCGATGATTTTTCGCTCCGCGTCTTCGTCGGCAACAAGGTCGCCAGTGTCTCGGCCAATCCGGGCTTTGACCTCGCTGCCCTGGCAGAACGTGCAGTGGCCATGGCCAAGGTTTCACCTGAAGACCCCTTTGCCGGCCTGGCAGATGAGCAGGATCTGGCGCGCACCTATCCGGATCTCGAGCTTTTTGACCCCACTCAGGTGTCCAGCGATGCTTTGCGTGAAAGCGCGCTTGCCATGGAGGAGGCCGCACGCGCCGTCGATGGCGTGACCAACTCTTTGGGAGCTGGTGCCTCGGCCGGAATGGGCGGCCTTGTTCTTGTTACCTCCCACGGCTTTTCAGGCAGCTATATGGGCTCCCGTTTTAGTCGCTCTGTCGGTGTGATCGCCGGTGAGGGCACGAAAATGGAGCGCGACCACGATTTCGACAGCCGCCTCTATTTTGCCGACCTCGACGACGCCGAAGTCATCGGACGACGTGCCGCAGAACGCACGATCAAGCGCCTCAATCCGCGTCAGGTCCCGACTCAATCGAATTTGACCGTTGTCTTCGATCCCCGTGTAGCCCGTGGTTTCGTCGGCCATATCGCAGGTGCCATCAATGGCGCATCGGTGGCGCGAAAGACCTCCTTCCTGCGCGACAAGATGGGACAACAGGTCCTGAAAAAAGGCCTGAACGTCACGGACAATCCGCTGAAGGTGCGGGGGTCGTCGTCGCGTCCCTTCGATGGCGAAGGGGTGAGCGGACAGCCGCTGACAATGATCGAAGACGGCGTCCTGAAACATTGGTTCCTGTCTTCCGGCACGGCTCGTGAGCTGGGCCTGAAGACCAATGGACGCGGTGTGCGTGGCGGGACGAATGTGTCTCCCTCATCCACCAATCTGGCGCTGGAACCCGGCGATATGACGCCAGAGGAGCTGATCGGCCAGGTTGGCACTGGTCTTTATATCACCGACATGATTGGCCAGGGCGTCGACATGATCACGGGCGAATACAGTCGCGGCGCCAGCGGCTTCTGGATCGAGAATGGCGAACTGACCTATCCGGTCTCGGAAGTCACCATCGCCTCGAACCTGAAGGACATGTTCATGCGCGTGACGCTGGCCAACGACATTGATCGCAAATTCGGCGTTGCGGCTCCCACCCTTGCCATTGAAGGCATGACACTTGCTGGAACCTGAGAGCAAAGCCCCGGATGACAGCTTCAACTGGGCTGGCGATCTTGAACTGATCCGCAGCGCGGCGCGCGAAGCTGGACGTATTGCTCTCGGCTTCTTCGGGCAGGAACCGGAAGTCTGGTGGAAGAATGAAGGTCGCTCACCCGTTAGCGCTGCCGATTACGCAGCCAACCAGGTTCTGGAAGCGCACCTTCGCCCGGCGCGTCCAAGCTATGGCTGGCTCTCCGAGGAAACCGATGACGATCCGGCGCGCCTGTCCTGTGAGACCTTGTTCGTCGTTGATCCGATCGACGGCACGCGCGCCTTCATTGCCGGCAAGCAGACCTGGTGCATCAGCGTAGCCGTTGTGCACAAGGGTGCCCCCGTGGCAGGCGTGCTGGTGGCACCTGCGCTGAACGAAGAATTCACGGCCTGGATTGACGGACCTGCCATGCGCAATGGTGAGACCATCACGGTCTCTAATCCCGATGCTCGGCAACACCTGAAAGTCGCGTCCGCACAGGACATGGTGGCCCGTTTTTCCCCCGCGCTTCGACCGCGTATTGAACGCGTCGCCCATGTGCCGTCGCTGGCCTACCGGCTGGCGCTTGTTGCCGATGGTCGGCTCGATGCGACGCTGGTCTTGCCGAACTCCCATGATTGGGATCTCGCCGCCGCAGATCTGATCCTGACGCGGGCCGGAGGGCGATTGACCGATCTCGATGGCGAGGCGCTGATCTATAACCGGAAAAGCGTCACGCATGAAGAACTCTGCGCCGCCTCGGGTGCCGTCTGGCCCGAGCTTGTGAAAGGGCTTACACGAATTTCCCGGAGTTGACCTTTTCGGGGAAATCGCGCAGAGGAAAGCCAAGCTGAAATTGAAGGGGATAGGACCGAAATGACGGATTCCAATGACAACAAGCAGCTGCTCCACCTCGTTTTTGGCGGTGAGCTCTCCAATCTGGAACAGGTCCAGTTCCGCGACCTCGACAGCCTCGATATCGTGGGCATTTTTCCCGATTACAACAGCGCTCTCGTAGCATGGAAGGCCAAGGCCCAGGCCACCGTGGACAACGCACACATGCGCTATTTCATTGTTCACATGCACCGTTTGCTTAATCCGAGCGACAAGGGGCAATAAATATTGGTTTGATCCGATTTGCCGGTTGGCGCGCCATGAAGTGCTGTGCCATGGTCATGCTTTGAACCAAGTTCTGTTGAATGGCTTTTCAAAGCATGTTCCGCCTCCTGAAAGGGCATGAAACCTTGTCGACCTTAGTAAGCAGAGTTCTACCATGACGTTGAGCGACGGTCTGGCAAAGGTCGTGCTTGCGGCTTACGGGTGGGCCGGTCTGGCGGCCTATCCGCTTGCTGGATCAGTCCTGGCTTACAGAACATCAAAGGGGAAAGAGGATCGGGCGCGTCGCGACGAACGCTTCGGCCATCCCAGCGTACCGCGTCCTTTCGGTCCCCTGGTCTGGGTTCACGCCGCCAGTGTCGGTGAGACGGTAGCTGTCATCCCGTTGATGCGTGAACTCCGTCGCCGTGACATCAATGTCCTGCTGACGACCGGTACGGTCACATCGGCGGAAGTCGCCAGCAAAAGGCTTGGCGATACCGTCATGCACCAATATGTGCCGCTGGATCTCAGGCCGGCCGTTCGTCGTTTCCTCGACTACTGGCAGCCTGACGCCGCCATTGCCGTCGAATCCGAAATCTGGCCGACAACGCTGCTTGAACTGCGTCGGCGACAAATCCCCCAGATCCTTGTGAACGCCCGCATGTCCGACCGGTCCTTTGCTCGCTGGCAGAAGCGCCAGGCAGTGGCCGAAGCCCTGTTCGGCAAGCTCGCTCTCGTAATTGCACAATCTGATGTTGACGCCGAGCGCTTTCGCGACCTTGGGTCCTGGCCGGTTTCCGTCTCCGGTAATATCAAGGTGGATGGCGATGCACCCCCTTGCGACGAGACTGTCCTCGAGCGCTATCGAAAACAGGTCGGCTCACGCAAGACCTGGGCAGCGATCTCCACCTTCGATGGCGAAGAGAAAAGCGCCGTCATGGTGCATCGGGCGCTGAAGGCCCATACCGGCCTGCTCACGATCATCGTTCCGCGCCATCCGGAACGGGCTGACGAGATCGAGGCCATGATGGTGGAGCGTGGCGTGAATGTCGCCCGCCGCTCCCGCAATGATCCGATCACCCCGGAAACGGATATCTTCCTCGGCGATACGATCGGCGAAATGGGGCTCTATCTGAGGCTCACGGAGATCGCTTTCGTCGGTCGTTCCCTGTCGGCAGAGGGTGGGCAGAACCCGCTTGAACCGGCCATGCTGGGTTGTGCAGTCCTTTCAGGTCCGCAGGTCAGCAACTTCCGTGAAAGCTACCAGAAGCTGTTGCGTGCCGGCTCCGCCCGCATTGTCAAGGACACCGAGATGCTGGCGAAAGCCGTCCATTTCCTGATGACCAATGATCTCGCCCGGATCAAGATGATGGATGCGGGTGTCGAGAGCATGCAGGAAATGCGGGGCGCCCTGATGGCGACGCTCAAGGGGCTTGAACCCTATATCAATCCGTTGACCGTCAAGGCGAGGCTTGCACCGCGCGCTGTCAGCGGAACCTAGCACCAAGACCTTTGGGGAATTTCTTCATGGCAGCAGTGCAGTCGATTGCCGGCATTGTGTTCGACAAGGACGGCACATTGCTCGACTTCGACGCCAGTTGGGGGCCGGTCAACCGAGAAGTCGCGTTGATGGCGGCCGCTGGCGATCAGGATCTGGCCGATCGACTTCTCCTCGTCTGTGGCATGGACCCCGTTACGGGTGACATTGCTGCCGACAGCCTCTTTGCTGCAGGCAATACCGTGGAGATTGCAGAGGGAATGGTCGCAGCTGGTGCCCTACTGCCGCTTGAAACGCTGATACCCCGAATTGATGACTGTTTTGCCAAAGCGGCGGAGTTCTCGGTTCCTGTCGCCGATCTTGCGCCATTGTTTTCTAGCCTTCATGCGAAGGGCCTGAAACTTGGCATAGCGTCAAGTGATAATGAACGCTCGATCCGTATTGCGGCAACGCGATTGGGGATCATTGAGTATGTTGATTTCATTGCCGGTTATGACAGCGGTCACGGATACAAGCCGGAAGCCGGCATGGTTCTCGGCTTTTGCTCTGCAACGGGCCTGCATCCGACCGAAGTTGCCGTGATAGGCGACAATAATCACGATCTGCAGATGGGTATCAACGCTGGTGCCGGGCTGAAGATAGGTGTCCTCTCGGGGACCGGATCGCGTGAGACATTGAGCGGTCTTGCAGATTGCATTCTTGAGGATGTCACCCAGCTTGAGGCTCTGCTTGCAGCCCCCTGACTGTCCCATTTTGAACTGCTTGACTTGACGAAAGTCTCATATGCGGTGTTTTTGTCGCCTGGAAACAGCGATGATGCTGCATTTGACAGTGAGAGTGAGCCTGTATGGTTTCTGAAGCACCACCCTTTTGGTGGACGGAAGCGGATTGGCGAGCCTATGGGCTGGCGCCTTTTGCCCTGGTTTATGGTCAGGTGGCGGCAACGGTCATGCGCCGGAAGAACCGCCATTCGGTGCCTGTTCCTGTGATCTGTGTCGGGAACTTCACGGTCGGCGGCGCGGGCAAGACGCCCACAGCCATTGCCCTGGGACGGGCGGCAACAGCAAAGGGTTTGAAGCCGGGTTTCTTGAGCCGGGGTTATGGTGGCTCGCTTGATGTCACCACGATCGTGGACCCACGTCATCATCGCGCGTCCGCCGTTGGCGATGAACCTCTGCTCCTTGCAAAGGAGGGGTTGACGGTCATTTCCAGGCGACGGGTGGCCGGAGCTGAAAAACTGATCGCTGAAGGCGCCGACATCATCATCATGGATGACGGGTTCCAGAGCGCCAGATTGGTGGTCGACTATGCGCTTGTGGTCATTGATACCCATCGCGGCATCGGCAATGGTTTCGGTGTGCCCGCCGGACCTGTCCGGGCGCCGATCCGGACCCAGATGCAGTTTCTCGATGCCATTCTGAAGGTTGGTAATGGAAATGCTGCGGATATGTTGGTTCGTCAGGCCTCCAGAGCCGGCAAGGCCGTTATGGTCGCGAACATCAGACCCTCTGCCTCGGAAGATTTGAACGGTCGCCGTGTGCTGGCCTTTGCCGGCATTGCCGATCCCGGCAAATTTTATCGGACCCTCACACAGATAGGTGTGGAGATTGTCGATCGGCAGGCCTTCCCCGACCATCACCATCTCGCCGAAGATGAGGTTGCCGATCTGCTCCGGCGAGCCGAACGGCAGGGACTGCAGCTTGTCACAACCGCTAAGGATCATGTCCGGCTGACCGGTGGACACGGAGAAACGGCAGAACTTGCCGAAAGAAGCCGGGTGGTTGAGGTGGAAATGGCCTTCGATGATCCCGCAGCGCCGAACTTGATCCTGGATCAGGCGATCAGGGCTTGCCGTCAGCGATTACTGTCCGGCACTTCCAAGAATGGCAGTCGATAGCTCAGTCAGAAGCTGCAGAACGGCTTAGCGTGTCTGGTTGGGAAGGGCGCCAGCGCGCTTCTCGGCTTCCAGCGAAGCACTGGCGTCCGCATAGGGCTCCTGGCGTAGGACACTCCAGTATTTCAGCTCGTCGACCAGAATAGGCTTCCCGGTAATGGCACAGACAACATGGTTGCCGGGGGCAAGGATCTGGAAATCTCCATCGAGGTAGCGGATTTTCGCCTCGCGATTGCCGCTGCTTTCGAAACGGTTCATACCTGATCTCCTGCGCCTGTCACGAAACTGCATTACCGCGACCACCGGCATATTTCCAGCATTTTCAGCTTCGCCCGAACAGCCGCTCGATGTCGGAGAGCTTGAGTTCGACATAGGTCGGACGACCGTGGTTGCATTGGCCGGAGCCTGGCGTCTGTTCCATCTGGCGCAAAAGCGCATTCATCTCCTCGACCCTCAGCCGGCGCCCGGAGCGCACCGAGCCATGGCAGGCCATGGTTGCCGCCACATGGTCCAGCCGTGCAGAAAGACCATCGGCGGTATCCCATTCGGCAATCTCGTCTGCGAGGTCGCGGATCAGCCCCGCGACATCCATCTCGCCGAGCATCGCCGGCGTCTCCCGAACAGCAATCGCTCCAGGGCCAAATCGTTCGACCGAAAGGCCCAGCTGTTCCAGATCTACAGCGCGCGTCATAAGGCGGTCGCAGTCCTCTTCCGGCAGATCGACGATCTCGGGGATCAGCAATCCCTGCGAAGGCAAACGCCGCCCGGTCAAGGCCTTGCGCATCTGTTCAAAGACCAGCCTTTCGTGAGCGGCATGCTGGTCGACAATCACCAGACCGTCATGCGTCTGCGCCACGATGTAATTTTCATGCACCTGTGCTCTGGCAGCGCCGAGCGGGAAGGAGCTTTCAGACGCAGCCTCTGTCTCCGACGCTTTGACTTCCAATGCCTCAGCGCGCGCTGCCGGTTGAACCATGGTTGAAAAGGCGGTTTGCGGCGTTTCTCCAAACGAGAATGGAGAACTCGGAGGCTGCCGCCGTCCCGCATCCCTTTGCCATTCATCGGAAAACGGTCGTGATGGCGAAGTCGAGGCCTGCCAGTTGGCCCGAGGGGGCGGTGCATAGCCTGGCCGAAAGGCGCGCAGCATCCCACCGGCTGATGTTGTTGCAGCCCGGTCTCCTTCCCGCTGGAGGGCCTGTCGGATGGAGCCGACAATCAGTCCCCGCACCAGTCCCGGATCGCGAAACCGCACGTCGGATTTTGCCGGATGCACATTGACGTCCACCAGTTCAGGATCAAGGGACAGGGAAAGAACTGCAACCGGATAGCGACCCTGCGGAATGGTTTCGGCATAGGCGCCGCGGATGGCAGACAGGATCTGCTTGTCCTGTACCGGGCGACCATTGACGAAGGCATATTGATGGCCGGAGTTCCCCCGGTTGAAGGTGGGCACTCCTGCGAAACCGGTCAGTGTTACGTCTTCACGCGCGGCATCCAGTTCAATCGCATTGTCGCGAAAGTCAGCACCCAGAATCTGAGCAATCCGCGCCAGATGGTCATCCCCTGTGGAGGGAAGTTCCAGCGTCGATCGATCCGTGCCCGACAGCACAAATCGGATGGATGGAAAGGCAATGGCCATTCGCTTCACCAGTTCGGTAATGGCCGCCGCTTCCGCCTTCTCGCTCTTCATGAATTTGAGCCGCGCCGGCGTGGCAAAAAAGAGATCGCGAACCTCGACTGTCGTTCCGGGATTGGCGGCTGCCGGTCTGATCGGCATCACCTTGCCGCCAAGCACACTGATTTCAGCGCCAGCCGTCGCTCCAGCCGGACGGCTGGTAATCGTGAGTTTGGCGACGGAGCCAATTGAAGGCAGGGCTTCTCCGCGAAAACCGAGAGATCGGATGTCGAACAAGGTTGTACTGATTTTCGACGTGCAGTGACGCCGGATCGAAAGTTCCAGGTCTTCCGGCGTCATGCCACATCCATTGTCGATGACGCGCAACAGTGTCTTGCCGCCGCCGGCGGTGGCGATCTCGATGCGGGTGGCCCCGGCATCAATGGCGTTTTCGATCAGTTCCTTTGCCGCACTTGCAGGGCGTTCGATGACTTCGCCTGCGGCAATCTGGTTGATCAGGGTCTCGGAGAGCTGCTTGATGATCATGCGCCATTTTCGGGGATTCGGGGCGTCAGGAAAAGCGGAATCGGCAGTGCAAATTGAGTTGTTCCGCCATTAAGTGGCCTTTAACGCAAATGTTTTAGTTTGAACGATAACTTGAATGTCTCGGTGGTCGGCTGGTCCGCCAGTCAGGGGAGAACGGAGTGCCGTACCGTTCAACGCAACCCTTGTGCCACTCCCTCAAGTGTATGAACGGCATGCCCGCATCATCTTCTATCCCAAGAGAACTGGGGGACTGAAGGCTTTTGACCTTTGAACCCCGCGAGGCGACAGTGTGAGCGAGTATTCGGCGGTCCCGCGCGTCACCATGGGACAAGACGGTCTGATCGATCCAGCGGCTGACATGAACATTCAGGCGGCGTTGCTGGATGCAGTGTCCGAGGCGATCTCGGCCGCGATTCTCGTCTATGACCGGAACGACCAGCTTCTGTTTGTCTCGCGCCTAGCCCATGCCTTCATTCCGATTTCTCCGGCATATCTGAAGCCCGGCCTTCGCTTGCGCGATCTGCTGAGTGCCCTTTATGACACCGGCTGGCGAGGTGTCAGCGCGGGACAGGAAGATCCGACCTGCCACAACAAGGATGAATGGCTGGCCCGACAGATTGCGGCGCATTGGAAAGAACGGCTCGACATCCAGATCGTTGACGAGAAACGCCGTTGGACCCGCTACAACAAGCGACGCTTGCCCTCCGGTTACGGCATCTGCGTGATGAGCGACATCACCGAGCAGAAGAAGCGGGAGGAGCAATGGCGTGCTGATGTCGAGAGGGTTCAGCTCACCGAGGAGATCCTCGACAATCTAGCGCATCCTGTCTTCGTTCAGGATCGCGATCTGGCTGTCGTCGCCGTCAACAAGGCCCTGTGCGCTCTTCTCGACGTCAATGCGGAGGCGAGTCTCGGGCGCGGTCTGGCCGAGTTCTTTGATCGGCAGATTGCTGACCGGCTGACGACGGTCGCGCGGCATGTGCTGGAAAACGGGCAAGATGCCGAAGTGACCATTCCCGTAGGATCCGGTCCCGACGATGCGATTCCGATGCTCGTTCACATCCAGAGGGTCGGAAAGCCGGGACGCTATTTCGTTGTCTCAAGCTTCGTGTCAACGACTGCCTTGTCTGGCAAACGGGACCACGTCGTCGCTGATGCTCTGGCAGATCAACCCTTTGATGATCGTCAGGGCCTCTCGCCGAATGCTCGCCTTGCCGGTCGCAAGGCACTATTGGTCACAGCCGATAGGGCTTTCGAGACAAATGCGCTGGAAGTTCTGGAGGAGCTTGGTCTCGACAGCTGCTGCGTTCGCAATGAGGCCGAGTTGGAGGCTGTCCTCAACATCGCTGGTTCCGTCGGCGTCAATGTCGATCTGGCAATCGTCGATGTGGAGATGGATGTCGGTTGCCTCGGCATCATCCAGTCCTTCGAGATCGACTATATGACTCTCGAAAACTATCAGGTCGATACCGACCTCCGCTTTACCGTTATGGATCGTCTGACAGCGCTGCATACTGTTGCGCCAGTCGACGACTGGGAAATCGACACGGGAGCGGAGGTCGCGACCCCCACGACAGGTCCCATACCATTGGTTCTTGTTGCGGAAGACAATCCGGTCAATCAGATCGTCTTTTCACAGATTCTGGAGGGTCTCGGTTTCGCCTATCGGATCGCGGCGAGCGGCACTGAAGTAATCAGGCTTGCAGGAGAGCTCCATCCCGCCGTCATCATGATGGATATCACGCTGCCGGATATCAATGGATTCGAGGCCGCTCGCCGTATTCGCGACGCGAACCGTCATACCGGTTATGCGGTACCGATCGTTGGCGTTTTGCCCCAGCCCCTGGACCGGGATCGCGAGAATTGTTTTGCAGCGGGTATGGCAGATGTGATCCTCAAACCTCTCAGCCCCGACATGCTCGAGAGTGTTATCCGACGGGTTTTGCCGGAGGTTGCGGCAGCCTTCAAACACTGAAACAGTGTCAACACCCTAGATCATGGGCGAGGAACTGTGACCAACTTTGGGCCAGCGCTATGATTTTTTTAATTTTTCCGCCCCATCTTGAAACAATGTAAGGCGGACTGCATCAGGGAATTTTCATGGGCCACGCTGGACCTGCCAAAGAGCAGCCTACCCAGAACGAGCTTCAGGCTATGGCCTATACCGATCATTTGACCGGTCTTGGCAATCGCTACCGGCTCCGCGACAAGGTGCGCCAGATCGCGATCGAGCGAGCTGCCGATCCTGCACCCTTTACCGTGGGCATCGTAAACCTCGATGGCTTCAAGCCGATCAACGACCTGTTCGGGCAGGCGGCCGGAGATGAAATCCTGTGCCAGGTTGCGCACCGGCTCAAAGCCTGCGTTCCGGACGGAGCGACAGTCACACGTCATGATGGCGATGAGTTTGCCATAATCCTGCCTCTGGTCTTCGAACGTCTTGGCGCCGAGCGTGCGGGTAATCTGATCAAGGACGTGCTGTCTGCGCCCTATGACCTCGGCGATCGCAATGTCCGACTTTCGGCATCGCTTGGTTTCGCGGTCTATCCCTTTGCCGGGGAAGAATTCGAGGAACTGATGAAGAGTGCAGAAACGGCGCTCTATCATTCAAAGCGTCGAGGCCGTGGCCAGATTACCGTCTATTCGCGGGAAATTGCTCAGGAAATGCGACGGGCAACACAGCTCGAGCAAGCGCTGCGTAACGCCATCATCAACGATAATGTGGATGTGCACTTCCAACCGATCGTTCGCCTCTCTGACAACCGGGTGCTTGGCTTTGAAGCACTGGCCCGCTGGAATGATCCCGATCTTGGCTTCGTGTCACCATCGGTCTTTGTGCCCCTCGCCGAAGAACGCGGGTTCATCGATACCCTCTCCGAGACGCTGCTTTACAAGGCTGCCGAAGCCACCCTGTCCTGGCCGCGCGATCTCTTCCTGTCCTTCAATCTCTCCTCCTGTCAGCTGATGGACACCCGCACGGCAACCAACACGCTGGCGATCTTGAACCGGATCGGTTTCGATCCGCAAAGGTTGGAGATGGAAATAACTGAAACGGCGGTCATGACCTCTGCCGAGACCGCACGCCGCATCATTCACGATCTGAAAAGCGCGGGCATCCGCATTTCGCTGGATGATTTCGGAACCGGACAGTCGAGCCTAGGCCGTCTGCGCGATTTTCCATTCGACAAGGTGAAGATCGACAGAGCATTCGTCTCAGCGCTGACGACAGACCGGACGTCTGAACATATCATCAGGGCGATCGTGACAATGTGCGATGGCTTGGGCCTTGAGGTGGTCGCCGAAGGGATCGAAACTGCGACCGAAGCCCAGAAGCTCAGGGAATTTGGCTGCGCCATGGGGCAGGGTTACTATTTCGGCAAGCCAGCCGACGCAGCAACTACGATGCGTTATCTTAAAGAGCATCACCACGAGTTCGCATTGGTCGAACGAACTGTTGGGTGATTCGCCCTCGCTGACTTTGCGTGCGAAAAAGGCGGCGCAATCGGCGCCGCCTTATGGACCCTGTGGCACATGGCCCGTTCCAGGTTAGTTGTCCGTCGACGGGGTTGTTGTGCCCGTGGTGCCGGTGGTACCGGGAACAGCATCCGCTGCAGGCTCGCCCATCCGGTCGTTCATCACATCGTCCTGCTCGTCAAGGGGAACGAATTCCGGTGCATTGCGCAGGCTGTCCGCAGTTTCCGTGGTCATGAGGCGAACTTCGCCCTCGACGTCACCCTCCGTGTTTTCCCGCGTCAGCGTGATCTTGCTCATCGGCAATGCGACGTCCTTTTCGCCAATGCCGAGGAAACCACCGACGCCGACGACTGCAGCAACGATGCCGCCGTCACGCTGGACGAGCAGGTCGTTGATATCGCCGATGGTCTCGTTGTCTGCCGTATAAACGGCCTGGCCCATGAAATCGCTGACCCGCATCTGACCTTCCGTCTGCGTCGTCACGTAGTCCTGGATTTCGCCTGCGGCATCGGCATTCATGGTCGCTGCCGCGTTGGGATCTGTAACGGCATTATTACCGGTACCCATTGTAGTATTGCCGGTCGCTGTTGAGGGGTCTGCGGTAGTCCCAGAGTTGCCTCCCTCGGGCATAGCCGGATCAACTGGTGCCATTGTATCTGTCGACGGGACAACGCCGGTCGTCCCGGAAGCGCCGCCGGTGGCATCCTGAGCAATGGCCAGCGGTGCAATTGCAGTGGAGCCAAGCAGAATAGCTGCTGCCAGAGTGTTAAACGACTTGTTCATGATAGCCTACCTTCTGTAAGAATTCTCTTGAACCTGTGCAAGCATGCCAAGTTTTGATGCAACTATAGTATGCGCCTTAAGCAAAACGATTTTGCTTTGCATCGGTTCGATGAGAGAATGCCTGCAGGAATACTTGGTTCCTTCGATGGCGAGGCAAATCTTTTGGTGTCGTCAGGGAACAAAAGGGTCGCAACATGGTTTCGCGACCCTTCTGAAAGCTCCACCCCGATGCATCCGCGGGATGGATGAAAGCCGATTTGGATGCTGCAACCCCGTTTAGAATTTGAACGATGGCTCAGGCTTGCCCCTGACGGCAACACCGAGTTCGAATGTGGCGCCGGCCAGCGGATCTGCATGACGCGCCTCTGTCGACATTCCCTCCCAGGCTGAGGTGACGATCAGTCGATCATGGTTCTCGCCAACGAAGGCAGGGCAGGTGACCTGCTGAGCCGGGACGTCATAACGGGCCAGCAAAGTGCCATCGGCCTTGTATCGGTCCACCGAGCCCCCGCCCCAGCGCGCGTTCCAGATAGTGCCGTCCATATCCACGACAGACCCGTCAAACACGCCGTCACGGTTGCGTCCGTCGACCAGTACGGACGGCGCGCCGATGGGAAGTCCGGTTCTGGGGTCGACATCCACACGCATCATCCGATTGTCTTTGGAATCGGTGAAGTAACCGACGCTCCCATCGGGCGAGAAGCAGATCGCGTTTGGAATGCTGATGGCGCTGAAGAGTTTGGTCACTTTCGTTCCTGCGACGTGATAGATGGCACCGGCACCTGTTTCAGCCTTGCGTCCCATCGTGCCGATCCAAAGCGCGCCGGATGGATGCACCCGGCCATCATTTGACCGATTGCCGGGCTGGTCGCTTTCAAGAGCTACAAAAGGCGTTATCTGTCCGTCGGCACGCTGGCGAATGAAAAGACCCTGATCGGATGCAATCATCTGTCTTGCATCATCGACGCGCGCAATCACCGTGCCATGGAAGGGCAGTGTGTGCTTTGACAGCCTGCGGTCTTTCAGATGGTAATCATAAAGGGTGCATCCGAGGATATCGAACCACCATAGAGTTCCCGTTTCCACCTCGAAACTAGGTCCTTCACCCAGTTTGAGCCTGTCATCGGCAATAACTTGACCCGAAAAGGGCTCTTTGGCATCCATGGTGTGTCTCCCTGCGATTAAATTTGGGCCAGTCTCGATGTTTTTCTGTTTTTTGGCAGGGGTTTACCGTAAAATAAAGTGGGGTTATGGACGTTGAGGCCACTTAAAGTCTATGGTCCGCAGGTTCGTGGCGCTGGGGGGCGCTCAGGAACCTTGCTCGAAGGGGCAGATTTCGGGGATCAGAACAAGCCTGGCGCAATGATTGGCGCTGATCTGGACCTTGGTCGACGTCCACAAGAGTTTCGTTTTTAGTATCGCGCAGATTAACACTGGACCCTTGCTGTCCCGAGCCAGCTATGCGGCTGTAGGAAGTTTTGGTTCTTAGAATGGGAAAGCCCCCTTGCAGGACGGACGCTCCAACAATGATCACGTCATGGCGAATGTAGAACCTTCAGCTGCAGCGAGAGAGGCACTGGGTGTCGAAGCTGTAACGGCCCTGGTCACCGAGATTGAGACCTTCAAGACGCAGTTCGATGTTTTTCGCTTCATGAAGCGGCTTGTGGAACGCTATTTCTCGCGGACGTTCATGGTGGTGAACATGCCTTCTGTAACGTCGCGCGAATTGTCGCCGAATTCGATCATAACCAATTGGCCAGCTGATCTTTTGACAGAATATGACGGTGCCGCCATGCTGACGCGCAGCACCATTTTGGAGCGCTTGCGTCGGTCCTCGACGCCGCTTCAATATGACATGGACGATGCTGCGGCCAAGGAGCCCTCGGACAATACCTCTTCAGTTAAGGCGCTTTTCCACCGCTTCAACATGAACCGGGGCGCGTATTTCCCTGTACACGATGCGGGTGGTACGCGCGGTGCAGTGTCATTACATGGCAACCGAAGTGCCTTCTCGGCTGCTGAGATGATCGAGCTTTCCTACATCTCCATCCATGTCTACAACCGGCTTGCCCAGATCCGCGACATGGATGTGCGCACTTCGGATGTGCTGACAGAGCGGGAAATCGATTGCCTGAACTGGACATCTGCCGGCAAGACGAGCGTTGAGATTGCCGAGATACTTGGCCTGTCGGAGCATACGATCAACCACTATCTCAACCGCGCCACCAAGAAACTCGATGCTGTGAATCGTACTCAGGCGGTTGCCAAGGCAATCCGCAGTGGATTGATTAAATAAGTATTTTGGACCGGTCGGCCTGACGGTTTTTTGTGCAGTGCAAGCAGGCATGCCGTCACTTTCACCAGTGCAGGGTGCCGCTTCCAATCAAAGAGGCCATTTCCGACGTCTGCATGAGCGTTTTGCAACTGGCACGCTTTCTGCATCTCTATCGTCAGTCCAGAGGGGACGTTGCATGGCGCCCAGCCAAGGGTGCCGCAAGAAAGCCGCCGGCAGGAGAAAACTCCGCAGGCGGCTTTTTCTTTTGCACCATGGAGAGAGCCGCAAGGGGCAGCCAATTCCAGTTTGGCGGTTGGCGAATGCGCAAGCCTTCATTATCTAGTCCGGGACAGACATTCCAATTGATGAGGATCACATGAGCGACGTCACCCGTGAGCAGGTTCTGGAAGCACTATCCGGCGTGCGCGGACCCGATCTGGAGCGCAGCATCGTCGAACTCAAGATGGTGTCGGATATCTTCATCTCCGATGGGAAAGTCTATTTTTCCATCAGCGTCCCGGCGGAACGTGCAAACGAGCTCGAGCCCATGCGTCAGGCCGCCGAAAGCACGGTTAAAGCCATCCCCGGGGTAAAGGGTGCGCTGGTCAGCATGACCGCTGAACGAAAGCAGGGCACTGGTGCCCCACCGCCGCGTCCGCAACCTGCACCGCAGGGACACAGCCACGGTCACTCTCATGGTGCCGGCCAACAGCCGGCGCCGCGAGGAAAGGCTGGCATACCGGGCATTGCCTCGATTGTTGCCGTGGCTTCGGGCAAGGGTGGGGTTGGAAAATCCACGACGGCGGTCAACCTGGCGCTTGGCCTCCAGGCCAACGGATTGCGGGTCGGCATTCTGGATGCAGACGTCTATGGCCCTTCCATGCCCAAGCTCCTTGGTCTGACGGGGCGCCCCCAGCAGATTGACGGTCGCATCATAGTGCCGATGGAAAACTATGGACTGAAAGTCATGTCCATGGGCTTCCTGGTGGATGAAGGGACAGCGATGATCTGGCGTGGGCCGATGGTGCAGTCGGCGCTGATGCAGATGTTGCGCGAAGTTGCCTGGGGCGAACTCGATATTCTGATCGTCGATATGCCGCCGGGCACCGGTGACGCTCAGCTTACCATGGCGCAGCAGGTCCCCCTATCAGGTGCCGTCATTGTCTCCACGCCGCAGGATCTTGCCCTCATCGATGCGCGCAAGGGCTTGAACATGTTCAACAAGGTTGAAGTGCCGGTCCTCGGGATCGTCGAGAATATGAGCTATTTCATCGCCCCGGATACCGGCAATCGCTACGACATCTTTGGCCATGGCGGTGCGCGGGCGGAAGCCGAGAAAATTGGGGTTCCTTTCCTTGGCGAGGTCCCGCTGACGATCGCCATCCGCGAGAATTCGGATGCCGGAACGCCTGTTGTGGTCTCGGATCCCCAAGGCCCGCAGGCAGAGATCTATCGCGGGATTGCGAAGAAGGTCTGGGATCAGGTCGGCTTGCGATCGGGTCGTAAAGCTCCAGCGATCGTCTTTGAGTAAGGCGGATACCCGGAACGGCAGAATCCGTCTTTGGCTAACGTCGTATTCAAACGCAGAACAATGCGTCGTGCATTGAAGCCGTGTTGCATCGCAAAATCGCCCTTGTAATTGACGTGTGATAGGTGTTTGCTTTCGGTAGACTCTGTTCCGGAGGTCGTTCACCGTGAAGGCATCAAGATCGTGATCCGCGCGTATCGTGCAAATGGCAGTCTTGAGATCGTCGAGCTGTCAGAACGACCTACAGACCTCGATGCCGATATCATTTGGCTTGACCTCATCCATCCCACGCGTGACGAGGCGATATTGGTGGAAGAGCTCTTGTCGCTTGCGCTGCCGACACGGGATGAACTCAAGGATATAGAGCCCTCCAGTCGCCTTTATGTTGAAAATGAAGCCATCTTCATGACCGCCTCCCTGATCTACAAGGTGGAAGCGGATTTGCCCCATTTGGCCGATATTGCCTTTATCCTTTTCGGCAACCGCCTCATTACAATACGCTATGCCGAGCCCAAGGCATTTGCCGCTTTCAGTTCCAGTCTGCTGCGCCCCAATTTTCATTGCGCTTCGGCTGCATTGCTTCTTGGCCGTCTGCTCGAGGCCGTGGTGGATCGAACGGCCGAGGTTCTTGAGATGCTGGCGACAAGACTCGATGAGCTATCCGTCGCAGTCTTCATTGATCGCAAGGCAGCAAAGCGCAGACCACCCGGTTTTCTCGAAGACAAGCTTCTGGATATTGCGGCACACCACCAACTGGTCAGCAAGGCCAGCAGCAGCCTCGTTTCACTGGGGCGGATGGCGGCCTTCCTGCAGGCCCAGCCGAAGGTCAGGCTTGATCAGGATGCGCGGGAAATGTACGAGCTCGTCGGTCGCGATATCCAGTCGCTCGATGAGCATGCGGCATTTGTTGGCAACAACATCTCCTTCATGCTGGATGCCTCGCTTGGCCTGATCAGCGTCGAGCAAAATGCGATCATCAAGATATTCTCCATCGCCTCTGTTGTTTTTCTTCCACCGACGCTGGTCGCCTCGATCTACGGGATGAACTTCAAGTTCATGCCGGAGCTGGAATGGAGCACGGGCTATCCGCTGGCGCTTGTGGCCATGCTTCTTTCTGCAGTGATTCCCTTTCTGTTTTTCCGTTGGAAAGGCTGGCTTTGATTGGCCATGCCGCTAAAGATTGGCGGCTTACCGGTCCCGTTCGAACTTCATCTCCGTGACCGGGCGTCGCATGCTTGGACAGCAAGTGCGGTTCCGTGACAATCGTCAATCTGTCGAACGCTCTCCCTGCGTTTTGCGCAGAAGGGTGGCGCTCCGGCCCTTTGTCGACACCGGCTCTTAGTGCACGTCCAGCGAAAGTGCGTCAGCAGTTTTGCGTCCGGACTGCGTAGAAACAAATAGATAGAGCATTTCAGGTGATCCCGTTTTCACCGGAAACGCTCTAGATGGGGCAGCGGTCACACCTGCTGCTGCTCATCCTCCGTAGCGCTTCAGTCTTCCGGCAAATCGCGTCGTTGAACTGTAGACACATGTCATGATCTGAGATGGATTTATCGGCTTGCCACAATAGAGCCGCCTCTCCATTGCTCTTTAGGGGCCGTCCATAGCGGGCGTTAACCTCGCATAAAGGTTAATAAGCGATTGTTTATGAAGTAAAAGAGTCCCAGTGTTGGAGTCCGGTTTTGCGTCTTTCGATCCGTCCTTCGAAGAAGGTCCTGTCTCGTCTTGAGAACTGGACCTCGCCTCTGGTCTTTGGCTTTGCCGCCTGGTTGGCCTTTCCTACAATTGCTGCGCATGCCGATATGGCGGGTCTCCTGACCGGTCTCGACAAAGGCGCGAGCAACTGGCGCATGGTTTTGACGACCTCGCCAGCAGGCTCGATCCATGAGGCAAAACTTGCCTTCACCGACCAGAGCCAATCCTCCGCGATAAGCGGGAATGCGGGTCTGGCCCTGGCCGATGGCAGCCTGATCGCCTTTGAAGGCGGCAAGGCAACCGCCGAGGCGCTACCGGATGAAATGCGGGTCACGCGTCAGCTCAAGAAGGGCAGGGTGGTTGCTGTCGAAAAGATGCAGCCGCCGCCGGCTTTCAGCGCAGGTTCTGTACTGAAGCGCACGACGTCTCTTCTGTTACCGAAAGAGTCCCGTGAAGACAGGGCCGCCTTCGTCAAGACGGAAAAGCCTTCGGTTGAACTCGCAAGCTTTTACTTCCGGCGCGATGATCTGCCGAAGGATCCGGCGATCCCCGTCATGCTGGCCGA
The DNA here is from genome assembly GCF_005860795.2 of Peteryoungia desertarenae. Lineage (GTDB taxonomy): Bacteria > Pseudomonadota > Alphaproteobacteria > Rhizobiales > Rhizobiaceae > Allorhizobium > Allorhizobium desertarenae. The sequence continues at coordinate 1,756,689 of NZ_CP058350.1, forward strand.
TCTCGTGACCAACCGCAATCCTGATGTGCTGGCAACCGCCTATGCGCCGCCGCCGCCCGATTTTGCGACCGAGTCGCCGTTCGAATCCATTCTGACTGACGAAAGGCGCGGTCGTTTCGTGCCGGATATCGACCCCAAGGATCATGCCTGGGCTGCCACGCCGCTTCCGGCGGCCGTATTCAGTGATCGTGAGCAGAAGTGCCTTGCAGAAGGCATTTACTTTGAGGCTCGTGGTGAATCTGTGAAGGGGCAGGCGGCCGTTGCGCAGGTCATCCTGAACCGCGTGCGCAACCCCTACTACCCGAATTCGATTTGCGGCGTGGTCTATCAGAACCAGGACTGGCGCAACCGCTGCCAGTTCTCCTTCGCCTGCGATCGCATCCCGGATCGGATAGGCTCACCGCGCCATTGGCAGATTGCCAAGGATATCGCAATGGCCGTTACAGCGGGCAAGATCTGGTTCCCCGAAGTTGGCTCCGCCACGCATTACCACGCCACCTATGTCTGGCCCGCATGGGCGCCGACGATGAAGCGCGTGGACAAGATCGGCAAGCACATTTTCTATCGCACCTATGGTGGCGGGTGGAGCTGATGTTTCATGACCAAATGTCGATCCTAAGGATCCCTATGATCGACATTCCCTGTCATTCCCCGGAGCGGAGGTAGCGGTAAAGCGCCTTCGCCATAAGCGGCATGATAAGGAAGATCAACAGCGAGACGACGGCGATCCCGACTGGGATCGTGAACATCGGAAGAAGGTTGGACTGGCTGTCGATCCACATCGCCATCTCCACGCCGAGCCACCAGCCGAGCACGATTGCAAGTGCGATTCTCCCGAAAACTCTGCCCACGACGTCCCCCTCGGCAACTTAGGATGCGCAGAAATGTGACTTGTGATCGACATCCACAACGCTTGCCCCGCTCGCCTGCTTTGCTCCATTGCCGCTTCTGGTCAACTACGCGTGAGCAAAGCCTCATTCTGAACAGATTCTGCTGCAGTGCCGCGACGAAGTGGCCTCATTTGACGACACTTATCTGCTACCTTTTGCGCAGAATGCCGTAAGCCTATGAAATATAATGATTAATTTGTAGTGAAACTTGCTGCTCCTATAGCTTGACTATGGTGGTCCTCAAAATTATGGTGCGCCCGACTTCAAAGCGGGCCTAAAAGGTTTCTATCCCGCCGTTTCTGCATTCATATCGGGCGCAAAACGGCCCGGAAAGCAAGCGTGACGGACGGAGGAAGCCATGACGGGTGATCGGGAAGAAAGTCTGGAAGAACGTCGGGCAAGGCTCAACGCTGAACTGTCAGCGCGCCATGCAGCGACGAAGGGTGAAGAAGAAGCTGAGAAGAAGGCCGAGGATAACCGCAAGGGTTATGCTCAGGCCATGAAGATCTCCAGTGAATTCATCTCCGCAATCTTCGTAGGCGCTGTTCTCGGTTATCTCCTGGACCACTTTGCCGGTACGGCGCCCTGGGGGTTGATCATCTTCCTCCTGCTTGGTTTTTGTGCCGGAGTGCTGAATGTCTTGCGTGTTGTAGGGCTGGTGGCCTCGCCCCATCCATCCGACCGCGTGGCGCAGTTGAAAGAGAAGGGCGAGGATCGCTGAGGCGATCCAAGCAGGACGGAAAGAAAACCGCTCAGGCGGCAAAAGCGAAAGAGCAGAACGTGGCAAACGATCCCACTTCCCAGTTTCTTGTCAAGACGATTGTTCCGATCGAGGTTGGCGGGCTTGACCTTTCGTTCACCAATTCATCCCTCTTCATGGTCGTGACTGTCGCTTGCGCGTCGGCCTTCCTGTATTTCTCGACATCCAGCCGCGGTCTGATCCCGACACGTGCTCAGTCGGTTGCTGAAATGTCTTATGAATTCATTGCCTCCATGCTGCGCGAAGGCGCCGGCAGCCACGGCATGAAGTTCTTCCCGCTGGTGTTTTCGCTGTTCATGTTCGTGCTGACAGCAAACCTGCTCGGCATGTTCCCCTACTTCTTTACCGTGACGTCGCAGATTATCGTGACCTTCGCCCTTGCGATGCTGGTGATCCTGACGGTGCTGATCTACGGCTTCTATAAGCACGGAATTCACTTCCTCAGCATCTTTGCGCCGTCGGGTGTTCCCGGCGCCCTTCTGCCGCTCGTGTCTGCGATCGAGGTTGTTTCCTTCCTCTCGCGTCCGATCAGCCTTTCGGTTCGTCTCTTCGCCAACATGCTGGCTGGCCACATCACGCTGAAGGTCTTCGCCGGCTTTGTAGCCTCCATGAGCGCGCTTGGTGCTCTCGGTGTCGGCGGAGCGATCCTGCCTCTTATCATGACGGTCGCCATGACCGCCCTCGAGTTTCTCGTCGCCTTCCTGCAGGCCTATGTCTTCGCGGTACTGACTTGCATGTACCTGAATGACGCTGTGCATGGTGGTCACTGAGAAATAAGTCGCTGGTCCCGGCTAACCGGGTCCTGAACAGCCGCAACAACCATTTCGAAGGAGTATCCATATGGAAGCGGAAGCAGCAAAGTACATCGGCGCGGGTCTCGCATGCCTCGGCATGGCTGGTACGTCCCTCGCTCTCGGCCGTATCTTCGGTGACTACCTGACCGGCGCACTGCGCAACCCGTCGGCTGCTGACAGCCAGTTCGGCCGTCTGGTATTCGGCTTCGCCGTTACGGAAGCTCTGGGCATCTTCTCGCTGCTCATCGCTCTCCTTCTCCTGTTCGCCGTCTAATAGCGGCTGGAGTTAGGGATCACAGTTTGCCCTGTGCGGCGGCTGTGATCCCTGCATTTGCGAATACACCTGGAGGTGAGCATGTTTGTGACCCCCGCCTTTGCCCAGGAAAATCCGGCAGAAGGCCAGCTTCACACAGAAACCGGCGTTGCTCATGACGAGCCGGCGAGTGGTGTGTTTCCGCCGTTCGATACGTCGACCTACGCTTCGCAATTGCTGTGGCTGGTCCTTACATTCGGCGTATTCTACATGCTCATGCAGAAGGTCATCGTGCCGCGTGTTGGCGGCATTCTCGAAGACCGTCATGACCGCATTGCCCAGGATCTTGATGAGGCGTCCCGCCTCAAGGCCGAGGCAGATGCTGCTATTGAAACTTACGAGCGCGAGTTGAGCGCTGCCAAGGCGAAGGCCGGGCAGATTGCTTCTGTGGCTCGGGACGAGGCAAAGGCGAAGGCCGATGCTGAGCGCGCGGCGATTGAAGCCGAACTGAACCAGAAGGTTGCCGCTGCCGAAGCGCGCATTGCCGACATCAAGGCCAAGGCGTTTGCCGAGGTGGACACGATTGCGGTCGACACGGTCGGAACGATCGTCGAGCAACTGATCGGCGCCAAGGCGACCGCTGCCGACATCAAGGCTGCTGTCAGCGGCACAACGAAACAGGGAGCTTGAGGTCATGGATTCGTCATTCTTTGCCCTGCTTGGCCTGATCCTGTTTTTCGCTTTGCTCGCTTACCTGAAGGTGCCGGGCATGATCGGCAGGGCGCTTGATGAACGCGCCAAGAAGATCGGTGACGAACTGGCGGAAGCCAAGCGTCTTCGCGAGGAGGCTCAGCATGTTCTGGCTGAGTATCAGCGCAAGCGTAAGGAAGCAGAAGCCGAGGCAGCGGGTATCATTGCCGCCGCCGAGCGCGAAGCTGCTGCCCTGACGGCTGAAGCCAAGCAGAAGACCGAGGAATTCGTTGCCCGCCGCAACGCGCTTTCGGAGCAAAAGATCAAGCAGGCTGAAACGGAGGCGGTGAATGCCGTTCGTGCCGCCGCTGTCGATCTGGCAGTGGCCGCTGCTGAGAAGGTTCTGGCCAAGAAGGCTGACGACGCTGTTCAGCAGAAGCTCTTTTCGTCCTCCGTTGGCGAGGTGAAGGCGCGTCTGAACTGAATTCGTGCCGATCTTGTCTTTTGAGGCCCCGGTGAGAACCGGGGCCTTTTGCATTCTGGCATGGCTGATGCAGTGAATGTTAATTTGGCCGCAACGGTCGAAAGCTCATGCGGTGGAGCGGGCAAGGACCTTCAATCGCAATCGCTGCCCGATGCATGGCTGTTCCGTACCCCGCGTGCAATTCGAAGCCGTAGGACGGATAAAGTGCCGCCGTCCGTTCCATCATGCGGTCACGTATCACTTTTGCAATGATCGAAGCTGCGGCAATCGAAACTGACCGCGCGTCCCCCTTGATCACGGCTGTACCCCTGCAGGGCAAAGCAGGTGGGACATCGCGGCCATCGGTCAATACATGGCCGACGGACTGCCCGGCGGGCAGTGCAAGACCGGCGACTGCGCGCTGCATGGCATCAAGGCTCGCCTTGCGAATATCCGTGGCGTCAATCCGCCGGGGTGATGAAGACGCAATAGACACCGTCGCAACTTTCAGAATTTCCTCATAAAGTGCGTCCCGCTGCTTTGCCGAAAGTTTTTTAGAATCGTTGAGACCATCGGGAATATGATCTCGGTCCAGGATGACGGCTGCCGCTACGACTGGGCCTGCGAGCGGACCACGACCGGCTTCATCCGTCCCGGCCACCGGCCAGACCCCCTTACGCCGAAGGGCTTCTTCCAACGAGAAGTCCGGGCCGTTCGGCAGATCGTCAAAAAGCCTGGGAGAATCGGGTGGCGTGCGCGCTTTCATGCGGCAGAAGTCGCACGCACACCCGATCTCTTGCAAGCCCCCGGCATCACGACAGGCAGGGCACCTGAGGCGAGGCGGCCGCCGGGGGTATTCCGGGCGCGAGGCGGCGGATCCGCGACCGGAAATTCAAAGCGGCCAAAGGCCATTCTGTCTTAATCTGGATGCCTCTCCTCACGCTCACATTCAGAGCAGGGAAAGCTGCACGCCACTGCCCAGCGGCGGCACAAACAGATCATCCCGCAACTGCGCGCTGCGACGGCCAAGACCTAGACGCTTGGCGGCCATCTCGAACCGGCGGCTGATCTGCCAGGCGTAAGGGCCGGTACCCCGCATCCGCTTCCCGAATTCGGCATCATAATCCTTGCCGTCCCGCATAGAACGCAGCAACGACATCACATGGCGATAGCGATCCGGGTAATGCTGCAGGAGCCAGTCCCGAAAGAGCGGGCTGACCTCAAGCGGCAGACGCAAAAGCACATAACTTGCTTCGCACGCTCCCGCCACCTTTGCCGAGTCAAGAATACGCTCCAACTCGTGATCATTGAGAGCCGGGATAAGGGGGGAAGCCAGCACACTGGTTGGAATGCCCGCATCACTCAACTTGCGAATGGCTTCCAGACGTTTGGCCGGCGTCGAGGCGCGTGGTTCCATCAGTCGCGCAAGCTTCCTGTCCAGTGTTGTGACAGACAGACCGACCTTGACCAGCCCTCGTTCAGCCATGGAGGCAAGAATATCGATGTCGCGCGTCACGAGCGCAGACTTGGTCACGATCATCACCGGATGATTGGCCTTGTCCAGGACTTCGAGAATCTGGCGCATGATCCGCCATTCCCGCTCAATCGGCTGATAAGGGTCCGTATTGGTGCCGATCGCGATCGTTTTGGGCTTATAGCCCGGCTTGCCCAGTTCGCGCTCAAGAAGGCGCGGAGCATCGGGCTTGGCAAAGAGCTTGGCCTCGAAGTCCAGGCCCGCCGAAAGGCCCATATAGGCGTGGCTTGGCCGGGCGAAACAATAGACGCAGCCATGCTCGCAGCCACGATAGGGATTGACTGAGCGGTCAAACGGCAGGTCAGGTGAATCATTCCGGGTGATAACCGAACGTGGACGCTCAACCTGCACTTCCGTCCGGAAGGGTGGCATGTCCTCCAGCGTCTGCCAGCCGTCATCGAAGGCCACGCGTTCCTGGCTCTCAAAGCGCCCGCTTGGATTAAGGGTCGCACCCCGACCACGACGTCGGTCTATTTCGATGCGCATGCCCGATGCCTTCACGATCGCATCGGCAATATCAGCCGTATTGGCAGGCTGAAATGCAGCCTGCCCGACAAGGGACAGCTCGGTCATGTTTGGCTCCTTGCGAGTCTCACAGGCTCGCTGTGACGACTATATTCCTAGCTCACAAAAGAGAACAATGCAAGAACAAACTTTGAAAATGTCTGCTGGCAAATTTTTGTGCATTGCGATATTCATGGGCAATGTTGACAGTCATCATGGAATGCCGGGATCAGGAACCGGAACTCGCCCAGACCTTGTCGATCCTTGTACCCGCTGCGGTAGAAGGCCTTGTCTGTGATGTCATCATTCTGGATCATGGCTCAAAGGACGGATCTTCGGCAGTCGCAGATGCAGCCGGTTGCCGATTTTATCAGCAATGGGACATGAAGGAAGTGCTGTCCACGGTGCGCGGTGAATGGCTTCTCTTGGTGGAGCCAGGCGCGCGTTTGACACAGGGATGGATAGAGGAAGTCGCGGAATATGTGGCGCTTAACAAGCTTCCGGCCCATTTCACCCACTCGAGTCGCTACAGGCTACCCTTCTATCGCCGTCTCATGAGAGCGCGTCCGCCGCTTGAACAGGGTTTTCTGATCCCACGGCGTCAGGCGCTCGCGCGTGCCAGAGCCGATAGCGGCCTTGGGCATCTGGTAAACGGACATAAATCCCGCCGCCTGATGTCGGAGATCATCCCGTCATGGGTGGCCCGGGAAGCCAGAAGCTGACGAGACCTGCAATCCCCTCTTGACCGACTATTTGCCGCTGCGGCGCAGATGTTCATCCAGCCGTGGCATGATCTCGACGAAATTGCAGGGCATATGCCGGTAGTCGAGTTGCCATTTGAGGATACCGTCCCAGGCATCCTTGCAGGCGCCGGGAGAGCCCGGCAGGACAAAGATGAAGGTGGCGTTGGCAACGCCACCGGTCGCCCGTGACTGGATCGTCGAGGTTCCAATCTTGTCATAGGAGAGCCGATGAAACACCTCGGAGAAACCGTCCATTCGCTTCTCGAAAAGCGGCTCCAGGGCCTCCGGCGTCACGTCGCGTCCGGTAAATCCGGTTCCGCCCGTTGTAATCACAACATCGATTGCTTCTTGAAGCGTCCAGGCCTCCACCTGGTTGCGGATGGCAACGCGATCATCGGGCACGATTGCCCGTGCTTCCAGCCGGTGGCCTGCCTCTTCGATGCGCCTCACCAGCGTATCGCCGGATTTGTCCTCTGCGAGGCTGCGTGTGTCCGACACTGTCAGTACGGCGATCCCAACGGGAAGGAAAGGGCGGCTTTCATCAATCCTGCTCATCTTCAGGCTCCCGCAACGCTGCGTGTCAGAAGTACATACCAGTTGGGTCTGAAGGCCGAAAGCGCAAGGGCAGCCTTGAGAGCCGCCGCTTCCGTCTTGTAGAGGCCGAAACAGGTGGCGCCTGAACCAGACATCCGGAAAACCTCGGCCTCGCTCTGCCGTAGCAGATCGCAGGCCTCGGCGATCTCCGGCTCAAGCGCGGCGGCAGGACCCTGCAAATCATTGCGCAGGCCACGCATTGCCGCGAGCCATGCGGTTTCATCAGCCTCTGCCGGCAGCCCGTCGATCGCAGCATTGTCGCGCTTGTCCAGCCTGCGGAATATCTCCGGAGTGGAGACCGGCTTCAGCGGGTTGAGCAGGACCATCGGATAACCCGGCAGATCCACAGGTTGAAGCTCCTCCCCGATGCCGCGTGCGCGCAGCGGAACCGAAGACAGGCACATCGGCACATCGGCTCCGAGCTTGAGCGCGATGTGCATCAGCGTCGCGGATGGAAGTTCGCTACCCCAAAGCCGCATCAGGCCACGCAGAGTTGCGGCCGCGTCGGCAGATCCTCCGCCAATTCCGGAGGCAACAGGCAGGTTTTTTTCAAGCGTGATCGCCACCGGCCCATGATATTGGCCAGTGTCGTCAAGCGTAGCGCGTAGCAGATCGCGCGCCCGGATGATCAGATTGTCTGCTTCACCCGCGTTGTTACCGGACAGCAATGGCCCGAATCGGCCTGAAATTGCCAGACTGTCGGCCGCGGCGGCTTCGAACGACAGCTCATCACCGTCCTCCGCAAATGTCACAAGCGTGTCGAGAAGATGATAGCCGTCTTCCCGTCGCCCTGTCACATGGAGTGCAAGATTGATCTTGGCTGACGCGGTTTCCTCCACACGCCCAGCCGATACAGCGGTTGAAGTCGTCACGGATCAGGATTTCCGATCAGCGTCTTCGACCGGCTCCTCAACAGGCTTTGTCGTCGCATTCGCGGCATCAGCCTCAATCGGCGGCAGTCCGTTGTTGATCTTGTTCTGGATCTTCGGGACCTCGGCCTCTTCGGGCTCGGAGGCCAGTGCCCGCTTCCACTGATAGACAGCCTCAAGCTTCCTGCCGACCCGCCAATAGGCATCCCCCAGATGGTCGTTGATCGTCGGGTCGCCGGCGCGAAGCTCGATTGCCCGCTCCAGTTCTCTGACAGCATCGTCAAACCGGCCCAGACGGTAATAGGCCCAGCCCAGCGAGTCGACGATATAGCCGTCGTCAGGACGCAACTCCACGGCCTTCTTGATCATCTCCAGGCCTTCCTGGAGATTGCGGTTCATGTCGACCCAGGAATAGCCGAGATAGTTCAGCACCTGCGGCTGGTCCGGATTGAGCTCCAGAGCCTTATGGAAGTTGGGTTCGGCCTTCTCCCACTCCTTCAGCCGCTCATAGGCGATGCCACGCTGGAAGAAGACGGACCAGTGGCTCCTGTTCGGATTGGGCCCGATGATTTCGATCGCCCGATCATAGTTTTCCGCCATGGCACGATAGTCTTCGGCGGAAGACAGCACACTGCCATAGGCGAGATAGCTGCGAATATCGTTCGGATCAGCCGCGATCAGCCCCTGCAGGTGTTCGCGTGCTTCCTCCACCTTGCCAGTTTCCGCAAGGGTCAGGCCAAGCTGCAATTCCGAAATCCGCCGCATCGGCGAATCCACCGGTACCATGCTATAGAACTCGATGGCCTTTTCCAGTCGCTCGGTGCTTTCGGCAATACCGCCAAGCAGCACAAGCGTGTCGGCGCTTTGAGGGTCGAGAGCATGGGCCAGCTGGAGATAAAGCATGACCGTATCTTCGGCGCCTTCCCTGTTCAGCGCGCCGCCAATCGAGAACAGCACTCCGGCAGCCCCTTGTGCCGCCGTGGCAACCACCGGCTCCGGCTTCTCGCCCGCTTCGATCCGATCCCGCAGCGCCTTGAACGGCGCATAGTTGGAAATCAGCTCGTCCCCGGCTGAAATGGCATCGAGCGCCTTTTGCTTGTTGCCGACAGACGCTTCGAGGGTAGCCAGCGCAATCACCGCCCGCGCGAAGGTGTCGGGCGCGGTTGCACCACCGGGACGATCTGTAACCGTATCGGTAAGCCGCTTGCGCGCCGTGTCCACGTCACCGATCATCGCGGCCATCACGCCGGCATTGTAGTTCGTAAAGATCTTGTACCAGCTTGGACCGTCAAGCTCCTGAATGCTGGCAAGTGCCTCCTTGCCCTCACCCTTTCCCGCTCGCGTCCAGGCGATGAGAAGCTCATTCATCAAGCGGTCGAGATCGTTGGGGCCCTGGTACTTAAGGATCGTAAGGGCCTCGTCATACTGGCCATCGCGAATGGCCTTGAAGCCTCGTGCAATGGAGGTGACCCGCTCGACCGCCCGGTTGGACTTCAACTCCTCGGCAAGCGCTGCGCCTTCATTAAAATCACCGTTCATGAACAAGGCGATCATCAGGCGTTCCTGGATGGCAAGCTCATTGGGTGAGAAATCGAGGGCCTTTCGATAGAAGCGGACTGCGTTTTCGTAATCGCGGTCCGTATCGGCCGTACGTGCTGCCAGAAATGCACCTGCGAAAGTTTCGATCTGCGCGAGGTCAAACTCTTCCAAGCCAACCGTTTCGGTTTGAGCCGGTTCTGCCGCTCTTGTTGCTGTGGTCGATGTCAGGCCGAGCATCAGCACGATGGCCGTGCTGGTAAGGAGGCGAATGGCGGGGCTTTGCCGCATGAAGAAGCCTTTCAAGAACCGATTGTGAGCGCCCGACTGCCTCATGGACAGGCCAGAATGGGCGACATGATTCATTCATAGAATGGCTTTTTTGAAGCAGACCCGCAAGACGATCGGTGGCCCAGCGTCAATTGACGCGGGAAATGCAGAAATCGATCACGTCCAGCAGGGCATTTTTCCATTCTGAATTGGGCAGCGGCGCCAGCGCATCCCGCGCAATGGTGCCATAATGCTTGGCACGAAGCGTCGTGTCGTTGAGCGCGCCATATTTGGCGATCAGCGAAAGCGCGATCTCAAGCTGTTCGTCGCTGCTGTCACCCTTTTCGATCGCGCTGCGCCAGAACTCGCGTTCTTCCGCCGTACCGCGACGATAGGCCAGGATGACCGGCAGCGTGATCTTGCCCTCGCGGAAGTCATCACCGACATTCTTGCCAAGCTCGACCGCCTTGCCACCATAATCCAGAACGTCATCGACGAGCTGGAAAGCCAGGCCCAGGTTCATGCCATAGGATTTCAGCGCATTGCGGGTCGCTCGGTCCGTATTGGCAATGATCGGTCCGACTTCGGCAGCCGCTGCAAAGAGCGCTGCCGTCTTGGCACGAATGACCGACAGATAATCGTCTTCCGTCGTTTCCATGTTCTTGGCGACCGAAAGCTGCAGGACCTCGCCTTCGGCAATCACAGCGGCGGACGTTGCCAGCACATCAAGAGCATCAAGCGATCCCACTTCAACCATCATCTTGAACGCCTGGCCAAGCAAAAAGTCGCCAACGAGCACGCTCGCCTGATTGCCCCAGATCATCCGTGCCGTAGACTTGCCGCGGCGAAGGTCGCTCTCGTCGACAACATCGTCATGCAGCAAGGTGGCTGTATGCATGAATTCCACCGACGTCGCGAGCTTGATATGTCCTTCGCCTTCGTAGCCGAACATGGACGCTGTCGCGAGCGTCAGCATGGGGCGCAGTCGCTTGCCACCGGAGGAAATGAGGTGATTGGCAACTTCCGGGATCATCTGAACGTCTGAACCGGCCTTTGACAGGATCAACTGGTTCACCCGCTCCATTCCGCTCTTGGTCAGGTCCACCAGAGGTTTGACGGATGCCTGTTTGTTTTTGTTTTCCTCAAGCGGTATGACTACGCCCAACGCACCGGACTCCTGTTAAGTTTTCAAGCGCGACAATAAAAAGCCGGGGAATGAACGGCAAGGGGCGAATTGTCCCGGCAATCCCCGAGCAGAGGGTTTTCACTGTAAAATGCATGAGATTATCCGTACCAATGACGTAGTTCTTCTCTCATTTGCCGAAAGTCTCATGCGAGACGCCGGAATTCGATCCCTGATCGCCGATCAGGCGATGAGCATCATGGAAGGTTCGATTGGCATGCTACCGCGTCGACTTCTGGTCGAATCCGACCGCTCTGACGAGGCAAGGCAGATCCTGACGGATGCCGGTCTCGGCGCAGAACTGCGGGACCAGGAGGGCTGATTTCATGTCGCCCGGGTCCGACGAGACCATCGACGCCTTCCATCGCGGCCGTTTCCATCTGGTGCAGCCGAAGGGCAGGGGGCACCGCGCCGGCATGGACGCCATGCTGCTTGCGGCCCTTGTTGATGCGCCCGAGGTTGATCGCGGCGGCAGAGTTCGCGTTGCCGATCTTGGGGCTGGTGCTGGTGCGGCGGGTCTCGCCGTTGCTGTCCGGCTTCCGCATGCCGAGGTACTCCTGGTCGAACGCTCCCCCGCCATGGCAGACTTTGCGCGAAAGAGCCTGCAACTCGATCTGAACGCGTCATTTCGGGATCGGGTCAGCGTGCTGGAAGCTGATGTTACCCTGACGGGCAGGGCAAGACTCGCGGCCGGGCTGCCCGACGACCATTTTCACCATGTGATCATGAACCCGCCCTATAACGATGCCAGCGACCGGAAAGCACCCGATCCCTTGAAGGCGGAAGCTCATGCCATGACGGAAAATCTGTTCGATAGCTGGATCCGGACCGCCGGTGCCATCATGGCGCCGGGCGGGCAATTGTCGCTGATTGCCAGACCTCAGTCGATTGCCGAGATTATTTCTGCCTGCGGCAAGCGCTTTGGTGGCCTTGAAATCACGGCTATCCACCCGCGTGACGGAGAATGCGCGACCCGCGTTCTGGTCTCCGCCATCAAGGGCTCGCGATCCCGGCTCAGGCTGCGCGCGCCGCTCCTGATGCATGATGACCCCGCAAGCCACCGCTTTGCCGCTTATGTCGACGATCTAAACAATGGTTTGAAAGCCTATCCTCGGATGGGCCGGTAGAACCTTCTCCTCGAGCATGGAGAGTGCAATCCGGCTTGCGGATTTTTGTCGCTTGCCATTGTGTTTGGTTCCCGGCTCCTTACATCACCCGGCATATGATGAAAGACGAAGGAGTAGATGTTTGATGGCCAATTTCTTGAAGCGGCTGGTGCCCAAGCGGTTTCGCGACGAGGGCGTGGTCATCCCGGTTGTTCGCCTGCATGGACCGATCATGAGCGGCGGCTCCAAGTTTCGTCCATCACTCAATCTCGCGACAGTCGCTCCGCTTCTGGAAAAGGCCTTCTCTTTCAAGAATGCACCTGCCGTCGCCTTTTCGATCAACTCGCCGGGCGGTTCTCCTGTCCAGTCGCGCATGATCTTTGATCGAATTCGCGCGCTCGCCGATGAGAACAACAAGCGTGTCCTGGTTTTCGTCGAGGACGTCGCGGCATCTGGCGGCTACATGCTGGCAATCGCTGGTGACGAGATTTTTGTCGATGCCACCTCTATTGTCGGATCGATTGGTGTCGTTTCGGGCGGGTTCGGCTTCCCGGAACTTCTGAAGAAGATCGGCGTGGAGCGTCGCGTCTATACCGCCGGGGAGAACAAGGTGATCCTCGATCCCTTCCAGCCCGAGAAGGAAAGCGACATCGAATATCTGAAGACCCTTCAGCTCGAAATCCACGATGTGTTCATCGAGATGGTCAAAGCCCGCAGGGGTGCAAAGCTCGCCGATGAGCCCACCCTATTCTCTGGCCTTTTCTGGACAGGCCGCAAGGGCCTCGACCTTGGTTTGGTAGATGGCCTTGGTGGTATGCGCGAGACTGTGAAGGCGCGTTATGGGAAGGACGCAAAACTCCAGCTGATCAGTGGTGCCAAGGGCCTGTTCGGGCGGCGGATCCCGGGCGTCCAGTCCGCTTTCGATGCCGAAGCGATTGCTGCATCTGCAGTTTCGGGGCTTGCAGAAACAATCGAGGAAAGGGCATTGTGGAGTCGCTACGGCCTCTAAGGCCTGACCTGCAAGAGCGTTTCGACGAGGAGGACCATGGCGCAGCTTATCTTTCTGGCCCTGTTTTTAGGCGGGGGCTGGCTGCTTTACCGCAAATTTGTTGCCGACGCGGAAAAACTTGCTGCGCGCTCCAAGCGTGAACGCGAGGAACAGGAAACCGGCGCCATGGGAACCCTGGTCAAGGACCCCGAGACAGGCGAATACCGCGTGAAGCGGGACGACGAGGACTGAAGACCGTGCTTCGACACGCCTGCGCGCGCCCGCTATTCGCCGCTTAAAGATTGACCCGGGCGTCGGCTCGTGGCACTCGTCGCCCCATCATAGACAACCTGATGCCGGACATTCCCATGACCATGTCTCTCGCCCCGCATATGGACCCGAAGCGCTCCTTCCAGGCGCTGATCCTGACCCTACACAATTACTGGGCCGACAAGGGCTGCGCCGTGCTGCAGCCTTACGATATGGAAGTGGGTGCCGGCACGTTCCATCCGGCCACCACGCTTCGCGCACTTGGACCAAGACCCTGGAAGGCGGCCTATGTGCAGCCATCGCGCCGCCCCTCGGATGGCCGATATGGCGAAAATCCGAACCGTCTTCAGCATTATTACCAGTATCAGGTTATCCTGAAGCCGAACCCGTCCAACCTCCAGGAACTCTATCTCGGCTCACTCAAGGCGATCGGCCTTGACCCGCTGCTGCATGACATCCGTTTTGTTGAAGACGACTGGGAAAGCCCGACGCTGGGCGCCTGGGGCCTCGGCTGGGAATGCTGGTGCGACGGCATGGAAGTCTCGCAGTTCACCTATTTTCAGGCCGTCTGCGGCATTGACTGCTCGCCGGTCTCGGGCGAGCTGACCTATGGTCTGGAGCGTCTGGCCATGTATGTCCAGGGCGTCGACAACGTCTATGATCTCAACTTCAACGGTCGCGAAGGCGAAGAGAAGATCTCTTATGGTGACGTCTTCCTGCAGGCCGAGCAGGAATATTCCCGTCACAACTTCGAATTCGCCAATACCGAGATGCTGCACCGCCATTTCATCGATGCCGAAAAGGAGTGTCAGTCCCTGCTCGCCGCCGGCGCGCCGTCTGACACTGAAAACCAGCGGCTGCACAAATGTGTTTTCCCCGCCTATGACCAGTGCATCAAGGCGTCCCACGTCTTCAATCTGCTGGATGCCCGTGGTGTGATTTCGGTCACAGAACGACAGAGCTATATCTTGCGCGTGCGCACGCTTGCCAAGGCGTGTGGCGAAGCCTTTCTTCTGACCGATGCCGGTGGTGTGAATTTCGGCAAAAGCGCAGCCTGAGTCCTCATTGGGTGATGACGACCGATCAAAGCCGTCATCACCTGTAAGACCGCGCAAGCTGCATCAGAATTCAAGCCCCGCTGCCACCCTGTTTTCGATGCGGACCACCAGCCCGTTGATTTTGGCCATCAGCACATCGAAGTCGATCGGCTTGGTGAGATAGCTTTCTGCACCAGCGCCAAGTCCTTCTATCATCTTCTCCCGATCGGCCAGCGCCGTCAGAAAGACGAACGGCATGTTCGAAAACTGTGGATGATTGATCTGCAATTCGCCCAGCATGGCAAGGCCATCCATTTCGGGCATCGTGATGTCGGAGATGACGATGTCGGGACGGTGAAAGAGGATCTTGTTCAATCCCTCCTTGCCGTTTTCAGCCTGAAGAACCCGGATGCCGGCATCCTCGAGCTCTTCCACGATGAGTTCGCGGACGTCCCTTTCGTCTTCAACGCATAGCACCGTAATCATGTCTTCCTCCTTTTCCCCCTGTTGGGAACCAGGCTTTACGCAGCGCTGACCTCCAGCGCGACTTCCGTATCCGCCAGGGCTTTCGGCCCTTGGAACGGCAAGACCAATGTGAATGTCGTACCTTTGCCACGCACGCTTTCGACGAAGATGTCGCCGTCATGCAGGCACACCATCTGTTTCACCAGCGACAGACCGATCCCTGTGCCAGCAATGCCCGTTGAGGTTCGCGCCCGGAAATAGGGCTGGAACAGCTTCGGGATGTCATCGGCATCGATGCCCACGCCCTCATCCTTGACGGAAAGGAAGAGAAACCCTTCTTCCTGCCATCCCTTGACCAGAATGTCTGGTGCACGCGGTGCATATTTCACAGCGTTGGACAGCAGGTTGGTGATGACCTGCGAGATTGCCAGCGCATCGCACCGGATCATGGGTGGCAATTCCTCAAGATCGGCTTCAAAGCGGTGGTGCTGGGAGAACATCTTCTGGCGCTTGATCGCCTGTTCGATGAGCTTCTTAACCGAACACTCGACGAGTGACAGTTCCACCCGACCGGTCTCCATCCGGCCTGCGGACAAAAAGCTCTCCATCAGTTCCACCATCCGGGCGACAGCCGACCGGATCTGTTGCGCCTTTTCGCCAAGAAAAGCAGGTTCTACGCCGCCCTTCTTTCGCAAGAGCCTCTGGGCAGCCCCGTCGATGATGGCCAGCGGTGTGCGGAATTCATGGCTCGTCATGGCCACGAACTGTCGCTGCATCGCGTTGATGTTCTTCTCCTGCTCAAGCGCTTCTTCCAGCGCAACCGCCTGGGCGGCGATTTCTGCGGTGCGCTGACGGACGGTCTTCTCCAGTTCGTCGCGGTTGCGGATCAGTTCCTTCTCCGCCCGCTTGCGCAATGTAATGTCGGTGTAGCTCAGCACATAACCGCCATTCGACAGCGGTTCCGAGCGCACCGCCAGGACCTTGCCGCTCGCCCGTTCTCGCTCGAAGCTATAGGGCAATCCAAGTTCAGCTTGCTCGACCCGCTCGCGTACCATCGCCTCGTGGTCGCAGTCACCATATTCGCCGCGTGTCGCGTTATAGCGTAGGATGTCTTCGAATTTCGAACCGGGTGGGAAAAGCTCCGGCGGGATGTTCATCAGGTCGTATAGCCGGCTGTTCGCCATCAACAACCGCGACCGGTTATCGAAAACTCCGATGCCACCGGGTATCGCGTCGAAAACCTGTTCCAGCAGGCCAAAGGCTTTGCGCTGATCAGCCGTTGCGATCGCCACCTCTGCGAAAAGGTCCCCGTCCTGTCCGGATACCCGCCAGACATGCACCTTCACCGGATAAATGGTTCCGTTGCGCCGACGATGAAACGCATCGAAAACGATACTCGTGCTTTCGCGCCTCACAAGGGGCGCGATCTTTTCGCGATACTCGTCGTTGCTGACGCCCACCTTCAGCGCAGCCGGCGTCAATTTTGCGAGCGCTTTGCCAGTATGGCCCGTCCTGACGCTCGCTGTTCCATTGGCTCGTGTGATGGCGAGGCTTCGCGCATCAAAGATATAGATTTCGTCGGTCGACAGCTCCACCACATCCATCAGTGTGCCAACCGCGCTGCCCCGGTCGATCACCACCTGGGCGAGGTCTTGGACAAGGAGTGACAGCAATCCTAGCCTTTCCTGACTCATCCGTTTGCCAGTCCTGCCGAAAAGAAGAAGTGTGCCAAATGCTGTTTGATCAGCCTCTTTCTTCAAGGGCAGCGGATAAAGGCAGGCCCGGCCCCAGCCGCCACTCAAGCTGTCGGATAGGTTTTCAGGATCGATGATCAGGGGATAGACAAAGTCCTCGTTCGGCCTGTGGTGGAAAAGATGGTGACCTTTCGCCCCGCATTCGCGCACATAAAGTGCCGCATGATCGCCAAGGTCGAACTCGGTGAGGCTCGTCAATACCTCGAGCATGTCGGTCAAGATATCCGGAAGCCGCCTGTTCGTCGCCGCTGCGCGCAGCATTTCCCGGCTCGCAGTGAGTACCCAAGTGGGGACTAAGGTCCAGGTGACAGTGTGCATCGGCATGCTCCGTTTGGTGGAGATGACGACGAATATTAGCAGTTGCAGTTTAATCAGCTTTGTAACTGCAGAGCTTTATTTGATCGATGAGAGAAAGCCAATTGAAAGGAAGTCGATGCGGGTTCCCCCTAAGAAGAGCCATGACAAGCCCGGGGCAAACGGCTAGGGTTCCGCCGCTTGAGCATGCAGGGAGCTTGAAGAATGTTTACCACACTCGCCATTCTGGCGGCCGTCGCCCTCTACGTCGTCTTCATCTATAACGGCCTCGTCAAGGCCCGGCAGATGGCCGAGGAAGCCTGGTCGGGCATTGATGTGCAGCTGAAGCGCCGCGCGGATCTCATCCCCAACCTGATCGAGACGGTGAAGGGCTACGCGACCCACGAGAAAGGCACGCTGGAAAGCGTCATCGAGCTCAGAAACAAGGCTCAGGCGGTACCGGCAGGAGATGTCACGGGTCGTGCGGCTGCCGAAGGGTTATTGGGTGCGGCCCTGGGCAAGGTGATTGCACTTGCAGAAGCCTATCCGGATCTCAAGGCCAACGAGAACTTTCTCGAATTGCAGAAGTCGCTGGAAACGGTCGAGGGCGAGATCCAGATGTCGCGCCGCTATTACAACGGTGCAGCTCGCGACCTGAACGTCAAGGTCGAGAGCTTCCCTTCCAACCTCGTTGCTGGCCAGTTCGGCTTCTCCAAGAAACCCTATTTCGAGATTGCCAATGAGGCTGACCGTGCGGTACCGACGGTCAAATTCTGACGCCTGTCCACGGGCGCAGCACAAGAGACCGAGTTCATGAAGACAGACAGTGTGACAATCATCCCGCCCACCCATGCCCTGACCGGCAAGGTGAGCCCTCCAGGTTCGAAATCCATCACCAACCGTGCGCTGTTGCTCGCGGGTCTCGCCAAGGGCACGAGCCGCCTGACCGGCGCGCTGAAAAGCGATGACACCCGCTATATGGCCGACGCGCTGCGTCAGATGGGTGTGAGCGTCGAGGAGCCAGATGCCACCACCTTCGTCGTCACCAGCTCCGGTGAACTCAAGGCCCCGTCAGCCCCGCTCTTCCTCGGCAATGCCGGAACAGCGACCCGCTTCCTCACTGCCGCTCTGGCCCTTGGCCAGGGCCGTTACGTGGTCGATGGCGACGAACATATGCGCAAGCGCCCGATCAAGCCGCTGGTCGAAGCCCTGAAATCGCTGGGCGTTACCATCGAGTCGCCAACCGGCTGCCCGCCGGTTGCCATCGATGCCAATGGTGCATTCCGGAAGAATCACGTCGTGATCGATGCCGGCCTGTCCAGCCAATATGTCTCGGCTCTGCAGATGGCCGCCGCCTGCGGTTCCGAGCCGTTCACCATCGAGCTTGCCGGTGCCGATATCGGCGCCCGTGGTTATATCGACCTGACCCTGTCGGCCATGCGCGCCTTCGGCGCCAAGGTCGAGCAGCCGACACCATCGTCCTGGGTCATCCAGCCGACGGGCTATACCGCAACCAATTTCCACATCGAGCCTGACGCCTCTGCCGCCACCTATCTCTGGGGTGCGGAAGTGCTGACGAAGGGCGAGATCGACATCGGTACGCCGTCTGGTGCTTTCACCCAGCCCGATGCCAAAGCCTATGACGTGATCGCGCAGTTTCCGAACATGCCCGCCGTGATCGACGGCAGCCAGATGCAGGACGCTATCCCGACGATTGCCGTGCTCGCCGCCTTCAACGAGACGCCGGTGCGTTTCGTCGGCATCGAGAACCTCCGCGTCAAGGAATGCGACCGCATCCGTGCCGTCTCGACGGGCCTCAACAACATCCGGGAAGGTCTGGCGAAGGAAGAGGGCGATGATCTCCTGGTCTTCTCCGATCCTTCGCTCGCCGGCCAGTCGCTCCCGGCTAACATCGACACCTTTGCCGATCACCGCATCGCCATGAGCTTTGCGCTCGCGGGCCTGAAAATTCATGACATCACCATTCTCGATCCCGGCTGCGTCGCCAAGACCTATCCCGGCTACTGGGATGCACTGGCCTCGCTGGGTGTCGAGCAGGTCAAACACGACGGATAAACCCATGCTTTATCGCCTCTGCGCCGCGCTGTTCCTTTCCCTCTGGATGGTTTCGGGTGCCGGAGCCGCAGAGGTGATCCGCGACTACCACGCCGATATCGTCGTGGAGCCCGATGCGACGCTGGAGGTGATCGAAACGATCACCGTGAACGCTGAAGGCGATCAGATCCGTCGCGGCATCTTCCGGGATTTTCCGCTATACGCGCAGGATGAAAACGGACTGCGACGCAAGGTCGATTTTGAACTTCTGTCGGTCGAGCGGGACGGTCAGCCCGAACCCTATCATACGGAAAGCATCGCCGGGGGCATCCGCATCTATGCCGGCTCTGCCGATGTGCTGCTGGAACCGGGCATCTACACCTATACCATTACCTATCGCACCGGACGCCAGATCCGCTATTTCGACGATCATGACGAGCTCTATTGGAACGTCACGGGCAATGGCTGGATGTTCCCGATTGAACAGGCATCGGCAACGGTCGGGCTTCCGGAGGGTGCGGAACCCACCCGCACTGCAGTCTTTACAGGTGCAGTCGGTTCAAGCGAAACCGAGGCGCGTGTTGTGCCGGGCAGCGGTGGGCTTGAGTTCGAAACCACTCGCCCGCTCGGCCCTCAGGAGGGCCTCACCATCGTTCTCGCCTTCGACAAGGGGTTGGTGGCTGCACCCTCGGCCAGTGACAGCTTCTGGTGGACCCTGCGCGACAACATCAATTCGATTATTTCCGTCGGCGGTTTTATCATCGTCTTCGCCTTTTATCTCCGCGCCTGGATTGCGGTTGGTCGCGATCCAGCCAAGGGCGTCATTGTGCCGAGATGGGATGCGCCAGACGGAATTTCTCCCGCATTGGTCAACTATGTCGACAACAAGGGTTTCTCCGGTGCCGGCTGGACTGCTCTCTCCGCGTCTGCCCTCGATCTGGCGGTGAAGGGTTATGTTGAGCTCGACGACCTTGACAAGAGCATCGTCATTCGCCGCACGGGTAAACCGCTGAAGGACAAGCTGCCTGTCGGGCAGGCCGTGCTGATGGATGAAATCGGCCAAACGGGAGAAAGCCTGACCATCGACAAGGAGAATGGAGAGAGGGTCAAGAAGCTCGGCGAAAGTTTCCGGTCCGCCATCGAAAAGGAGCATGCGGACAAATACTACCGCGCCAATAGCGGTTACATCTTTGTGGGCATTGCCATGAGCGTGGCCTTCTTCATCTCGCTCCTCGTTTTCGGAACTCTGGATGATGACGCCGTGGCGCTGATGATCATTCCAAGCTTCTTTGCGATCTTTTTCGGGGTCTTCTCCGTTGGGTTCGGCAAGGCGATGCAGCGCAACAGGCCGCTGATCGTCCGCATCATCACAATTCTGGTGCTGGCCTTTTTCGGTTTCATCGGTCTCAGCGTCTTTGCCCTGATCGTTGCCTCTATCCTGTTCGACATGTCCGCGTCAGGACAACTGCACGTCATCCTCGCCATCGGCGGCATCATCCTGGTGAACCTGCTTTTCCTCTATCTGATGGGGGCGCCAACCCCGCTTGGCCGCCGCCTGATGGATGGGATCGAGGGCCTGCGCATCTATCTGACGCTGGCGGAAAAAGACCGGATGAACATGGCGGGCGCGCCAACCATGTCGCCGGCCCATTTCGAGAAGCTTCTGCCTTTTGCTGTCGCGCTCGGCGTTGAAAAGCCCTGGAGCCAGGCTTTCGAGAACTGGCTTGCCTCGGCAGCCGTCGGTGCTGCTGCTGCCGAAAACTACCAGCCCGGCTGGTATCATGGTAGCAATCGCTTCGGCTTTGCCGACCGTATCGGTGGCTTCTCCTCCTCGATGGCCTCAACCATCGCCTCCACCATCCCGACCCCGCCCCCCTCCAGTTCCTCGTCCTCCTCGGGTTTCTCCGGCGGCTTCTCCGGCGGCGGCGGTGGCGGCGGCGGCGGGGGAGGGTGGTAGCCACCCGCCCACCTCCCCCTTGAGGGGGGAGGTTACCGCGTAGCGGCGGGTGGGGGTGACCATAAGGCGAAACAAAGGGGAAAGCCTAACACCGCCTGCCCCACCACCATTTTGCACCGATCCAAGGATGACTTTTGCCGCGCGGCTTGCTAAGTCCGCCGCAGCCGTCTGCAACAAGCGAAAAGTCTCAATCGATGCCTGATCTCCTGCTCGAACTCCGCTCCGAAGAAATCCCCGCGCGCATGCAGCGCAAGGCGGCTGGCGATCTGAAGAAGATGGTCACCGATGCGCTTGTCGATGCGGGTCTCACCTATGAGGGCGCGCGTGAATACTGGACGCCGCGGCGCCTGACGCTGGATATCCGCGGCCTCACCGCCCGCTCGGCCGATATCAAGGAAGAGAAGAAGGGACCGAGCGTCTCGGCACCTCAAGGCGCCATCGATGGCTTCCTGCGTGGCGCGGGCCTCACCTCTATCGATCAGGCCACGATCAAGACCGATCCGAAGAAGGGCGATTTCTACGTTGCTATCATGGAAAAGCCGGGTCGCGCGGCCGAAGAGATCATCGCTGATGTGATGCCGGGCATCATCAGGGCCTTCCCCTGGCCGAAGTCGATGCGCTCCGGCTTTGCCTCCATGCCCAAGGGTTCAAGTTTCGGCGGCATCGAGGGCAAGGGCTCGGAAAGCCTGCGCTGGGTGCGCCCGTTGCAGTCCATCGTCTGCACCTTCGGCCCCGAGCATGACGAAGTCCAGGTCATCCCCTTCGAGATCGATGGCATCGTGGCCGGCAACGTCACCTATGGCCACCGCTTCCACGCGCCTGACGCCATCACCGTCAAGCGGTTCGACGACTACGTCTCTAGCCTCGAACGCGCCAAGGTCATCCTTGATGCTGAGCGCCGCAAGGACATGATCCTGCACGACGCCCGCGACATCGCCTTTGCCAATGGTCTCGAACTGGTCGAGGACGAGGGCCTGCTGGAAGAAGTCTCCGGCCTCGTCGAATGGCCGCAGGTCCTGCTCGGCACGTTTGAAGAGGATTACCTCTCGATCCCCGCCGAGATCATCCGCCTGACGATCAAGACCAACCAGAAGTGCTTTGTCGTGCGCCCGCAGGGTGAGACCGACAAGCTCTCCAACCATTTCATCCTGATCTCCAACATTGAGGCCACCGATGGCGGCCGCGAGATCATGCATGGCAATGGCAAGGTCGTGCGCGCACGCCTGTCGGATGCCCTGCATTTCTGGAAGCGCGACCAGGGCGACCTGCCGGACCTCGATACGCTGAAGGCCTCGGCCACGAAGTTCGACCTGGATCTCAAGAAGCCGCTCGACCAGCGCATGGCCAAGCTCGACGCGCTGAACGTCACCTTCCACGCCAAGCTCGGTACGCAGGGTGAGCGCGTCGCGCGTATCCGCGAACTGGCCAAGGTGCTGGCGCCTGTTGTCGGCGCCGAAGCCGCCCTCGTTGACCGCGCCGTGGTGCTGGCCAAGGCCGATCTCCGCACCGAAGCCGTCGGCGAATTCCCCGAACTCCAGGGCGCCATGGGCCGCAAATATGCGCTGCTGCAGGGCGAAAACGCCTCCGTCGCCGCCGCGATCGAGGACCACTGGAAGCCGAACGGTCCGTCCGACCGTCTGCCGGAGGACAAGGTGGGCCTCACCGTCGCGCTCGCCGACAAGCTCGACACGCTTGTGGGCTTCTGGGCGATCGACGAAAAGCCGACCGGCTCGAAGGACCCCTATGCGCTGCGCCGTGCGGCGTTGGGTGTCGTGCGCATGATTTTGGAACGCGAAGTAGATATAGATGTTCTCTCAATCGTTTATGAACATGCAAAGGCGTGTGAATACTCTTCACCCCTCGACAACGCGTTTGACCTATCCACTTTCTTTGCGGATCGCCTCAAAGTTCAACTGAAAGACCTAGGGATACGAGCCGATTATGTAGACGCGGTGTTCGACATGGGAATGCGTCGTGACCCGCTTATGCCCGGAATCCAAAATACCAAAAGACTTCTATCTATCGCCCGTCGCGCAGAAGCCTTGACCGCCTTCATAGCCTCGGAAGACGGTTTGAACCTCTTGGCCGGCACCAAGCGCGCCACCCAGCTTTTGGCTGCCGAAGAAAAGAAGGGCACTGTCGTCGCCGATGGAGTTTCGCAAGCGCTCTTGAAGCTCGACGCGGAAAAGTCCCTCTTCGCCGCCATTCAGTCCGCCTCGAAATCGGCAGCCGAAGCCGTGGCAGCGGAAGACTTCCGCTCCGCCATGCAGGCGCTCTCGACGCTGCGCGGCCCGGTCGACACATTCTTCGAGGATGTCCTGGTCAACGACGAGGATGCCGCGATCCGCGCCAACCGCCTGGCGCTCCTGAAGGCCATCCGCGAGGCGACGGCCACGGTCGCCGACTTCTCCAAGATCACAGGCTGATGATGTGAGACCCCGCTTCGGCGGGGTTTTTCGTGTAATGCAGCGAGTTTTCCGAGGTCGGCATCCTGTGCTAGAATGGTTTAGAAGTGAGCTGGAGCCATCCCCATGAACAAGCCCGTTCAGGTCACCATTGCCGAGCCCTATGACAGCTTCGTCGAGGCCCAGCTCGAAAGTGGCGCCTTCAAGTCTGCCGAAGACGTGGTGGAGGCCGGCCTCAAGCTTCTGCAAGAAGAACAGGCGCGGATCGAATGGCTGCGCAATGCGCTGATCGAAGGCGAGAACAGCGGGCCGGCGCGTCAAGTCGATCGTGACGAATTCAAAGCTCGTGTGCGCGAGAAATATATGCGATGATCGGCTACCGTCTGCGTCCTTCTGCCGAGGAGGACATGGATGCGATCTGGGATTATACGTGCCGCACACGATCTGCCGCGCGAGCGGATCGCTACATCGACGACCTCTTCGATGCTTTTGACCGCCTGGCCCTGACACCGGAATTAGGGCAGCAGACTTTTGTAGTAGCATGCGGCTACGGGCGGCTTCGCGTCAATAACCACCTGATCTTCTATCGCAAAATGGCGTCTGACGTGATTGAAGTCGTCCGCATTCTGCACGAAAAGAGTGACTTCCTGCGGCACCTCGGTGATCTATGATGCCCCCCAAGATCCTCATCAGCGCCTGCCTGCTCGGCCGCCCCGTCCGTTACGATGGCAAGGGAAAGCCACTGCACGATCCCTTGATCGAGCGCTGGAAGGCCGAGGGTCGCCTTGTCGGCTACTGTCCCGAACAGGCCGGCGGCCTGCCGACGCCGCGTCCGCCCGCCGAGATCGAAGGTGGCATGGACGGCGATGATGTGCTGGCCGGCCGGGCCCGGGTCATGGGGATCACGGGCGGCGATGTCACGGAGGCATTCGTCGAGGGTGGCAAGAAGGCCGTCGCCTTCGCCCGCGAACAGGGCTGCGCGGTCGCGCTCCTCATCGACGGCAGCCCCTCCTGCGGGTCGGGCTTCATCTATGATGGTTCGTTTTCCGGCACCCGTCATCCCGGCTTCGGTGTCACCGCAGCTTTGATGCGTCAGGCGGGCATCACCGTCTTCTCGGATCGCGAGCTTGATCGGCTCGCAGAGTACATCGATCGGAGCAGCTGAAACGACAAGGCCGCCGGATCGCTCCGGCGGCCCTTTCGTTTCACGTTCGTGACAGGGGCTCTTCAGCCCGCCATGCGATACTGCTGCTGGCCCAAACCCTGCTGACCGGTCTTGAAGCTGCCGATCAGCTCCAGAAGGTCGCCGGTGTCATTGGCAAGAACCTCAGCGGACGCCGTGGTCTCCTCGGCCATGGCGGCATTTTGCTGGGTCGCCTGATCGAGCTGGTTCATTGAGGCAGAAATCGACCGCAGGGTCGTGTCCTGTTCCTGAGCGCTGTGCGAAATCTTCGAGACGATATCGTTCGCCCCGGCGATCTGGTCGGAAATGCGCTTCAGGGCTTCGCCGGCCTGGGCAACCAGGTCGACGCCCTCGCCAACCTGCGCGGATGACCGGGCGATCTGGTCCTTGATCTCCTTGGCGGCGGCTGCTGAACGCTGGGCAAGTTCGCGCACTTCCTGGGCGACAACGGCAAAGCCCTTGCCGCTTTCGCCAGCGCGTGCCGCCTCGACGCCGGCATTCAGCGCCAGAAGATTGGTCTGGAAGGCGATCTCGTCGATCACGCCAATGATTTTGGTGATCTCGGCCGACGACTGCTCAATGCCGCTCATGGCGCGAATGGCCTTTTCGACGATTAGATCGCTCTGCTTGGCTTCAAAGCTGACAGAGCCAACCCTGCTGGCCGCTTCGCGAGCACCATCCGCCGTCTGGCGAACGGCGACGGTCAGTTCGTCTAGGGCTGCCGAGGTCTCTTCGAGGTTCGCCGCCTGCCGTTCGGTGCGGCTCGCCAGCTCGCCGGAGGCACGACGGATCTCTTCCTTGGAGACAGCAATATCATTGCCCTTCAGGGTAACGCGGGCCATCGCCTCTTCCAGGCGCTGCAGCGCTTCGTTGAAGTTGTCGCGCAGGGCTGCATATTTCGGCCCAAGATCGGCGCAGCGAATGGTGAGATCGCCGTGTGCCATCTGTTCCAGCGCCTTGCCGATGGTGGTGACGGCATGCGCCTGCTGCTTGGCCTCCTCCTGCTGAAGCAGCGCATTCTGCTGGCGCTCCTGGTCGAGCTCCTGCTCCTGCGCCTTCTGCCGCTTGGCAAGCGACTGGCGCTCGCGGATCTTGGCCTGCAGGGCAAGGGTCGCCTTGGCCATCATGCCGACTTCATTGCCCATCTCTGTATGGGGAATGAAAAGCTTCACGTCGTCATCGGCGACGGCGCTCAAGGCGGCATGGATATCGGACAGCGGTCGGGTAATCCCGCGAATGACAAAGATCGCAATGGCGATGCCGGCAGCCGTCACAAGGGCGCCGATGCCGACCGCGCGCCAGATCATTTCATGGATTTTCACGGCGAGGTCATCAATGTAGACACCGGTCACAACGACCACGCCCCAGGGTTCAAAACCCTTGGCATAAGCCGCCTTCAGGAACAGGTCATCCGGATTGCCGCCTGGCTTTTCCCAGTAGTATTCGGTAATCCCGCCGCCCTGGCGTCCCTTGGCGATCATGTCTTCCAGAAACAGATTGCCCATCTTGTCGGGCTTGTTGCGCTGGTCGATGCCAACCAGTGTCGGGACGGGATGGAAGGTCAGAACCACATTGTGGTCGACACCAAACAGATAGCCATTCGGTTCGAACCGGACCTTTGACAGCACGTCATAGGCCTGCTTCTGGGCCTCATCACGTGTCAGTTCGCCTGCCGCTTCACGGGCCTGATAGGCCTTCAGAATGGAAATCCCGCTTTCCACCTGGGTACGCAGCATGTCGTAGCGTTCGCTGTAGATTGATTTTGACGCCGACTGGATCTGGAAGAAGGTTGCAACCGCAAAGGCTGCCATCAACGCCCCGATGAGAATGAAAAGCTGGAAGGATATCTTGAGATTCCGCATGACGAATATGTCCTTCTGCAGGCCACGTGAACCGTGCGGCCTGCCGGGCGAAGAGGTTGAGCGATGTTCGGATCATCATGTCCCGACAATTGGACCAGAGGCCCGTCCTGTCAGGGAACGGGGCAAATACACTTTGGTAAATACAAACCTAACCGAATATTCTGAAAAAAAGGTATACTGCCGGATTGGTGCTCAAGAACGGCAAAACGCCCGGCTGAACCGGGCGTTCTGTCCGTGTCACCTCACGAAGGCCAGGCGGCATGGATCGTGAATGCCGCCTGGAAACCGGGCAATCTTATCTCAGGCGGAGTTCGAAACCGGCGACATCGGGGGCAGTGCCCTGCAGAACAATACCTTCGGGGGCCATCGGTTCGACGGCAGCCGTGGTTGCTTTTTCGTCAATGCCGAGATCGGTCTTGGAGCCCCGCGCGAGGATCATGCTGCCGGTGGTTTCCCAGCCCTTGGCCGAGGTCACCACCACGACGGGAGAGCCGCCAAGCCAGCTTTCAATGCGCTTGATCTTCTGTTCGCCATCGACGCTAACGACTTCGGCGCTCTGCTCGCCGATCTCGAGCGACGGCACGACATAGGTCAGCGTATTGTTTTCGACCGGGGGCGGGCAGTCCGCGCAACTGCGGGTAATCACGCTGCGGGTCTCAGCCTCCAGGCCGGTCACGAACTCAATGGACGACGCCAGGGCAGGGCTGGCAGTGGCCACAAGGGTGAGGGTCAGAACTAGGTGTCGCATCACGTATATCCCATCAATCTCTTGAGGGGGACGATAGCGGGCTTTTCTTTCAATCCGGTCAGGCAGATTGGTAAAATTTGAACGAAACGCAAAAAAGCATCATCGGCCTGGTCTCTGGTCCCTAGTTTTCGTTCCGGTCGATTGCCCGCCAGCCGATGTCGCGACGGCAAAAGCCGTTTTCCCAGGCGACCGCGTCCACCAGTTGATAGGCGCGTGCCTTTGCCTCGGCAACCGTCGGCCCCAGGGCAGTCGCATTCAAGACGCGCCCACCTGTCGCAACCAGCTGGCCGTCCTTCAGCGCGGTGCCGGCATGGAAGACTTTTGCGCCGTCCCCGGCCTCAGGCAGCGAGGCAATCGGCGTCGCCTTGTCATAGGCGCCGGGATAGCCCTTGGATGCCAGCACCACGGTCAACGCCGGGTCCTCGCTCCACTCGGCGGAAACCTTGTCCAGTGTGCCGGTGGCGGAGGCATGGAGGATCGGCAAGAGATCGCTCTTTAGCCGCATCATCAGCACCTGGCATTCCGGATCACCGAAGCGGACATTGTATTCAATGAGTTCCGGACCCTTCTGCGTGATCATCAGCCCGGCGAAGAACACGCCCTGGAAGGGATGCCCCATGTCTGCCATGCCGCGCATGGTTGGCTCGATAATTTCCTTCATCGTCCGCCCGACCATCTCAGGCGTCATCACTGGCGCCGGGGAGTATGCGCCCATGCCGCCGGTGTTCGGGCCGGTGTCGCCGTCACCCACACGCTTGTGGTCCTGGGCCGTCGCAAGCGGCAGAAGCGACTTGCCATCCGAGAGACAGAAGAAGCTCGCTTCTTCGCCATCGAGGAAGGCTTCGACCACGACTTCGGCACCGGCTGCCCCGAAGGCGCCCTCGAAGCAGTCGTCGATGGCGGCGAGCGCCTCGTCGAGCGTCATGGCAACCGTCACACCCTTGCCGGCGGCAAGTCCATCGGCCTTGATGACGATGGGTGCACCCTGCTGGCGCACATAGGCCTTGGCCTTGGGGGCATTGTTGAAGCGCTGATAGGCACCGGTCGGAATGTTGAAGCGGGCGCAGACATCCTTGGTAAAGCCCTTGGAGCCCTCGAGCTGGGCCGCAGCCGCCGACGGACCAAACACCGCAATGCCAGCGTCCCGAAGTCGGTCGGCAATGCCGGCGACCAGCGGCGCTTCCGGCCCGACGACGACGAAGTCGATGCCCTTGTCCTTGCAGAAGGCGACGACAGCGGCGTGATCATCCGTATCGAGAGTAACAAGCTCCGTTTCCTCGGCGATGCCGGGATTGCCGGGCGCGGCGTAGAGCTTCGTCAGCAGCGGCGACTGGGCGATCTTCCAGGCCAGCGCATGTTCGCGTCCACCCGAACCGATCAACAAAACCTTCATCGCCAGCCTCCAATGCCACAAGGGAATGCCCGGCGGTTAAGGGGAGGGAGGCGAAAGGTCAAGCGTTTCGCACCTTCGCCCCTGGGAATTCAGGGATGAGCTTGCGTCGATCAAGTGTTATACCTATAAATACGTATTGGGGAGGTGTCGGTGACGAGCCATGAGGTACTGCGCAGGCTGCTCGCCGAGGGATGGTTCGAGGTTGGCCAGAAAGGCAGTCACAAGCACTACCGGCACCCATCAAAGCCTGGTCGCGTGACGGTTCCCCATCCAAAGCGCGATATTCCGGTTGGGACACTGCGTTCAATATGGCGACAGGCCGGCTGGAACTGGCCACCCAAATGAACAGAGAAAGAGAGACCGCTGACATGCAGATCGTCGCATTGATCCACAGGGACAATGAGAGCTATGGCATATCTTTTCCGGATCTTCCCGGCTGCATCTCCGCTGCAACGTCGCTCGACGAATTGTTACTCGACGGTAAGGAAGCGCTCGATCTGCATGTCGAGATGATGCTTCAGGACGGCGAAACTCTCCCCGAGTTCCGTAGTCTCGACGTCTTGCGTGCTGATCCGGAGTTTGCCGTGGATTTCGCAACATCCGAATTGGTGACACTTCTACCTGTGGATATTCCTGGTCGTGCCGTGAAGGTGACCATCACAATGGAAGAGCACCTGCTAATGAGGCTGAACAAGGCGGCCGAGCGTCAGGGATATACCCGATCCGGCTTCATTGCCGAGGCCGTAAGGCGCAAACTGGCAGGCTGACAGGCTTGCCTTGCCGCATTCCCTCGCTATGGTCCGCCCCTCAACGATCAGACGGAAGACCCATGGCCGACGACATCAGATCCATTGCCGCCCTCATCGCCACCGAGATCAATGCCCGTCCCGATCAGGTCACTGCCGCCGTTGGCCTGCTGGATGAGGGTGCCACGGTTCCCTTCATCGCCCGCTACCGCAAGGAAGTCACCGGCGGTCTTGATGATACCCAGCTGCGCAATCTCGCCGAACGGCTGATCTATCTGCGTGAGCTTGCCGCCCGTCGCAAATCGATCTTCGAAAGCATTGACGGCCAGGGCAAGATGACCGATGAGCTCGCGCGCAAGATCGCCTCGGTCACCACCAAGGCCGAGCTTGAAGACCTCTATCTGCCCTACAAGCCCAAGCGTCGCACCCGCGCCGAGATCGCCCGCGAGAAGGGGCTGCAGCCGCTTGCCGATGCGATCCTCGCCGACCGCATGAGCGACCCGCAACAGCTCGCAGCCGGTTACATCACCGAAGATGTGCCGGACGTGAAGACGGCGCTCGAAGGTGCCCGTGACATCATCGCCGAGCAGATCTCGGAAAATGCCGATCTCATCGGTCGCCTGCGCAACGACATGAAGGATCGCGCGATCCTCTATTCGAAGCTCGTCGACGGCAAGGCCGAGGCCGGCGCCAAGTTCGCTGACTATTTCGACCATTCCGAACGCTGGGCAACCGTCCCCGGCCACCGGGCGCTCGCCATGCTGCGCGGCTGGAACGAGGAATTCCTGTCGCTATCGATCGAAGTCGACCGCGATGACACGGCCCCTGTGAAGCCGAGCCAGCGCATGATCGCGAGCGCCTATCAGGTCGCGGCCAAGGGCCCTGCAGACCAATGGCTGCTGGAGGTTGCCGGCTGGACCTGGCGCGTCAAGCTTTCCGCATCTCTCTCGCTCGACCTGATGCGCGAATTGCGCGAGCGGGCCGAGGAAGAGGCCATCCACGTCTTCGCCCGCAATCTGAAAGACCTGCTGCTGGCAGCCCCCGCCGGATCGCGCCCGACCATGGGGCTTGATCCCGGCATCCGCACCGGCGTCAAGGTCGCCGTGGTCGATGGCACTGGCAAGGTGGTGGAAACGACGACCGTCTATCCCTTTCCGCCGAAGAACGACATTCGCGGCACCCAGGCCGAGCTTGCCTCGCTCATCCGCAAGCACAAGGTCGAGCTGATCTCGATTGGCAATGGCACGGGCAGCCGCGAGACGGAAAAGCTCGTGGCCGACATGCTCGCCCAGTTCCCGTCGACTGCGCCGAAGCCGACGAAGGTCATCGTTTCGGAAGCGGGTGCCTCCGTCTATTCCGCCTCGGAAACCGCCGCCAAGGAATTCCCCAATCTCGACGTATCCTTGCGTGGCGCCGTTTCGATTGCCCGCCGCCTGCAGGATCCGCTCGCGGAACTCGTCAAGATCGAGCCGAAGTCGATCGGCGTCGGCCAGTACCAGCACGATGTCGATCAGGGCAAACTCGGTCGCTCGCTCGATGCCGTCGTCGAAGATGCGGTGAATGCCGTCGGCGTCGATCTCAACACGGCATCCGCCCCGCTGCTCGCGCGCGTCTCCGGTCTCGGCAAGACGACGGCGGAAGCCATCGTTGCCCATCGCGATGCCACCGGCGCCTTCGAAAGCCGCAAGGATCTGCTGAAGGTCCCACGCCTGGGCGCCCGCACCTTTGAGCAATGCGCCGGCTTCCTGCGTATCCCGAATGGCAAGGAACCGCTCGACGCCTCATCCGTCCACCCGGAAGCCTATGGTGTGGCGAAGAAGATCGTCGCCGCTTGCGGTCGCGACCTGCGCTCGCTGATGGGCGACAGCGCGACCTTGAAAAGCCTCGATCCCAAACGCTTCATCGACGAGCAGTTCGGCCTCCCGACGGTCAAGGACATCCTGGCCGAACTGGAAAAGCCCGGCCGGGACCCGCGTCCGTCCTTCAAGACCGCGACCTTTGCCGAAGGGGTTGAGGAAATCACCGATCTCAAGGTCGGCATGACGCTCGAAGGCACCGTCACCAATGTCGCCGCCTTCGGTGCCTTCGTCGATATCGGCGTGCATCAGGATGGCCTTGTCCACGTCTCCCAGCTTGCCGACCGCTTCGTCAAGGATCCGCATGAGGTGGTGAAAGCAGGCGATGTCGTGAAGGTCCGCGTCGTCGAGGTCGATGTCAAGCGCAAGCGCATCGCGCTCACGATGCGCAAGGATGGCGGCGAGGCGCAACAGCCCTCGATGCGCGGGGATGCGCGCGGCAATGCCAACGCGATGAAACATTCCAATGCCCGCCCGCCGAAGCCGGAACAGCCCGCAATGGGCGGACTGGGTGCAGCGCTCGCCGAGGCCATGCGCAAGAAGTGACGGAGACCGTCTCCTCCAAAAAAGAATGGG
The DNA here is from genome assembly GCF_005860795.2 of Peteryoungia desertarenae. Taxonomy (GTDB): domain Bacteria; phylum Pseudomonadota; class Alphaproteobacteria; order Rhizobiales; family Rhizobiaceae; genus Allorhizobium; species Allorhizobium desertarenae. Next base: position 1,788,467 of record NZ_CP058350.1, read on the forward strand.
CCGGGAACCAAGTCCCGACCCGTTTCGGCCCGCCCAAGCGTATTAAAGTGATTAGCGCCCTGGCACGCAATCCTCACAAAATGGGGTGTGGGGGACGACCGCCAGACGTTCGGCGGAAATCGGCTCACCACAGGTGACGCAAATTCCGTAGGTGCCGGCCTTCAGCCTGTCGAGTGCAGCGTCGATGGCCTTGAGCTCCTCTTCGCCGACCTGGCCGAATTCTTCGAGCACCTCGTCATTCTCGCTTTCAGTCGCGCGCTCTTCGCTGTCGGCGCTTTTCAGCCGACCGAGATCGGCATCAATCTTCCTGAGCCTTGTCTCGATCTCAAGTTTGCGGGCCCGCAGGATGTCTTCCGGAGAGACGTTTTTCATCTTCGTTTTCCTCTCGTGCCTTTAGCGGTCCACCAGCACCGAGCACTTGGCATGCCGGACCACACGGTCGGCAGTGGCGCCGATCAGATAGTTCGAGAAGTCCGGTACATGCGAAGCGATGATGATGAGATCGGCCTGATGTTCCTGGGCTGCAGCCAGGATCTCGCGGGCCGCCGCGCCAGAGCGGATTTCCAGCTTCGCATCGATATTGGTCTTTTGCTTGAGCTCGGTAAGCTTGGCACGCGCATCGCGCACCGTTCCCTCAATCACGTCTACCGGGAGGTCGATGGCGATATAGCCTGGCATGTCCTCGACAACACTGATGACAATGATCTCGCCGCCTTCGTCCAGAAGCGTTGCAGCCTGACGCAGGATTTTCTCACCTTTGTCCAACTGGGCGCAATCAACAGGGACGATAATGGTCTTGTACATGGCGATCTCCTCTTGGGGATGTTTCCTCTATGGCCTGACAATGGGCCTGGGCCGACAACCCCGCATTGATCAGGATCAAGTTTGGAGAAGCGCAGACTGTTCCATTTTGGTGAACAATAATTCAATATAATGGAATATTCACTGAACGATATTCCATGCCAATATGGGGACAAGAAGATCGGTTTCCCGGTCGCCAAAGAACAGGCCACTTCGGATGGCTGAAGGAGTATGGAAGATGTCGATAATGGAAGCGATCGAAGCGCCGCAAAGCTTCGCCATGACACGGCCCGTTACAGTCGGGCAGGGCCATCTGATGGTCCGTGATCTCGACCAGATGATCGCATTCTACCGGGACGTCATCGGTCTCTCGGTCATCGAGAAGACGGCAAGCGGTGCTTTGATGGGTGTCGCGGGGCGCCCTCTCATGACGCTGAGCACAGCCGGTCAGATCGTGTATGCACCCCGCAATGCGGCCGGTCTGTTCCACACGGCATTCCTGGTGCCGAACCGGCAGGCACTGGCGCACTGGCTGGCTCATGTGGCCCATCTTGGCGTCACCCTGGAGGGCGCGAGCGACCATGATGTGAGTGAAGCGATCTATCTGTCCGATCCCGAGGGCAATGGTATCGAGATCTATCGGGATCGCCAGCCGGATGAGTGGCGTTATACGGCGGATGGCGGAGTTCACATGGACACCCGGCGTCTCGATCTGCAGGCGCTTTACGACACTGCACCGAAGACCGCCTGGAGTGGCATGGCTCAAGGCACCGCGATTGGCCATATCCACCTGCAGGTGGGCAATGTGGAGCAAGCTGATCGGTTCTACGAAGGCGTTCTCGGCCTGCGCAAGATGGCGTCCTATCCGGGGGCAAGTTTCTTCTCCTCCGGCGCCTATCACCACCATGTTGCGGCCAATGTCTGGAACAGCCGCAACGCAGGTGTCCGCGCAAAAGGCATGACAGGTCTTGCCCGCTACTCTCTGGCATTCAAGGACCTCGCAGAACGCGACCGCGTGCTGCAAACGCTGGAGCAGCTGGAGATAGCGGTGACCCGAACCGGAGAGGGGCATGACTTCAAGGACCCCTGGGGTATCGGCATTACCCTGGTCGCTGAAAGCGCCTGATAAACACCAGGGAACTCTCCATCTCATTTCCGCGTTCACAGCCGGTATGAGAGGGACGGATGCCATGGTCAGTCGACAGACCAACTACCATTTTTCGACGCTGGTGCGCGCATGAACGCCGTCGGACCTCGACGGCAATCCGCAGGCCGACTGCATCGGACATCCCTCCGAAAAACGGGTCTCGACTATGCCGTCACCTGGTCCGTGATCGGCCTGTTCTTGATATTCGCGCTGATCGCTCTGCACCTGGCCTCCTTCATCCTCATCCCGTTGACCCTTGCCGTGGTCACAGGCCTCATTCTCGGGCTTGCAGCAGATAAGCTCGGCACGCTTGGTATGCCACCCATGCTCAATGCGCTCCTCTTGACCAGCGCATTTGCCGTAATCGCGCTGATGGTCGGCTCCGCAGTCATGGAACCGGTTCAGAACCTGCTTGGGGATGCGCCAGATATGATCGATGGTGCGCTCGATTACATCATGCCCCGTGTGGAGCATGTTTCGTGGTTGCACAGGCCGCTCCAAGCGCTCATCCATGGCCCGATTTCGAGCGAGACCATGCTGGAAAACACGGGCACGATCATTTCGACGCTTGCGACCGGCGTGACGCCTGCCTTGCTCCAGATCCTCATCTTTCTCGGCAGTCTCGTCCTGTTTCTGGCAAACCGCCTTGCCATTCGTCGCGCCCTGATCATCGGATTTCAGGATCGGGAGCGCCGGCTGATCGCCATCCGGGCCTATAATGCCGTCGAGCGTGCCCTCGGGTTTTATTTCGCCACGGCACTGGTTCTCTACGCCGCCTTCGGTACGGTCGCAGCCATCATTGCCATGCTTGGCGGACTTGGCAGTCCGGTCCTCTGGGGGCTTTCGGCCTTTCTCCTGAGCTTCATTCCCTTCCTTGGCATTGCGCTGGTAACGCTCGCCATGTCGATCAGCGGGCTTCTGGTTCATGATGGCGTGCTGCTCGGTCTCCTGCCGGCTGCTGCGTTTTTTCTTGTCAATGGCATCTTCGAGAATCTGGTCCTTCCGGCCGTCATGGGGCGTCGCCTGCAGATGAATGCCTTCATGCTCTTTGTCGCGATTGTCTTCTGGACCTGGCTCTGGGGCGGGGTCGGCGCCATGTTGGCCGTACCGCTTTCCCTGATCGTGGTCACCCTCGCATCCGAACTTCTGCCAAAGGGCAAGGCAAAACCCAGTCTGCCGCAGTGATGCCGAAGACTGCGTCACAGGAGTGTCATTCTCGCAGGCTAGGTGTCGCCGGATAACTCACAGACCGGCTGCCCCATGACCGTCACGACACCCCTTCTTCGCCTGGGTATCATCGCCGACCCGCAATATGCCGAGCTTCCACCCAATGAGGAACTCAACCGATTCTATGCCAACAGCCTGAAGAAGATTCGCGACGCTGTTGATCTATTCAATGCCAATGAGCTGGATGCCGTCGTGGTTCTCGGAGACCTGATCGATGCCGACGCCGTGCATTTCGAGCCAGTGTTGCGGGAGCTTGGCAGGCTGCGCCACCCGCAAATCCTGTTACCCGGCAATCACGATTTTCTGGTGGAACCCGAACATCTGGCCGGGGTCTACCACCGCCTCTCGATGCCTGCGCCCTATTATTCGAGGCAGGTCAACGGCATTCACCTCATCATACTCGATGGCAGTGAGATCTCGCTCTTTGCGCCGCCACCCGGTGATCCGCGCAGGCAGCAGGCCGAATCGCGCCTCACTGCACTGCGGGCATCGAAAGCGCCGAATGCTCATCCCTGGAACGCCGGCATTGGCGGCGAGCAAAGGTCATGGCTGAAGGCCCTGCTAGATGACATGGATGGCAAGGGCGAGAAGGCGATCGTGCTCGGGCATTATCCGGTCTATCCGCCATCCGATCACAATCTCTGGAACGCTGAGGATGTTGCCGGCTTGTTGGCGAGGTCTCCATCCGCCGTGGCCTATCTCTGCGGTCACGATCACCGAGGGGGCTTTGGCACAAAGGGCGGAACCCATTTCGTCACGTTCAAGGGCATGGTCGACACGGAAGCGGACAATGCCTTCGCCATCGTCGAACTCTTTGCCGATCGCCTGAATGTGATGGGCTTTGGACGTGAAGTCAGCCGCGAACTCTCCCTTTGCGAAGCCAGATGAACCCATGTCCCAAGGGCAAATTCCTGGCAAAACATACCGAGACGTCTCACTTTAATGTCATTTTCGAGAACCCCATAGTTATTGCAAACATTCCATGTTTACTGCTGTTCCAGCCGGATGGTCCGGTTTAGCCCGAGGAGAACAACGTATGAAGCTCAAGATCGTCATGGCCGCGGCAATCGCCGCTGCCCTGGGTGTGGGGTCCGCAATCGCTGCCGGCGAGCCGCAGACTGTCCGTCAGGAAGAAATGAAGAAAGTCGGCGGTGCCATGGGTGCGCTTGGCGGGATCGCAAAAGGTGAGCGCCCCTATGACGCAGCGGCGGTCACGACTGCGCTCACGACGCTGGCGGCAGTCGCCAAGACCTATCCGGATCACTTCCCGGTCGGCAGTGAAACCGGCATGGACAGCGAAGCCAGCCCGAAGATCTGGGAAAACATGGATGACTTCAAGGCCAAGGCTGCGAACCTCGCAACCATTGCGGAGGCACAGCTCGCTTCTCTTCCCGCCAATCAGGCTGGCGTTGGAGCGGCCATGCAGGCACTTGGCGCGACCTGCGGCGACTGTCATCAGACCTACCGCCTGAAGAACTGATCCCCGACAGGGGCCTTTGTCGCGATCCGGTTGTTCAGCGGCCGGATCGCACTTTGCGGGCACGGGTCGCCCGAAACTTCAGGAGTGAGGTCCATGGCATCCACATGGCGAAAGGGGCTTGGCGGCCTCCTTGCAGCCGGCGTCCTTGGTGGCGCGGCGTTTCTTTTCTTCACAGCCCCGAACCGTCATGATCCTTCGACTTGGGCAGGGCTTGGCGAGCCTGATCTTGAAAATGGTCGGAACGTGTTTTTCACCGGCGGCTGCGCCAGTTGCCATGCACCGGCGGATGCCTCGGGTGATGCGCGACTGATCCTGTCGGGCGGGGCTCCGATCCACAGCGATTTCGGCACCTTCCATCCCCCGAACATTTCCAGCAGCCCGTCAGCTGGGATCGGTGCCTGGACGCTTGCCGAATTCGGTGATGCCATGACCCGGGGTGTCGGTCGCAATGGCGAACATCTTTATCCGTCATTCCCATACACATCCTATTCGCGCATGACGCCGAAGGATATCAACGATCTTTACGGTTTCATGTTGAGCCTTCCCGCCAGCGAGGCGGTTGCCCCGGCCCATGAATTGCCCTTCCCCTTCAATGTCCGCAGGTCGCTTGGCGGTTGGAAGTTCCTCTATTTTTCTGAGGAGCCGATTGCCGAACTGGCCGATGCTTCCGACCTGGTCAAACGGGGCCAGTATCTCGTCGAAGGCGCTGGGCATTGCGGCGAATGCCACACACCCCGCAACATCATCGGTGGACCGAAACTGGCCAGCTGGCTGGGAGGAGGCCCCAATCCGGAAGGCGAGGGCATGATTCCCAATATCACGCCAGGCTCCAGAAGCATGGGGTCCTGGGGCGAGGGCGATATCGTCAGCTACCTCCAGACCGGCTTCACTCCGGATTATGACAGCGTCGGTGGCACAATGGTATCGGTCCAGAAGAACATGGCCGAATTGCCGAATGCCGACATTGAGGCAATGGCCGCCTATCTGAAGGCGATCCCCGCTGTGGAATAAACCGCCTGTTAGGATTGGAGCGTCATCATTATCCGATGAAGATGGCGCAAAGACCGACATTGCAGGAACTTGTTGAAACCGTGGCCCGGATGAGCGCGCGGTTCTCCGCATCCGGCGATCCACGCGTCGTCGATCTGATGCACTATGTTTCGATGCTGGAGCGGCGCTTCGAAGCGGATCTTCCCGACCCGCGTGATCAAGCCTTGGCCCATGCTTCAGCGCTGATGGTTGTGCGCGCGGTGGCAGAGCAATGGCAGCTGGAATGAGCGGCCATCTGAAAGACCAGCACCGCGCAAGCCTCAGCCGTCATGGTGCCGCCGACATGAAATGCGGAGGGGACATGAGCATTGAACGTCGGCGGATGGAAAACGCTATCCGCTCGCTGCTCGACAACTATCCTGATCCGGCCCTTCATCGCTGGGTTTCGGAAACGGTGCGAGCATTTGACAAGCGGCTTTCGGCCATCGTCGATCCGCGCGAGCGCGATCATGCCCAGCAGGCGGCCCTGGTGTTGATCAAGACCACGTTGCAGAAATGGTCCGAGAACCCGCCCGTTCGGCATTGAGCCGAACTGCACTTCTCATTGGTGTTCCGCCGCAAATGTCGAAAGCACAGCTTCGGCCTCGGGCGTCCAGAGATCCAGTGCCTTCAGGACTTCAAAGGCGAATGTGTCGGGCGCTGAACCGGCTGCCGTGACGATGGCGCCATCGCGCACCGCCTGCGGCTGATCACGATAGAGCGCTGCTCCCTGATAGGCGGAGTATTTCTGGTGTGAGGCCAGCGAATTTCCTGTATGGGCGACGGCGTTCAATACGCCGGTGGCGGCAAGCGCACTGGCAGCCGCACAGATCCCGCCCAGCACCTTGCCCCTGTCGCGAAATGCCGTCGCAAGTCCGGTAAAGTCGAAAGCCAAACCCTTTTCCCAGGCATAGCCGCCCGGAATGATCAGCGCGTCAAAGCGTTCGGCATCGATCTGCGAATAGGGCAGGTCAACTGCGACCCTCAGGCCGCCCATCGACTGAACAGGTTTTCCGTCAGGCGAGGCCGTCAGCACCTCGCATCGCAGATAGTAGCGCAGCGCCGCCATCACCAGCGCTGGCTCCCAATCGGCATAGTCATCCTGCAGGGCAATCGCGATTCGCGGCATGGATTTATCCTCCAATGAGCAGCAGTCGTCTCAGCTGAGCGCCTGCAGATAGCGCATGCCCGTGACGGGACGCGGCACGAAGTCCATGTTTTCGTAGAAGCGATGAGCCGCGAAATTGCCGGTAGCGGCAGAAACCGAGAGGAAGTCGCAGCCCGCCTGACGCGCAATCTGCCGGGCTCGATCCACCAGATGCTGGCCGATGCCATTGCCGCGCTGCCCATCGCGAACATAGAGATGATGCAGATCCATGCCGCGCTTGCCTTCCTGCGCCCGGTAGAGCGGAACGAGAATGGCATAGCCGATCAGACCGTCCTCGCCGCTATCGGCGACCAGTGCCTGGATCCAGGGCAGGGTGCCGAAAAGGTCACGCTCCAGCTTGTCCGGCGTCATCGCCGAGGCATCGCCATGATGCATCGCCAGCGCCTCGATCATCTCGTTGAGTTCGGGCAGATCCTGCGGCTTGGCATGACGAATGACGACCACCGGGGGTCTTGGCAGGGTGAGATCGGTATCTTCGGTCATTGTACTTCCCTTTTTCGATTTTTGCCGTCAGGGGAAGCGTTCTCTCGAAACAACAAAGCCGCCTGACGGCGGCTTGTTGACAAAGTGATCTGTCGAGCCGCCCGTTACCGGTAGGCCCAAAAATACGTGCAGGACATGGGTGCGCGTTCATTGATCATGGAAGGCTAGATGCGCCAGTTTAAATCGATTGTCAACGGGGATCATGCTTCAAGTAAAGCGACCCGTCCTCAATGCTCGTGTTCGCAAAGACCGTGATCGGACAGCGCCCGGATCACATAGCAGTCGCCCACCGTATGTCCCTCGCAATGGGACACGATTCGCTCCAACTCGTCCTCCAGCTTGCGCAGTTTCGCAATCTTGTCGCGCACATCTGCGAGCTGATCGCGCGCGATCTTGTCGGCAGTACTGCAGGGTTCCTCCGGATGGCGGCTGAGTTGGAGAAGCGCCCGGATCGCCTCGATCGGAAAGCCGAGATCCCGCGCATGGCGGATGAAGGTCAGCCGCTCAAGCTGCTGCTTTTCATAGCGCCGCTGATTGCCCTCGGTGCGGTCGGGTGCGAAAATCAGCCCCATCTGTTCGTAGTAGCGGATGGTCGGCACCTTCACGCCTGTTCGCCGCGACAGCTCTCCGATCGAATACATGAAAAAACCTCTTGAACCTCTAGTCACTAGAGATCCTAGACAGGGTGCAGGATCAAATCAAGACGGGAAAGATCAGTCGATGAGTGCTTCTTGCGGCCATAGCCACGGCCCCTTTGACGGGATGTCGGACACCTATAAACAGCGGCTCTGGATGGTGATTGCGATCAATGCGGTCATGTTTGTCGTTGAAATGACGGCCGGCCAGCTGGCCCGTTCCCAGGCGCTTCAGGCCGACGCGCTGGATTTCTTTGCCGATGCCGTGACCTACGGCATTTCGCTTGCCGTTATCGGCGCATCCTTGAAGACCCGCAGCATGGCCGCTGCCGCCAAGGGCCTGAGCCTCCTCTGCATGGGGCTATTTGTGTTCGGTTCGACCATCTGGCGTGTCTTTGAAGGCGGCGTGCCGGAAGCCCCTGTCATGGGCGTTATCGGCTTCCTTGCACTTGCCGCCAATGTTGCCAGCGTTCTGCTGCTGATGTCGTACAAGGATGGTGATGCCAACGTGCGTTCGGTCTGGCTTTGCTCGCGCAACGACGCGATCGGCAATGTTATCGTCATGATTGCAGCACTCGGTGTCTGGGGAACGGCAACGGCCTGGCCCGATCTGATTGTTGCCGGCATCATGGCGGGCCTCTTCCTCAGTTCGTCAATCCAGATCCTTAATCAGTCCTGGCGCGAGTGGAAGGCCGGCGAAGCGATCACCGTCGAGACCTCATGCTGTGGTCCTAAGGCTGTTGTGAAACCTGCGGGCTCTCACCACCATCAGCACTCTTGAGCCGGTGGCCGTCTTTACGCAACGGCCTGCCAGGGTCAAAAATGAAATGACCGGCTGCGCCATGGGCTCAGCCGGTCCTTTCTTGAAAGGTTCTCTTTCAGGCAGCGTTTTCGTCCGACAGGTCGTATTCGCGATAGGCCGCCTCGATCCGCTCGGTCACGGAGGCATTGCGCGTCTTGGCTTCCTGGGTGCCAGTTACGTTGGAGGCCTCCGTAGCCTTGCGGCCGCCGTCCACAGTCCACAATGCCGAGGCGAGGCTGCTGGAGATCAGGGTGCTTGAAAATGTGCTGGGTGCGCCGCTGCGCGCCTTGGCCGGCTGGGCCGTTTCAGGCGTCACATCATCCTTTTCCGACGTGACATGCACATATCGGTTCTGAAATGAATAGCTGCTTAGGCCGCTGTCTATCCTCATGGCGGACACCTCGATTGATCTGTTAACCATTTGTTAACCATTCAACCTTGCGCGAACCTTGCGTCGACGATTTCTGCGGCAGAAATGCCCTTGCGGATTTCAGAATACGGGCTAGGTGGCCGATTCGGTTGTGTTGGAGACGGCTGCTACGCGTTCAGCACCTTCCTGTGCTCGGTCTCGACCCGCGCCTTGTCATCTTCAAACTCCAGCTTTGAAAGCGCCCGATCCAACACCACCTTTGCCAGGCTACGAGCAGCAGCGGCATAGTCCTTGTCCCGGCTTGCAGAGAGCGCCGCAAGCGCCCGCTGTTGGGCGATTGCCACTTCGACCATGCCGGCAGCATCGCGAGCGACCGTCAGAAAGCTGGTTTCAAGCAGCGAGAGCGGTTCTATCGGTGCAGCATGGACCCGGCGATGCGGTTTAGGCCCGCGTCCCGTGTTGGACGTCGTCGGCTTCATGTCCTTCTGGCGGGCTGCACTCCGGTCTGCGGCCCGCGAAAGAATCCGTGCCTGTTGCGAGATCACGTCCACCGCAGTTCCCGGGTCGTTGATGCCCGAGGAAAGGGCGCGCGATGCAATTTCGGACAGGACAGTCAGACCGAAGAGCGGATCCTGATCATAGGAGCGGTTGGCGCCGATGGTGAAAGCTCTGCGCAGATGGTGTTCTGCCTCGTCCGTGTCATCCCCGAAACCATTGGGCAGAACCACATGGAGAATCGGCTCGGCCCGCGAGCAGAATTCTCCCGGTCGCTTGGCGACGTAAACATGGGCTTGCAGTTTCTCGGCCCATTCGGCCAGGATGCTGGTGTCGAGATGGCGGACATAGCCGGTTTCATCCGGAAAAAGCGGCATGGCGAGCGGCGGCGGTGTGTCATAGGGTGAGCAGCCGAGACAGGGATTGTCTGCAAGGCTTTGCAGCGCCTGTTCGGTCGCCTCCGTCACCCGGCTGATCGTCTCGCTCACCTGTCCGAGGCCGGCCAGGTGGTCGATCCACCTGAGCAACATGGTGACGATGAGCGCAACCACGATCAGCGTTACGACAAAGAGAACGACGCGCCCGCCACCGCCATAAAGACCGGTGTTGAGCGCAATCAGGCTCACCAGGGAGAAAAGAAAGGCCCCCAGAAAGGTCGAGAGTGCCGATTGGGCCGTCTGGTCCTCGAGCACGAGCCCGATCGCACGCGGCGTGCCGCCATTGGCCGCCGTGCTCGTTGCCGAGACAAGCGTTGACAGCGAGAAGGTCGTGACTGCCAGCATGGACGACGCAATGATCGTCAAGATCGGATCGACGGCATCGGCACCGACCATGTCAGAGAGGCTATCGGGGATATAGTGACCAAAGCCAACCCCCAACAGCGCTGTCGCAATCGCAATCAGCGTGTAGAGGGTCGCCCGAAACCACAGCCGCTTGGTAATCTGCACCAGCAGCCACCAGCGGCGGCTCATGATTGTGTCTTTCTTTCGCGAAGCCATCAGATGAATGTGGCTTCTGCGATCATGAAGACAAGGGCGAAATCAGACCTTCCCCGCCACCTTGATCGCATAGGCATATTCAAACGCGATCTCTTCCAGCCGCTGGAAACGCCCCGACTTGCCGCCATGGCCAGCGGCCATGTTGGTTTTGAGCAGGAAAGGCCCGGCCTCCGGCGCGGTGGCGCGTAGCCGCGCGATCCACTTGGTCGGCTCCCAATAGGTCACGCGCGGGTCGGTGAGGCCCGAAAGCGCGATGATCGGCGGGTAGGGCTTTTTCTCGACATTGTCATAGGGGCTATAGGCCGCAATCCAGCGATATTCCTCTTCGGACTCAATGGGATTGCCCCACTCCGGCCATTCCGGTGGGGTGAGTGGCAGCGTGTCGTCGAGCATGGTGTTGAGCACATCGACAAAGGGCACGGCAGCGATGATGCCGGCGAATTTTTCCGGCGCCATGTTGGCAACAGCCCCCATCAGCATGCCGCCGGCAGAGCCGCCTTCGGCGATGATCCGGTCGTATGCGGTGAAGCCTTCCTTCACCAGGTGGTCGGCAGCCGAGATGAAGTCCTTGAAGGTATTGACCTTCTTTTCCATCTTGCCGTCTTCATACCAGGAGAAACCCTTGTCCTTGCCACCGCGGATATGGGCGATGGCATAGACGAAGCCGCGATCGGCCAGCGATAGGCAATTGGTGTTGAAGCCGGCGGGGATGGTGATGCCATAGGCGCCATAGCCATAGAGCAGGCAGGGGGCGGAGCCGTCGAGCTTCGTATCCTTCCGGTAGAGCAGGGTGACCGGCACCGTCTCGCCGTCATGCGCTTCGGCAAACACCCGGCGGGTGACATAGTCCTCCGGCTTGTGGCCGGACGGTACTTCCTGCGTCTTCAGAAGTATGCGCTCGCGGGTCGCCATGTTGTAGTCGAACAGCTGCGAGGGTGTCGTCATCGACGAATAGGAGAAGCGGATGACGTCGGTGTCGTATTCGGCAGCCCCCTGCAGGCCCAGCGAATAGGCTTCCTCGGCAAAGGCGATCGAATGCTCTTCGCCGGACGTCCGGTCGCGGATCATGATCACAGGCAGGCCCTCGCGGCGCTCCAGCCAGACCAGGTGGCGGGCAAAGGCCATGTGGTTGAGGATCAACCGGCCCGGCTCATGCGGCACGAGATCTTTCCAGTTCGCCTTGCCCGGCGCCGAAACCGGCGCCTCGACGATCTTGAAGTCCTTGGCGCCGTCGGCATTGGTCAGGATGTAGAAGACATCGCCGCCCTCTGTCATCGAATATTCGACCCCTTCCTCACGCTCGGCGACGAGCACAGGCTCCGCCGTGAGGTCCTTGGTCGAGAGGATGCGGTATTCCGAGGTCTCGTGGTCGTGGATGTCGATGAAGATGAAGTCGTCGAGCAGCGAGCCGCCGACGCCCATGAAGAAGCCGGGATCCTTCTCCTCGTAGACGAGCCGGTCGGATGACTGCGGCTGACCGACGATATGGTGGAAGACCTTGGACGGACGGTGGTTCTCGTCCTGCAACGTGTAGAAGAAGCTCTCGCCGTCGGGCGCCCAGACCCCGCCGCCGGCGGTGTTTTCGAGCACGTCGTCCAGATCCTGCTTGGTGGCGAGATCGCGAATGCGCAGCGTGTAGTATTCCGAGCCCTTGTCATCGTAACCCCAGATGCCGAATGCGTGGTCGCTCGTGTGATCGATGCCGGACAGGCGGAAATAGTCCTTGCCGACAGCTTCCTTGTCGCCGTCGAGCAGCAGCTCGCGGATCGTCTCGTCCTTCGGATTGCCGTCGCGCGGGATGCGGAAATAGCGCGGCTGCTCTCCGCCGGTGACAAAGGCAGAGCCATAGGCAAAGAGGCCGTCCTTCATCGGGATCGAGGAATCGTCTTCTTTGATACGGCCCTTCATCTCGGCAAAGAGCTGGCCCTGCAGCTCTTTCGTGTCGGCCATCGCCGCCTCCATATAGGCGTTCTCGGCCTCCAGGTAGCTGCGGATTTCCGGATCGAGGATGGAGGTATCCTTGAACATCGCCTGCCAGTTGCCAGCCCGCAGCCAGGCATAATCATCCGTGCGGGTGATCCCGTGGCGGGTATCCGTGACGGGCTTCTTGGCGGCAGCGGGCGGGGTGGGCAGGTTGTTGAAGACGGACAAGAGAGATCCTTCCGGGAATGGAAACATGCGGCTCAGCGAGAGATAGAGAGGCGATGGGCCGCGATCAAGCAGCAGCCCGAACGCAATCCAGAAGCCGGGAGCGGCGAGCGCTGTTCAATGCTGAGCGGCGCGGCTGGATTTCGCCCAGTCCATATAGAGCTCCAGCGCCTTGCGGGTCACCGGACCCTCCTGGAACTGAGCATCGTCGAGACGGGTGACCGGCACCACCTTGGAATAATTGCCGGTCTGGAAGATCTCGTCGGCATTCATGAAGTCTTCGACCGACAGCGTCGCCTCGCGCACCTCGAAGCCCGCCTCGCGCAGCAGCCCCATGACGCGGGCCCGCGTGATCCCGGCAAGGAAGGTGCGGTTGGCGGCCGGCGTGTAGACGACGCCATCCTTCACCATGAAGACGTTGGAGGAGGCGGTCTCCACCACATTGCCGTTCATGTCGCGCACCAGCGCATTGTCGAAGCCGCGCTTTCGCGCATCGATGATCATGCGGCCGGAATTCGGGTAAAGGCTGCCGGTCTTGGCGTCGGTCATCGCGCATTCGGGCGTCGGGCGCCGGAAGGGCGAAACTGTCAGGGATGAGGGCTTGGCCGTATGCATCGGAGCCTCGAACAGGCAGAGCGCAAAGCGGGTCGATTCGGGATCGGCCGCGACCACCGAGCCAGCCTGGCCATGTTCGGCCCAATACATGGGCTTGATGTAGATGGCGGTCTTGCCGTCGAACTTCTTCACCCCTTCCCAGGCCAGCGCCTCGATCTCCTTGGGGCTCATCGTCGCCTTCAGCCCCATGTTTTCGGCAGATCGGTTGACCCGCTGGCAATGCATGTCGAGGTCAGGAGCGATGCCGTCAAACCACCTTGCGCCGTCAAACACAGTCGAGCCCAGCCACATGGCATGCGAGGTCGGTCCAATCAGTGGCGGATTGCCGGAGAACCAGTCGCCCTCGACATAGGTGAAGGTTGGTGTGCGGGCAGAGGGATCGACAGCCATGAATGCTCTCCTTTTCTTCTTGGAAGTGAGGAAAGTCCCGCGATGCAGCAAGGTCAAGCAGAAACTGATCAGAAAGCAGAGAAAAGACAGAAAAAGAAGCCATTTCAGAAGCTTGTCTGATGAGTTCATCAGATTGCGTGATGCGATCACGGCAAAGTCAGGCGTCTTTCCTGATCCGACGTGGTTAAAGATGCCGTAACGCTTCGCTGATAATTAGAGACAAGTTGTTTCCGCACCCGCGGATCTTGTCTAGCGTATTCTGGGGGCATTTATGCGAAACGCCAAACGATTTGCCATGCTTGCAATCTCCACATTTGCCATGGCTGCTCCGGTTCATGCGGAACCCTTCTGGTCGGGTGACTGGTACCTGACCCTTGGCGGCTCGGGGATCTCCGCTCCGGTCTATGAGGGTGCGAAAGACCGCAAGCTGTTTTTCTCGCCCATCATCTCTCTTGGCCGGGGCAAGGATGCCCGTTTCAGTTCGCGCAATGACAATCCGTCGATAGCCCTTTTTGACAACGGGGCAATCCGCGCCGGTATCGCGGGCAAGCTTGTTCGTCCGCGTGATGCTGGCGACAGCGCTGATCTCAGGGGGCTCTCAGAGGTCAGGTGGGGTGCGGAAGTCGGTGGTTTCGTGGATGTCTATATGACGGATTACCTGCGTGCCCGCGGCGAACTGCGTCAGGGAATTCGCGCGCACGATGGCATGGTGGCGGATCTGTCCCTGGATGCCTTCACGGACATCGCGCCAAATCTTCGTGTCTCGGCCGGTCCGCGCGCCACCTATGCGACCAGCGGCTATACCGAAGCCTATTACGGCGTCGATGCAGCGGAATCAGCCGCATCGGGCCTTGCACAATACAATCCCGACGGTGGTTTCACATCCTACGGTCTCGGTGCCGACATTACCTGGGCTGCCACCGAAGCGATATCGGTCAGTGCCTTCACAGAATACAAGCGCCTGGCCGGCCCTGCCGCAGACAGCAGCCTTGTTAGGCAGCGGGGCACGGAAAATCAGCTGATGTTCGGTGTATCAGCCAGGTACAAGTTCGGTCTGAACTGACGCGTATAACGACAGACATAATCTCCTGCGGCGGCACGATTCTTGTGGCCGCAGCAAGCGCTTTCTCGGCGGCGTGACATCACGGCAGTTCCCTTGCTCGCCGCCTTGCTCTATCACTTCGGGTCATGAGCACGACCGAAAGCACCGCAGATCGCGTTATTGACGCGCCGTCCAACAACTGGGTTTACCGCATCCTGCCGCGCTGGCTTTGGCCCTATGCGCAGCTGGCCCGCTGGGATCGACCGATCGGCTGGCAGTTGCTCATGTGGCCCTGCTTTTGGTCGTCCGCACTGGCCGCCAACGTGCTCGCCGCCGAAGGTCAGCTCGATCTGCGCCTTTTCGTGTTTCACCTGTTCCTGTTCTTCGTCGGTTCGGTGGTGATGCGCGGCGCCGGCTGCACCTATAATGACCTTGTCGATCACGACATCGATAATCAGGTCGCGCGCACCCGCTCGCGACCTCTTCCTTCGGGCCGTGTCACGCGCCTGCAGGCCAAGATCTTCATGATCCTGCAGGCTTTGATCGGCTTCCTGGTGCTCATCAGCTTCAACTATTTTTCGATAGCGCTCGGCATCCTGTCGCTGGCGATCGTTGCGATCTATCCCTTCGCCAAACGCTTCACCGACTGGCCGCAATTCTTTCTCGGGCTTGCCTTTTCATGGGGCGGTCTGATGGGCTGGGCGGGCCTGCATGGCAGCCTGTCGCTGGTGGCTTTCCTGGTTTATGGTGGGGCGATTGCGTGGACGATCGGCTATGACACGATCTATGCCCATCAGGACAAGGAAGACGACGCTCTTGTCGGTGTCCGCTCCACCGCTCGCCTGTTTGGCGATGATACGAAGCTCTGGCTCTCCGGGCTTTATACCCTGACCCTGATCCTGCTTGTTTCGGCGTTCATTCTGGCCGACGTGAATATTGTTGCAATCCTCGGACTGTTCATAGCCGCTGCCATGTTCGCCTGGCAGATCAAGGTGCTCGATATCAATGATGCCAATCAGTGCTTGAAACTCTTCAAGTTCAACAGTCGCGTCGGAATGATCATCTTCCTGGGCCTCGTCTGTGCCTTGCCCTTTGCCTGACGGTCTCAAGGCAAAAACGGCGATCATTTCGGCACCGGCGGCAAAACGAAAACGGGCCTGAAGCTGACTTCCGGGCCCGTTTTGTATCAGGTCTGAACGGAATCAGGAACGAGCGATGATTTCCTTTCCGGAAATCTTCATGCTCACACCGAGCTTACCGGTCGTCCGGCGTACGAGGAAGCGCGGACGACGCTCGGCAAAATAGGAGTGTCTGCGGCGTGGTTGAGTTTCGCGGGTACGGATCTCTCCAATATGCTCCTCAAGCGGACGAGCCACGCCATCGGCCTCGACCATCAGCATCGGAATACGGAAAGCCTCTGCCCAGCCGCGCCAGTCGGCTGCGATGTCACAGAGATCATGAGCCACCAGAAGCGGTATGCACATATCCGGGTCGTCGTGATGCAGTTCGAGGGTAACGGTCACTTCTCCGTCTCCATGATCAATTGCGCGGGCGGCAACGCCTTTGAATGCCCGTGCCGGCAAGGCAAAGGACAATGGCAGGCCACTGCCTGGCAGGATCTTGCGCAGAACTGCACCGCGTTCGTCAATGGTGATCGTCACATCGCCTAGGGAGCCGTGCAACGCATAGGAAACCTGCTGCGGAAACCGTGTCGGATCCAGCCGTAATGTGGCTCCAGCCCAGTCTGGCTTCGTAACCGTGTTCGTCATTTTCATGCTACCCTTGTTTTACCTGAGAGCGCCTCATGCACTCCTTTTTCGGGACTTTGCGTCCTCTATGGCCCGAACATAGGCGCGGCCCCTTTGAGAGGGCTTAAAAATTGCGGTTAAAAAAACTTTGCAGCTTCAAATGGTTAGTTTTCTCGAACCAGGTAAGGTTTCGATTGGGTGAACATCTGCAACCCGCCATGTCAGTTCGGGACAAGCTCAGTCAGCCACAGGAGAAGCGATGGACCCTGCTGAATGATGGAGGCCAGTGTCATGGTATCGACGTTTCTGAGCTACAATCTGGTGACTCGCGACATCAAGGCGACCCTGAACCGGGCTGCGCAGGACCAGATCGTGGCGCGCGATGCCGCCTATTACAGAGAGAACATCGGCAATGTGAAAACCGTCGATGAATTCCTTGATGACTTCCGCCTCTATTCCTACGCAATGAAAGCGCATGGCCTGGAAGACATGACCTATGCCCGGGCTTTCATGAAGAAGGTCCTTGAGAGCGACTTGAATGACGAGAACAGTTACGCAAACAAGCTGACCGACAAGCGTTACCGCGAGTTTGCTGCGGCCTTCCAGTTCGGGCCGGGCGGGGGCGGCACGCTAACGCCCATTACATCCGACCAGACCGATGCGATGATCGGTCTTTACAATCAAAACATCGCCAATCTCGATGAACGAATTACGGAAGAGACCCGGTATTACAACGCGATGAACACGATCGTCACCAATGTCGATCAGTTCCTCGCCAATGATCGCCTGCGAGAATATTTCTTCCAGACCTTTGGAATTGATGAAGCGACCTATGATCGGAACCTCATTCGCGGCCTGCTGACCAGCGATGCAAACGACCCCAATTCCTATTTCAATACACAGATCCTGCCCAATGTCATAAACGCGCAAAGCTCGATTGAGGCCAACCTGGAGACCATTGCCAGAATTGATGCGCGAGCAGCGCTGGCGAGCCAGAACACGACACTGCAATCGATCGTGACCAGGGTCACCAGTTTCAGGGATGACATCGCGACCCTTGAAGCAAGCAAGAGCGATCCGGGTGCCGATATCGCTGCGATTGATCGGGAGATTGATACAAAGCAAAGGGATATCGACTCACGCTTCATCTCCTATGTGTCGATGAAGGTCGGTGATATGACCGCCGAGATTGCGGCTCTGGAGGCCGGTAAAAGCGAGGCGGGTGCCGATATTCCGGCCCTTCAGGCCCAGATCGATGCCATTCAGATCGAGCTGGACGCGGCCAGTGCCGATCTTGCGGCTCGAAACGCGATTGCGACCCAGAAGGCAGATCGTGCAGCGCTTGAGGCACAAAAGGCAGAGCCAGATGCCGATATTCCTGCCCTTCAGGCACAAATCGACGCCCTGACCAGCCAGATCACCGCAGCTGAAGCAAGTCTCATTCCGACTGATATTCCCGATATAAACGCAACGATTGCCGAAAAACAGGCTCAGATCGATGCCTACACGGGCCTTCCAGCCCTGGGGGAAGACAGCACGGCCCTGCGGGCCCAGTTGGTCAGTCAGAACAACACCAGTTCGCGCTTCATGGGTGCTGCAGCTGGCTATCAGAATATTGTTGATGCCTTCCAGTTCAACGCAGATGGAACGGTGCCCGCTGATGGCTTCATGAGCGCCGCCAATCTCGAGGCGATCAATACCAACTATCTCGGAAGCCAGGATCGGGTGACCCGCGCTGCCGCCCTGATGACGGACGAATATGTCCGCTCGGTCATCAACACCTTCACCACCGTTGAAGAGATGATGAGCGACAGCCGGGTGGCCAGCTACATCAAGGCTGCAGCCGGACTGTCCACCAGCTTCACCATCGTCAATGCCACGTTGGAGCAAGCGATCACCGGTGATCCGGATGACCCCAACGACCCGTTCTTCAGGCAGTATGTAGGAACTCCCGCTTTCGAAGGTCTGGCTTTCCTGGCTGGTCTCTTCAATTTCAACAGTGACGGAACCTTGCCTGCAGGACAGACTCCGATCAGTGCGTCCAATCAGGAACGTCTGTCGAATGGCTATTTCAGCGGCTACAATGACGTGGACGACGCGGCTGACGAGCGGGAAATCGCGACTTTGAGGACCACCCTGGCGGCGATCAACCGGGATACAAGCACCGTTGCGACTGTCGACCAGCTTCTTGCCAATTCCGTTATCTATAACTTCGCCGTGAAGGCCGTCGGGCTTGATCCTGCTGAAGTCTCGCGGTCGACCATGCGCCGTGTCCTGACCAGCAATCTCGATGATCCCAGAAGCTTCGTCTACACGCTGGGCGATGAGCGTTATGTCGAGTTCGCCAAGCTCTTCAACTATGATGAAGAAGGCAATCTGACATGGGCAAAGATGGCCCAGTCGGAATCGACGCTGAAGGATTACGCCAAGGACTACACGATCCAGAAGACGCGCTTCCTTGAAGGGACCGAGCTGGAGCAGGCGAGAGAGGCGGCCTCCGACGAGGTCGAATACTACCAGAACAAGATTGCGACACTGACGTCGCGCGATGAGCTTCTTGCTGATCGACGCATCGTTGATTTTTTGCTGATTGCCAAGGGTATCGATCCGAAGTCGGTCACCAATGACTTCATGCGTCAGATGTTCCTGTCGGATCTGGATGATCCGAGGAGTGCCGCCAACACGACGTCCGATACCCGCTTCTCCGAGATCGTCGCCTCATTCAATTTCAATGCCGAGGGGCGGGTCATTCGTCTGGCCGGAGACAGCATCCAGGAAAAGGGTGACATGGTCGAGACCATGAACCTCTTCCTGCGCCAGCAGATCGAGACGAATGAGGGCGCCAGCAATGCGGGCGTGCGCCTTGCGCTCTACTTTGAACGCATGGCCGGCAGTCTGACATCACCCTATGACATTCTGGGTGACACTGCCCTCTATGAATTTTTCCGGACAACATTCGGCCTTCCGGCAGAGCTGGGCAGCATGGATGTCGACCAGCAGGCGAAGGTCGTCGAGCAATATCTGGATATGAAGGATCTTGCCGATCCCGAGAAGGTCAAGAAGCTCGTGACGCGGTTTACGGCCATGTACGACGTGCAGAATGACACCAGCTTCAACGGTGCTCTGACACTGCTGACCGGTAACAGTGGCAGCGTAGGCATTAGCGCAGATCTCATGTTTGCGATTTCCCAGCTGAGAAGCTGATCCTAGAGCGAATGCTCGGTCCATCACCTCTTGCAGGCAGGCTTCTCTAAAGCTATCGATATATTCCATGAGATATATCGATGGGAGGTAATCGTGATCTGTAATCCGCTGCCACGCCTGGGTGCTCTTATTGGTCTTTCGATTCTGTCCTTGATGCCCTTGAGCCTGGCCAGGGCCGATGAGCCCCTCACCGTCTTTGCCGCAGCGAGCCTGAAGGAAGCGGTTGAAAACATCGCTGCCGCATGGCAGGCGGAAACCGGCACGGATGTCCGTATCTCGCTTGCTGGCAGTTCGGCGCTGGCCAAGCAGATCGAAGAGGGCGCACCCGCCGATATCTTTATTTCTGCCGATCAGCGATGGATGGATTATCTTGCCGAAAAAGAGCTGTTGAAGAACGAAAGCCGCGTCGATCTTCTCGCCAACCGGATCGTGCTTGTCGCCCCCGCAAATTCGGCCCTTGAGGTGTCCATCGCTCCTGGCTTTGCCCTTGCCGACATGCTTGGAGAAGAACGTCTTGCCATGGCCAACGTGGATGCGGTCCCTGCAGGCGTCTATGGCAAGGCGGCACTGGAAAACCTCGGTGTCTGGGAGAGCGTGAAGGATAAGGTCGCCCAGGCGGAGAATGTTCGTGCGGCGCTGTTGCTGGTCTCCCGGCAGGAGGCCCCTCTCGGTATCGTGTATGAAACGGATGCGAAGGTCGATCCGGGTGTCCGTGTCCTGGATCGTTTCCCCGAGGCAAGCCATCCGCCGATTGTCTATCCGGCAGCCCTGTTGAGCGAAAGCGACTATCCATCAGCGAGTGATTTCCTCAGCTATCTCCAGGGCGCGAAAGCCCATGAAATATTTGCCGCAGCAGGATTTACCGTCCTGTCCCGGACGAACTGATCCGGTTCTGGCGACGAAGACATGAAAGACAGCAGCAAATCGTGACGCTCACACCGGAAGAATGGACGGCGATGATGTTGAGCCTGCGGGTTGCCGCAGTCGCTGTCATTTTCTCCTTGCCGCTTGGCCTTCTGGTGGCCTGGCTTTTGTCTCGCAGGGAATTCTGGGGCAAGACCCTGTTGAACGGTCTCGTTCACCTGCCGCTGATCCTGCCGCCAGTCGTCACTGGCTACCTGCTTTTGCTGACCTTCGGACGCCGTGGAACCGTCGGCAGCTTCCTCGAAGAGTGGTTCGGTCTCGTATTCTCCTTCCGCTGGACGGGTGCGGCCCTTGCCGCCGCTGTCATGGGTTTTCCGTTGATGGTTCGCTCGATCCGCCTCTCGCTGGATGCGGTTGACCGCAAGCTGGAGGCCGCTGCGGCAACGCTCGGGGCCTCGCCCCTCCGTGTCTTTGTGACGATCACTTTACCGCTCATCCTGCCGGGCATCGCCGCTGGCGCGATTCTCGCCTTTGCCAAGTCCATGGGCGAATTCGGAGCGACGATTACCTTCGTCTCCAACATCCCGGGTGAAACACAGACCCTGTCTTCGGCCATCTATACCTATACGCAGGTTCCCGGCGGTGATCTGGCTGCGATGCGGTTGACGCTGATCTCGATCGTCATTTCCTTTGCCGCCCTGATTGCCTCGGAAGTGCTGGCCCGCCGAATTGCCGCACGGGTAGGAGCAAGCTGATGTTGACGCTTGATATTACCCATCGCCAGGGAGAATTCACGCTTGCGGCAAATCTTCAGATAGGCTCCGGACTGACCGCATTGTTCGGCCCCTCCGGTTCGGGCAAGACGACCTTGATCAATCTGGTTGCGGGATTGACGAGACCGATGCAGGGCGCGATCCGTTTCGCCGATGAGATATGGAGCGATACGGCAAGTGGTCGTTTCGTTCCCCCGCATCGCCGCCGCATCGGCTATGTCTTTCAGGAAGGCCGGCTGTTTCCCCATATGTCGGTTCGGCAGAACCTCGGCTACGGCCAAAGACACTTGCCCGCAAACGAGCCTCGGGAAAGCCTGCAGCGGATCATCGAGCTTCTCGCAATTGCGCACCTGCTGGATCGCCGGCCGCTTCATCTTTCGGGCGGGGAAAAACAGCGTGTTGCGCTGGGCAGGGCCCTGATGGCGAGCCCAAGGCTCCTCCTGATGGATGAGCCTCTGTCCGCCCTCGACAGCAATCTGAAGGCTCAGATCCTTCCGGATATTGAGCGCATTCGCGATGAGGTGGGCATTCCGATCCTCTATGTCAGCCATGCCGTCGAGGAGGTATCGCGGCTTGCAACACGCGTCGTGGCTTTCGAACAGGGAAGGGCAATCGCAATTGGCGCGCCGGATGAAGTGCTGTCGCGTGTGCCCCATGGCTCCGGCACCATGCCCGCAGGCAATTTCATTTCTGCAAGCGTGAAAGCGCACCATCTCAAGGACGGTCTTACCGAGGCAGAAAGCCGCGCCGGGCAGCTCTTTCTCCGCCATGTCGATGTACCGGAAGGCACACCGATCCGCGTGTTTGTGCCGATTTCCGAAATCGTGATTGCGACGGGTAAGGTTGCCGGCCTGTCCACGCTGAACCGCCTCTCGGGTCAGATTTCCGCGATTGAGGAGGGGCGGGACGCCTCGGTCGAAGTTGCGGTCAATTGTGAGGGCGAGGTCCTGCGAGCAGAAGTCACGAAACGTTCCGCCGAAAGTCTGGGCCTCTCGCTTGGCCAGCCGGTTCATCTCCTGTTCAAGACGGTCTCTCTGGCGCAGGATGGCCTGTTTCGACAGGCTTGAGCCTATTCGCTGTCCGGCTTCGATGACTTGGATGGTTCGAACAAGGGGTTCTGCACCTCTGCCAGAAAGGCGAGATCGTTTGCCAGCGCGCGCTGGCTTTCCGCCTCCAGTCGTTGGCAGCAGGCCAGCAATTGGATACCGAAGTCCGTAAGGCCAGCTCCCCGCCACTCTTGCCGCCATGGCGGGTAAAGATCGAGGGCTCCCGAAACATCCGGTTGATTTCGTCCGCCAGCAGCCAGGCGCGGCGATAGGACATGCCGAGTGCAGCCCCCGCCGCGCGGATGGACCCGTGTTCGGCAATCAGCGCCAGAAGATCCGCCTTGCCGGGGCCGAGGCGAGCGCCATTGGCCAGATCAATGCGGAGCGTCACGCGCGCAGCCTTCGCCATGATCAGCCGATCACCTTGCCGGGGTTCATGATGCCTGCAGGATCGAAGGCCTGCTTGATCCGCCGCATCAATTCGGTCTCGATCGGCGGACGGCTGGCGATGAGCTCATCGCGCTTCAGCTGGCCGACACCATGTTCGGCGGAAATCGAACCGTGATGGGCATGCACGATCGCATGCACCACGGCATTGACCTCCCGCCACCGTCCGATGAATTCCGCCTTGTCAGCACCCACGGGCTGGCTGATATTGTAATGGATATTGCCGTCCCCCAGATGTCCGAAGCCGCAGATCCTGGCGCCCGGAATGAGAGCGAGCACTGCAGCATCGGCTTCCGCGAGAAATGCCGGAATGCGCGACACGGGGACGGACACATCATGCTTGATCGATCCGCCCTCCGGTTTTTGGGCGTCCGACATGCTTTCGCGCAGATGCCAGAAGGCTTTCTGCTGGGCCATCGAGCTCGCAACGGCAGCATCTGCAACAAGCCCCGCCTCGAAGGCCTCTTCCAGGAGGTCATGCATCATCGCCTCGGCTGTTTCCGCAGAATCGGAGGTGGAGATATCGATAAGCGCATACCAGGCATGGGGCGAGAGCAGGGGATCGCGCACACCCGGCACATGCCGCGTGGTGAATTCGATCCCGATCCGTGGCATCAGCTCGAACCCGGTCAGGGCCGTGCCGCAGCGCTGAGAGGCCTTTTCGAAGAGCGCCAGCGCGTCTGCTGGCGTTGACAGTCCTGCAAAGGCAACCTGCTTGCCGCGCGGACGGGGATACATCTTGAGGACGGCGCCCGTGATCACGCCAAGTGTTCCTTCCGCACCAATGAAGAGATCCCGCAGATCATAGCCGCTATTGTCTTTCTTCAGACGCCGAAGCCCGTCCCAGATTTCCCCTGTTGGCAGCACCACTTCCAGCCCGAGGCAAAGCTGGCGCATATTGCCATAGGCAAGAACGGCTGTCCCGCCCGCATTGGTCGCGAGATTGCCGCCGATCCGGCAGGAGCCTTCGGACCCCAGAGACAACGGAAACAGCCTGCCATGTGCCTCGGCTGCTTTCTGGATGTCGGCCAGAATACAGCCGCCATCGGCAATGATGACATCGGCCTGGGGATCGATCTCTCGAATCCTGTTCATCCGTTCGAGCGACAGCAGCACGTCCTCGCCGCTTTCGCGCGGCACCTGTCCGCCCACGAGCCCAGTCCCTCCGCTGACGGGTACGACAGGCGTTCCCGTTTCGCTGGCAAGCTTCAGGATGGCCGAGACCTCTTCTGTTGAAGCAGGTTTCAGTACAAGGGAGGATGCGCCATGATAAAGACCGCGATTTTCCGTGAGATAGGGCTTGATCTCGTCGGCCCGCGTCAGGGCATTCGCTTCCCCCACGATAGCGATGAAGGCGCGCATGCGCTCGGCCGGTGTCAGAGCAAGGTTCATCTCCGCTCTCCGTCCGGCCCTCTTGGCGCGGCAGCCCGCATCAGCCGGTCATTGATTGCCTCGCCCAATCCGTCAAACGGGACAGGGGCGACAGCAATACCGACTGCGCCGCTGGCGTCGGCCTTCTTGAGATAGTCAAACAGATTGGCCGCTGCCTCCCGAAGGTCCCCCTCCGGGCTCAGATTGAGGCTGATCTTCACACGATCCTCTCCTTCTACCGGCTGCGGTCCGAACCGGATCAGTGCCTCCTGAGGGGCGGCTTTGACGGCATTCAGTCGCACATGGGCATTGGGCGCGTAATGGGATGTCAGCATGCCGGGCGCTTCGATGGCAGCGTGTTTTTCCAGCTGCGATCGCTCAACCGCAAGGCCGGTCAGCGCCTCGATCGTTTCGACGGAAATGCCACCTGGTCTCAAAAGCCGGATACGATCATCCTCGACCTTCACGATCGTCGATTCCACACCCACCGGGCAGGCGCCGCCATCAAGGATGAGGTCTATCCTGCTGCCGAGATCGGCATCGACATGGGCTGCCGTCGTCGGGCTGATCCGACCGGAGGAGTTTGCGCTCGGTGCGGCCAGCGGTTCGCCGTAACGGCGGATCAATTCCCCTGCAGCCCCCTGCGGGACCCGAATGCCAACGGTCGATAATCCTGCCGTCGCCAGTGGATGAATTCCGCTTGCCCCCTTCAGCGGCAGGACAAGTGTCAGCGGGCCCGGCCAGAAATGCGATGCCAGCAAGCGCGATACGGTATCAAACTCGGCATATCGTTCCGCCATGGTGAGATCGGCCATGTGGCAGATCAGCGGATTGAAGCGCGGGCGTCCCTTCGTTTCGTAAATGCTGGTGATTGCACGCGGATCGGTGGCATCTGCAGCTAGGCCATACACAGTCTCGGTCGGGATGGCGACGGGTTTTGCCGCCGCGAGAAGATGAAGCGCTTCCTTCAGCGCTTCCTCCCGGTTTTCCTCGATTTTGATGACCCGCGCCATGTTTCCGTCTTTCGTCTCGATGCGAGTGTCCATAGCGCGAGGGAAGTCTGTCTTGCAAACCTCTTTTCGCAACGAAACAGCCCGATTAATTGCCTTGAGACAGTCAGAATTGAAAAGGGTAAAATTTTAAACGTCGATGTAACCGAAAGAAAGAATTCTTCTGCAATTGTTCGCAAAACCATCGAATTACGTCGTAGCCAGCCAGGAAAGAAAAGATGCAGCAAGTCAAGAATCCTGCTTCCAGCATTGCATTGCGGGTTGCCACAGCGATGCACCAGATGGGTATCGATGGTTTGCCGCGAAATTACGAGCTGGTCTATGAGGCCTATGCTGGCTCCAACCCCGAACTGGTGCGCGACTTCATTGCGCTGGGCAAGGTCAAGACGCAGGAGGCGCTGGATGCGCTGGGCCGAAAATATCTGCCGCATCACCATGAAGATGGCCTGCTCAGCCGCCAGAACGGTCAGGTTCGCGCCGAAATGAGCAGTTTCATCAACCTGCTCAACGAGGAGAAGATTTCTCTCACCGATTATGGTCGCGTGATTGGCCATGCGTCGCGCGCCATCATGACGGAAGCCGATCTCGAAGGAACGCCGCTCGGTCAATCGATCAAGGCGCTGAAGGCTGCAACCGAAAAGCGCGCCTATCAAAACAGCAATGTGGTGCGCGCCGTGGTTGACAAGACCGCAAGCCTTGCTGATCTTCAGCGTGAGGCCGAAGAGGCCGAGGCCGCCAAGTTTGTCGATCCGCTGACGCGTCTTGCCAGCCGCCGTGCCTTCAACAAGGCCATTGCCAAGGTCTTCGCTAATCCTGAGATGCCCGTGCTTTGTGGCGTCGCTATCGGTGAGATCGATGATTTTGCCCGGATCCAGGAGCAGGCAGGTCCGACTGTCGCCGAGCGCTACATCCTGCAGGTTGCCAAGGTTCTCGAAGCCGTATCGGGCGGTGGCGATCTTGCCTGCCGCTTCGATGGTGGTCGCTTCGGGCTCCTGCTTTACACCTCTGACCAGGAAGAGGTGACCCGAATTGTCGAGCATGTGCGCTCGAAGCTGAAGGCGACCGCCTTCGTCAATTCAGGTACGGGACGCGCGGCTGCCCAGGTGCTGATGTCCTTCGGTATCTGCTTCTCCGAACAGGCTCCCAACGCCTTCGACTTCACCAATTTTGCCGAGAAGGCTCTTGCGACCTCGAAGGGCGCAGGCGGTGATACGGTCACCATTTACGGCGCAAGCGAATACGCCTCGAAAGACTGGCTGATTTACAAGAAAAAGCCGGTGGGCGGTTTTGGCGCAACGGACGGCGTCAAAGCTTCGCGATGATCTTGCGCAACTCGGCGTCCTTGGCGCCGAGTTGCAGCACATTCTTCAAGGCCTGCTTCGGATCGTGGGTGCGGAACAGAAGTCCATTGTCGCGGATCGAACGATCGATCACCATGGACTTGCTTTCCTTTTCCGGATGAATTGCCACGGCGAAATACATCCGTGAATAGTCCGGCTTGATCTGCCCGAAGAAGGCTTCTTCAGTTTCCCCGATCTCGGCGAAGAAATTGGCGATGTAGAAGGCCCATTTGACATCGGCATATTTCGCAAAGCTCGTCCGGGCCGCAGTCACGTGGCAATAACCCAGATGTGGCGTCTGTTCCAATGTCCGGTGAAAAATGATCTTCGGAAACTTGATCGATCGGTGGAAGCTGTTGATTCGCGTGTGAGTGGTTTCAGCGGCCGCTTCCAGACGCTTGCCTGTGCGCGCTGCCACTTCGTCAAAGGTCAGATAACGTCGCTCTTCCGGAACCCAATCATCACGGTGACGCGAAATCCGCCCCGTGCGCAGGAATTCGGTATGCGCCGCCTTGCCGGGCACGGGCACCTTGCTGGTTGCCTTGGCTGCATAGTAACGCAATTTCTGCATCGGGAACTCTGCCGTTTCCAACTGAACCATACTTAGATTAGCGCACCGTGGTTAATGGGTGTTTGCCTGACCATGCGTCAGTTAGGTTTCGCGAGGCTTGCCGTCCTGCAAAAACAACCGGTTCCGCGGCATGGTCAGATTGCGTCATGCATTGACCGGGGTCCCGATCACATTTCTTCTAATGCGCTGACTTAAAATGGAAATTTTGCGCCTTGCGGCATCCCGTGCTCGATCACCCATGTCGCAAACATTCGAGGCCTTGTCGTTTCGCAATGCAGCGTATGGCAAGGCGTTGTGCTTAAGTGATTTCAACGCTCGAGGTGCCGCCTCTTTTCAAGATGGGGCGGGAAATCGGGAAGCCGGTCAAAATCCGGCGCTGCCCCCGCAACGGTGGTGGAGTGAAGGGCCGACACATTGCCACTGGGGGGAGACCTGGGAAGGCGTCGGTCTGATCCGCAAGGATGCTCCTGAGCCCGGAAACCAGCCTCGGCAGACGGACATTTGAGGTTGCGGAGGGCGACCGGAGATAGCTATGCGCCCCGCCTTCTCAAGGCGACGACAGGCTGTGCTCTTTTCTCCCCCGAGTTTTTGAAAACGAGGACGACATGGACCTGCAGGCCACCGTGCTACGCCAGCTGAAGAACCGCCGCGAAGGCTTCTCGCTCGAACAGCCTTTCTATATCGACCAGGATTATTTCAAACTCGACATGGAAATGATCTGGTATCGCGATTGGCTGTTCATCGGCCACGACTGCGAGATCCCGCGCGCCGGCAATTACTTCACCGCCCAGATCGGCGATTACCCCGTCGTCGTCGTGCGCGGCAAGGATCAGGTCATCCGCGCCTTCCACAACACCTGTCGCCATCGCGGCCACCGCGTCTGCACCAAGGACAAGGGCGCCGCTGCCAAGCTCGTCTGCCCCTATCACAACTGGACCTATGATCTCGACGGCTCGCTGGTCTTTGCCCGGCAGATGGGCGAAACGTTCGACAAGGCCGAGTTCGGCCTGAAGACCGTGCATTGCGAAAGCGTCGGCGGCTATATCTTCGTCTGTCTCGCCAACGAGCCTGCCGATTTCGCCCTGGTCCGCGCCTCGATAGAGCCGTATCTGCGCCCGCATCGTCTGTGGGAGGCCAAGGTTGCCCACAAGAACACGATCATCGAGAAGGGCAACTGGAAGCTCGTCTGGGAAAACAACCGCGAATGCTACCACTGCGCCGGCAACCATCCGGAGCTCTGCCGCACCTATCCGGAAGCCCCGACCGCAACCGGCGTCCAGGGTGCAGGCGATGACCCGTTCATTTCCGAGCACTGGGCACGCTGCGAGGCCGCCGGTCTGCCGTCAGAGTTCAAGATGGATCCGTCAGGCCAGTTCCGCACCGCCCGTATGCCGCTGATCCAGGATGCCGAGAGCTACACCATGTCCGGCAAGCGCGCCGTGAAGAAGCCGCTCTCGGCCGACGTGCCGATCAGCCATATCGGCACCATGCTGCTCTTCCACTATCCAACGACCTGGAACCACATCCTCGGCGACCACGCGATCTCCTTCCGCGTCCTGCCGATCTCGGCGGAGGAAACCGCCGTCACCACCACCTGGCTGGTCAACAAGGATGCCGTCGAAGGCGTCGATTACAACTTGGACGAGCTGACCCATGTCTGGAACATGACCAACGATCAGGATCGTTCGATCGTTGAGGAAAACGCCTTCGGCATCCGCTCGCCGGCCTATGAGCCCGGTCCTTATTCCGTCGATCACGAAGGTGGCGTCATGCAGTTCGTCGAATGGTATTCCAATTTCATGGTGAGCCGTCTGCAGGGCGACAAGGCTCGTCTTTCCGTGGTGGCCTGAGATGAACATCGCCGTCACCCAGTATCGCCATGTCGACGAGATGCGCCCCTGGTCCGACCGGGAGCATCTGCTGGAATGCGTCGCCGTCACGCCCGAGGCCGCCGACGTGATGACGTTTACCTTCAAGCCCAACAAGCCGGGCCTGTGGTTCCGCTATCTGCCGGGCCAATTCGTCACGCTGGAAATTCCGGTCGGGCCAGAGCCGGTCATGCGCACTTACACGCTCTCCTCCAGCCCCTCGCGCCCCTACACGGTGGCCGTGACGGTCAAGGCGCAGAAGGATTCAATCGGCACCCGCTGGATGTTCGATAACCTGAAGCCCGGCATGGCGCTGAAGGCTTTCGGCCCACTTGGCGACTTCTCCTATGCCAAGTATCCGGGCAAGAAGTATCTCTTCATCTCGGCCGGTTCCGGCATCACGCCGATGATGTCGATGACCCGCGATATGAGCGACCGGGCTCCCGACAGCGACATCACCTTCCTGCATTGTGCCCTCTCGCCCGATGACATCATCTTCCGCTGGGAACTGGAAGCAAAAGCCCGTGACATGCCGAACTTCCAGCTCGGCTTCATCATCGAGCAATTGGGTCGCGGTCAGCTCTGGTCGGGCCTGAAGGGCCGTATCGACAAGGCCAAGATCGCGCTTCTCGCGTCCGACTTCCTCGATCGCACGGTCTTCTGCTGCGGCCCGGCGCCCTTCATGGCGACCGTGCGCGAGGCGCTCGAAGGCGCCGGCTTCGACATGAAGCAGTATCACGAGGAAGCGTTCCAGCCGGTCAAGCAGGAGCTGCCGGAAGTCGTTGTTTATGCCGATGGCGAACAGCCGACCAGGGTCACCTTCGCCATGTCCGGCAAGGACGGCCTCTGCGCGCCGGGCCATACCGTGCTGCAGGCAGCGCGGGCCGCCGGTGTCCGCATCGGCGCCGCCTGCGAATCCGGCCTTTGCGGCACCTGCAAGGTCATGAAGCTCTCGGGCGAGGTCGAAATGGACCATAATGGCGGCATTCTCGATGACGAGATCGACGAGGGTTATGTCCTCGCCTGCTGTTCGCGGCCGAAGGGCGATATCGAGATCGAAGCCTGAGGCGCGTGCTCCTTTTTGGCGCGGTCGGATTTTTTCAGATTTTTCCTTCATGCGGCGGAACCAACCGCTGATCCATGCGTTTGACGTGTGCCTACGGATGTGAGGTCCCCCCGCCATTCGCTCCGTTCAGGCAGCCGGCCCGACGAGACATCGTCGGGCCGGGTTGCGTTTGAACGCAGAATTCCGTTGCCACAATCGTTAATATTAGGTTCAGATGGCATACGTTAGCTTTTCAGCATTCCCTTGGACAATCCAGCGGAGAGGGTCGGGCCTCGCGGTGAGTGCGCGATCTCAAACCAAAACAGGGTAGGAGACCTGCCATGAGGACCATTATGAAGCGCTGTGCTGCCGTCGTCCTGGCCGCCACAGTCAGCCTGACGGGCATTGCGCCCGCACAGGCCATGAGCCTGCCGTCCGCACCGGTGACTATCACCTCTGACGTGACGCGGGTCGATCATCGCCATGGAACCTATTACCGATACGAACGCTATGAGCGTCACGAGCGTCGCTATGGTTCGCACCATTACCGTTACGAGCGTCATGGCTATTACAACGGTCACCGCGGTTATCGCTCGAAGCGACCGGGCTATCGCTATCACGACGGTTACTGGTTTCCGCTCGCAGCCTTTGCAGCAGGGGCAATCATCGGCGGCGCGATCGCTGTCCAGCCCGCACCTCCGCCACGCGCCCGCGTCGGGATCAATCCGCGCCACTATGCCTGGTGCGCCAATCGCTACCGGTCCTATCACCGGGCATCGAACACCTTCCAGCCGTATCACGGCCCGCGCCAGCAGTGCTATTCGCCTTACTACTGACGGATCAGGACAGGAATTCAGAGATTTCAGATGCCTGAAACGAGAATGCCCGGCAAACGCCGGGCATTCGTGCTTCTGGCTGTAGCGATCATCAGCCGATCAGGGCGTTGTCGTCGCGCTTGATCGCAACAACGGTCGAACGCGGCAGCTTGCCTTCGCCATCCGGGAACGGAGCGTCAGGATGCTGGATACCGGCGAACATGGTGCGCTTGTCGGCGGACCAGGTGAGGCCGGTGACTTCAGAGCCCTTAGGGCCGGTCAGGAAGCGCTCGATGCGCCCGGTAACCGGGTCGCCAGCGAGCATCTGGTTGTTGCCCTGGCCGGCGAAATCGCCTTCGTTCGAATCCTCGCCGTCTGTCTGGATCCAGACGAGACCGGTCGAGTCAAACATCATGCCGTCCGGCGAATTGAACATGTTGCCTTCGTTAATATTCGACGAACCGGCATAGGCGTCCTGGTGGACAACCGGGTTGCCGGCCATGACGAACAGATCCCAGTTGAACTTGGAATCGGTGTGATCGTCATTGGCAGGATACCAGCGCACGATCTGACCATATTCGTTCTTCTCGCGCGGGTTGACGGCATTGACGGCCATTTCGTCTCCACCGGCATTGGTGCGCAGCTTGCCGTCCTTGATTTCGCCGCGGCGGCTGTTGTTGGTGAGGCAGCAATAGGCCTCGACAGCAACCGGGTTGACGGCGACCCATTCGGGACGGTCCATGGTCGTTGCACCGACCTTGGAAGCGGCCTGACGGGTGAAGACGGCGATTTCGTCAGCCTTCATGCCGGTGGTTTCCGGTGTCAGCGCCAGCCACTCGCCTGCGCCATCGTCGGAGAACTTGGCGACGTACAGCGTGCCTTCGTCCAGCAGTTTCGAGGTGTCGCCACCGGGCACGTAGATGCCGTTCGAGATGAACTTGTAGAGGAATTCGCCGCGCTCATCGTCACCCATGTAAACGACGACACGACCGTCGCGAGCGATGGTAACGGCTGCATTCTCGTGCTTGAAGCGGCCAAGGGCAGTGCGCTTGATTGGCGTCGAGGATGCATCCGACGGGTCGATCTCGACAACATAACCGGCGCGGCGCGGCTCGTTCGGGTTCTTGGCAACGTCGAAACGCTCGTCGAATTTTTCGTAGGCATAGCGTGTTTCGGCGACGATACCATAGCGCTTGTAGTCGTCCGGCATCTGGAATTCGGCGTTTGTGGTGCCGAAATAGCCGTTGAAGTTTTCTTCGCAGGTCAGGTAGGTGCCCCACGGCGTCTTGCCAGCGCCGCAGTTGTTGAAGGTCCCGAGACAGTCGACACCGGCTGGGTCGGCAGCCGTCTTGACGAGGTCGGAGCCAGCGGCCGGACCGGACAGCTTCATCGGCGTGTTGTGGTGGATGCGGCGGTTGAACGGGCTATCGAGAACGATTTCCCAACCGTTTTCACCTTCGGCCACTTCCATGACGGTAACGCCCTGCAGGTTCTGCAGAATGCGAACGTCGTCGGCGCTCATCGGCATGCCGTCGGCATTGTTCGGGAGGTTGGTCTTGTTGTTTACATATTCGTGGTTGACCGCGATGACCTGACGGTCGCCGATCAGGAACAGTTCCATGCCGTCGGTGTTTTCACCGAAGACCTTGTCGGAATTCTCAAGGCTGACACCGTTGACCGGATCAATATCCGAAACATTGGAGAACAGCGGCTGGCCCCACTTGGCGAGCGGCTTCCAGCTATAGCCTTCAGGAACATGAACGGTGGCATCTGTCTGGATCGCGATTGGCTTGAACGCGAAGCGCGAGGCGGCTTCCTGCGCCTGCGCCGAAGTCGAGCTCATCAGATTGCCCAGCGTGCCCATGGCGGCAGCGGCAGAACCGACAGCGAGGATGCCGCCGAGGAAACCACGGCGCGAAATCGCCTTTTCGACAACGCGGTCGAAGTCGGTGACGGCCGGCGGAGGATTGTGGAGTTCGTCCCACTCATCCCAGGACAGTTCGTTCTTGTTCACTTCGGTCATGATGGCCTCCGAGGGTTGGTTTTTGGAATTGTTCCAACACTCGCTTAGTCAGACTGGATGACAGGCATGTGACGAATGGATGAATGTCGTCCATATCACGTTTGGCTTGTTGAGCGACTGCGAATTGGCCCCGGTTCTGACCTGTCAGGCAAGCGCTCTCAATGCGGCACAAAGGCAGATGAGTATGAACACCAGAGGCAAAGAGAGACGAAGATTGGACCTGATCTCTGCCTCCAGGTGGGGATAGCGCTCCCGGCCCGGATAGTTGGAATAGGTCAGCACGATATCGATGAGGAGCACCAGGATCAGGTAGAAGTAGCCGAGCGAGACCATGAAGGCGACGGGTGAATTCATCGAGATCGACCCGGGAAAGCTCGATTCGTAGGTGAAGCCGAGTGCTGCGAGAGCAAGAAGCGCCGAATAGGTGATCGGCGCCTTGTCTCCGATCAGACTGTCGCGTGACCAGAGTATGAAGACCGAGACGGACAGCACGGCCAGAAACGGCACAAATATTGGCAATACATAATATTGCCAATCTCTTGTCAGGATTGCGGTCGCGACAACCCGAACAAAAGGCTGGGCATTCCAGCCGTGAAAGCGCTCCATCACGACCGACATGCTTTCCGGAGTCCAGTTCGTAGCCGAGACATCGATGGCAACTGTCGAGAGTTCCCGATCGATGTCGTCAATCACGTAGATGACCTCATCGGCGGAATGGCGAGGAGATATCAGCGACAGCGCCAGCTTCTGCTGGTCGAAGGGAAAGGTCGTCATATTGATTTTGATGCGGAAATCCGCGTCAAGTCGCGTGATCCGCGTGACTGTTCCGTCTGAACGTTGGATCATGGCGGTCGATTGGGTGCGGGCTTCGCTGATCTGGTTCTCGATCAGGGTTCCCGGTGTCCACATTCCCGAAAGTCGCTGTTCAGCTTCCGCTCCGATATAGTCGAAGCGCCCGAAGCCGGTGATCCTCGGGTCAAAGGCAAGGTTCGGATTCGACCAACGCTCGTTCACCTCGATCATCATCGAGGCTTCACCTGCCGTTTCATCGATCCGCGATACGTTCAGGACCCGTATCGTAAGATGCACGGCCATCGGCAGGTAAACACCTTTTGGCAGAGGTTTGGCAGCCTCTTCGGCGAAGAGCGGTCGGGCGCCCGCTGCAACCATCGCCAGCAAAAGCAGGAGCAGGCGGAAGGCATGCCATGTCATGACCCGACGTCTCCGGCAGTCCGCTCGAGCGGTCGCAAAACAATCGCGCGGATCGCCACCATGATGAGGCCATAGCCAATCAGCAGGCCGATGAGCCCACTCGTCAGCGCCGTGATCAAGGCGCGTCGAAAGGCTCCATCCAAATCCGATACATCCCGCGCGATGACGATGGTGCCAATCATCCGCCCGGAGTAATCAAGCAGCGGCTGGGCAAAGGTGCCATAGCGGGTGCCATCGACGGCGTGGAATGCCTGCACCGGTTCACGCTGGAGACCGATGGCTCCCGATCGATAGAGGGCTTCAAACAGCGAGGTATTGGTTGCCGATTCGATCACCAGCCCGAAGGTATCTGCGCCTGCCGTTTGTCCCGAACCTGAAAAACCTGTCATGGCCGGGCTGAGGAAAAGGGCGAAATCGGCACCCGAGGCCGATTTCGCCAGATCCATCAGCGTCTTCAGCTCGATACCCACCTCGAAGGTGCCGATCAGCGTTTCCTGGTCGAGAACGGGCGCAACCGCACGAAGGCTCAGTCCGGCAATGCCGACTTCCAGGCCTTTTTGCAGGATCTGACTGCGATTGGCCGCCAGGATCATCGGTCTGAAACCGGAGAGATCCTGACCGAAATTGCCGGGGTCCTGAACGCGCAGGAAGCTCTTGATGTCTGGCGTGTGGAAGTGCAGCATGTTCACACCGGCCTCGCTGGCCAGGGATTGGTAAGTCGGTTGCAGATAGCGTGCGAGCCCCGCGCGCTCACCCGCCTTCATCATCTCGATCACCAGCGGATCGCGGCTGATCGCAAGGGCATGGGTTGCAGACAGGCTGGCCGCCTGAGACATGGAGGATGTCAGCAGGAGCGCGGTAGACTGCATTTCCCGGCTGTGGCTTTCATTGAGCTGCGTTTGACTGCCGCTGATGAGAAACCCGCTGCCGATGGCAAGCGTCAGCGCAAGGCAAAGCGTTGTGGCGAGCGCCAGGGAGCGGTCAAGGGTCATGGGTGGCCCGGATATGAGTAGAATGAGGAGTCTTCCCTATGCCAACCGTTACCAAGTGCGAACGACCAAGTTTGGGTGAAAGTCCCGGGCTCGTCCCGAAAATACGGATGCTTCGGACAAAACGGACTGCTGCAATCGAGACTGCGACGAGCGGGCGCAGCGGGCATCAGACCGATTGACGTTTACGTAAAAATCAACTAGCTCAATGGGTCATGAGGGCGTATCCGGGGTAAGGGGGATGCGCTTAGGACGGATACCAATGTGGAGGAGCGCGCCATGTATAAGGCACCCGTGGATGAGATTGCTTTTACCCTGAAGCATGTAGCTGGACTGGCCAAGGCCATTGATGACGGGCGGCTCGGCGACCTGAGCGACGACCTTGTAGACGCCATCCTCACGGAAGCCGGTCGTTTTGCCTCTGATGAAGTCGCGCCGCTCGCCGAAGTCGGTGACAAGCAGGGCGCGCGCCTTGTGGACGGCAAGGTGATCGTTCCGGATGGTTGGGACAAGCTCTACCGTGAATGGGCCGAGGGTGGCTGGAATTCGTTGACCGCTGCGGAGGAATTTGGCGGGCAGGGGCTTCCGCATATGCTGAATGTCGCAGCCCTCGAAATGTGGAATTCCGGGTCGATGGCCTTTGCGCTGGGTCCGACGCTGACCATGGGTGCCGTCGATGCGCTGAGCGCTCACGGATCGGACGCGCTGAAATCGAAATACCTGCCGAAGATGGTGTCAGGCGAATGGACCGGCACGATGAACCTGACCGAGCCGCATGCCGGTTCCGACCTGGGCGTCATGAAGTCCCGCGCCGAGCGTCGCGATGACGGCACCTACCGCATCTTCGGCCAGAAGATCTACATCACCTGGGGTGAGCACGACATCACCGAGAACATCATCCATCTCGTCCTCGCGCGCCTGCCCGATGCCCCCGCCGGCACGCGCGGCATCTCGCTCTTCCTGGTGCCGAAATTCCTCGTCAATGACGATGGCTCGCTCGGTGCCCGCAATGATCTCCATTGCCATTCGCTTGAGCACAAGGTTGGCATCCACGGCTCGCCGACCTGCACCATGATCTACGGCGACGGCAAGTTCGGCGACGAGCCGGGCGCGATCGGCTATCTGATCGGCGAGGAGAACAAGGGCCTCGCCTGCATGTTCACCATGATGAACAATGCCCGCCTTGCCGTCGGCATGCAGGGTGTCGCCATCTGTGAGGCGGCAACACAAAAGGCCGTGCAATACGCCAAGGACCGGACGCAGGGCAAAGCCCCCGGCTGGACCGGCTCCGGCATGTCGCCGATCATCGAGCATCCGGATGTCGCCCGCATGCTGGTGACGATGAAGGCCCTGACGCAGGGCTCGCGCGCCATCTGCTATACGTGCGCCCACGCCACCGATATGAGCCATCATGCAGAGGGCGATGAGGCCCGTCACTGGGCCGAGCGTGCAGCTCTTCTCACCCCGATTGCCAAGTCCTTCGCCACCGATGCCGGCGTCGATGTCGCCTCGCTCGGCATTCAGACCCATGGCGGCATGGGGTTCATCGAGGAAACGGGCGCCGCCCGCTTCTGGCGCGACAGCCGCATTGCCCCGATCTACGAGGGCACCAACGGCATCCAGGCCGCCGACCTCGTCACCCGCAAGCTGCCGCTCTCGAACGGGGAGCATGTCCGTGGCTTCATCTGTGAACTGCGCGAGATCGTGGACGCCGTGCGCGCCTCAAATCTCACCGCCTTCGGTGAGACGGCGACGCGTCTTGACGCCAGTCTCGCCGACCTTGAGCAGACGACCGATTGGTTGCTGGTCCAGCTGGCCGCCGGAAATCTCAATGCCGCCCTTTCGGGGGCAACACCCTATCAGCGCCTTTTCGGACTGACGCTGACCGGCGCCTATCTGGCCAAGGGCGCGCTGCCTGACGAAGAGCATGGCCGCGAAGAGCGCCTTGCACTCTGCCGCTTTGCCGCAGAAAACATCATCGCCGAAACCGCCGCGCTCAAGGACCGCGTCATCAACGGCGAGGCAAGCCTCAACGCGGCGAGGGCACTGTTCGCCTGATCACCACCTCCCCCTTGAGGGGGGAGGTCGCCGCAAAGCGGCGGGTGGGGTGACCCTGCCAGAACCAGTATATGTCGTTGTTCACCCCATACCGGAGCTGCGCTCCGACCCTCCCCCTCAAGGGGAGGGTGGGGACCACCCGAGGAAGCCGCGATGACCGACCACATTGAGATCACCCGCCCAGAAACCCATCCCGGCGTGCTTGTCCTGCGCTTCAACCGGCCGGAAAAGAAGAACGCGATTACCCAGGCAATGTACCAGACGCTGACCGCTGGCCTTCTCGAAGGCGAGAATGACGACAGCATCCGCGCCATCGCCTTTCTCGGAACCGAAGGCTGCTTCTCCGCCGGCAACGACATGGCCGATTTCCTCGGCTTCGCCATGGCCGGCGCGGTCGGCGAACCAGCGGCTTTTAGCCTGCTGCGGGCGCTGACCGAAGTCACCAAGCCGCTGGTTTCCGGCGTCGATGGCCTGGCGATCGGCATCGGTACGACGCTGCACATGCATTGCGATCTGACCGTCGCTTCAGACCGCAGCCTTTTCAAGACCCCCTTCGTCGATCTGGCGCTCGTCCCGGAAGCCGCCTCCAGCCTGATCGCCCCGCGCATCATGGGCCACCAGCGTGCCTTCGCCATGCTCGCCGCCAGCGAAGGTTTTTCCGCAGAACAGGCGCGAGAGGCAGGTCTGATCTGGAAGGTGGTCTCGCCCGGTGAAGTCGAGACAGAGACCCTGAAGATCGCCGCCTCGCTGGCGTCCAAGCCCCCGGCGGCAATGAAGATTGCCCGTGCACTCGTCAAGGGCAGCCCGGATGAGGTCCGCGCCCGCATGCAGGAAGAGCTCGTTCACTTTGTGGCTCAGTTGAAAAGCGCCGAGGCGCGTGCCGCTTTCGAAGCATTCATGAAGGGGCGATAATGCCGGTTGTATCCACAACTTTTAGTGATTACCGATAAAACTAAATATCCCGATAATTGAATGGAGTTTTAAAGCGGCTGCTTAAGTGCTCCTTAAGTCTCTTGGCCTAAATCTGGTGCGAGCGCGATTTAGCATCGCAGCAGCACCATGACGGTGTTGTCATCGACACCATGATTTGACCGATCCCCTTCATGCCACCAGCCCGCCAGGGTGACAGGGCTGAAGGAAGACTTCAGGAGTTGCCCCGTGCATACCCGTCTCAATCTCATGACCAAGATACTGCTGGCTGCGTCTCTCGTCGTTGTCGCAGCTCTGTCAGGCTTCTCCTTTTACATCGATAGCCTGCAGCGCAGCGCGACAAGCCGGGCAGTTGAAAACGAGATTCAGTCTTCCGGCCTCCAGGCATCCCAGAGCATTGCAAACTGGCTGAATGCTCGGGTTATGCTGACCGAGCTGGCAGGAAACGCCGCCGCAAAGACCACCGATGCGTCTGAAATCCTCGCCGCTTTCGACAATCCGGTCCTGGTGCGCGAATTCATGTCCACATATGTGGGCGACGAAACCGGGGCCTTTACCATCTACCCGCCGCAGGACTTGCCGGCTGACTATGATCCGCGCAAGCGCCCCTGGTATCAGGACGCCGTCAAGGCCGACAAGATGGTGCTGACGGATCCCTATGCAGATGCGTCAACCGGCAACCTGATCATCAGTGCTGCAATTCCAGTAAAGCGGGATGGCCAACTCTTCGGTGTCGCCGCCTCCGATTTCTCGCTCGAGTCGATGGTCGCCATGGTCAACTCGGTTGATATGGGCGGCAAGGGTTCTGCCTTCCTCGTCAAGCAGGACGGCACGATCCTCGTGCACAGCAACGGCGACCTCGTTACCAAGACGCTGAAGGAGGCTTTCCCGACGGCAACACCGGCGGTCGGTTCGGGCATCACCGAAACGGTCTTCGCCGACAAGAACGTGCTGGTCAGCTTTATCCCGATCAAGGGTCTGCCGCGTGACGACTGGTATCTGGGCGTGCAGATCGACCAGGGGCTGGCCTTTGCCGCTATTGGCGAGTTCCGCACAGCGGCTGCCGTCGCGACCGTGATCGGCGTCATCGCCATGATCGGTATCCTCGCCGCCCTTCTGTCGCGCCTTGTGGTTCGTCCGGTGGTCGACATGACAGGTGTGATGGGTAAACTCGCAGGTGGCGACGTCTCGGCAGAAATCCCCGGCACCGAACGCAAGGACGAAATCGGTCAGATGGCCGCCGCCGTTGCCGTGTTCCGCGACAACATCATCGAGCGCGGTCGCCTTGCCCGAGAAGCCGACGAGACCCGCAGCATGTCCGAGCAGGAGCGTCGCGAACGCGAGGCCATCAAGGCACGGGAAGCCGAGCAGGTTTCGTTTGCCGTTCACTCCCTCGCCGACGGCCTCGGTCGCCTTGCCAATGGCGATCTGGTGTCGCGGATTGACACGCCCTTCGCCGGTGACCTTGACCGCCTGCGTGTCGACTTCAACGCTTCTGTCGCCAAGCTGAACGAAGCCCTTGCCACGGTAGGCCATAATGCCCGCGCCATTGATGGTGGTGCGAGCGAGATCCGCGCCTCTGCCGATAATCTCGCCCGCCGCACGGAGCAGCAGGCAGCCTCTGTCGAGGAAACGGCTGCGGCACTCGAGGAAATCACCACGACGGTCAAGGATAGCGCTCGTCGTGCCGAGGAAGTGGGCCAGCTCGTCAACCGCGCGCGTGCCGGTGCCGAAAAGTCTGGCGAGATTGTCGACAAGGCCGTTGACGCCATGCAGGGCATCGAAAAGTCATCTGGCGAAATCTCCAACATCATCGGGGTGATCGACGAAATCGCCTTCCAGACCAACCTGCTGGCACTTAATGCAGGTGTCGAGGCTGCGCGTGCCGGTGAGGCCGGGAAGGGCTTTGCCGTCGTCGCCCAGGAGGTGCGGGAGCTTGCGCAGCGGTCGGCCAATGCTGCCAAGGAGATCAAGGCGCTCATCCATGCATCGGGTGATCAGGTTCGCTCCGGTGTCGAACTGGTCAACCAGACGGGCCAAGCATTGCAGGTGATTGTCCGCGAAGTCCAGGAGATCAATGGCCACGTCAACGCGATTGTCACGGCATCGCGTGAGCAGGCGACCGGTCTTCAGGAGATCAACACGGCAGTCAACACCATGGACCAGGGTACGCAGCAGAATGCTGCCATGGTTGAAGAGCAGACGGCTGCAAGCCACGGTCTTGCGCAGGAGGCCGCAGCACTCACTGCCCTTCTTGCGCAGTTCCGGATCGATGACCGGACCATGGGGCAGGCATCGTCCTCATCCGGTCGCAGGGCCGCATAAGCCCGATCTCATCACCCTGTTTGAGGCGGCATCCTTCTGGATGCCGCCTTTTCCATTCCAGGCTTCAGCCTGAGTTCACATCTCGGCTGCACCTTGATGGGATCAAATGTCGGGCGGGTTGCGTTGACCGCTTTGAACCGGAAATGAAATTCAAGAACAGCCTTATGGCATCAGGAGAGTTCTCATGCCCCGCGCACTGTCTCTTGCAATCGCTTTCGTGCTTGCGATCGCCCCGCTGACAGCGACACCCGTTTCGGCGGCAAACCAGTCTTCCATCCAACTGGCCAGCGGCGACGTGATCATTGGCGGCGAAAATACCCGCGTCATCCGCCGCGAACCCGGTGTTCGCCCACAGCGCTACTACTGCGTCATAGAACCGTCAGCCTTCGACAATCCGAACGGCAATTACTCGTGCCCCGCAAGACCGGGACGTGTCGGCGGCACTTGCCGCTGCCCCAACGTGACCGGCTCTGGAACGCTCTACACCTACTGATGAGGCCAACGTCAGCCCTTGGTGAGCGTCGCCACTGCCTCGACATGCGGCGACCACAGAAACTGGTCGATTGGCGTGACCTGATGGATCCGGTAGCCACCCGCCGTCAGGATCGCGAGATCCCGCGCCAGCGTGAGCGGATTGCAGCTGATTGCCACGATCTTCTTCACCGATGAGCGGGCAAGCTCGCGACACTGGTCCTCCGCACCTGCGCGTGGCGGGTCGAAGACCACCGCATCCATCGTCTTCAGTTCGGACGCCATCATCGGGCGGCGAAAGAGATCACGGCGCTCGACGCTGACCGGCTTGATGCCCTGGGTGTTGCGTGCAGCATGGTCCAGCGCCTTCACCGCTTTCTCGTCGGATTCCACCGCATGCACCTGCGCGACCCTTGCCATCCGAAGGGCAAATGTCCCGATCCCGGCAAAGAGATCGGCAACACGTTTTGCCTTGCCGATATGGGCAATCGCCAGCCGCGCCATCTCTTCCTCGGCCTCGGCCGTTGCCTGGGTGAAGGCTCCCGGCGGGAGAACCACGCGCGCACCACCAAAATCGAGCTGGGGCTTCACTGGCTCGATGATGATTTCTCCGTTGACGGAAACGCGCGCAATCCCTGCCAGCTTCATAACCACATCGGTAAGACCGCGTTTCTCGCGGTCGGCCATCCCGCCCTGCAATCCTTCGACGGACACGTCGAGCCCTGTCATGGTCTCCGTGACAACGAGGCGGAAGGCATCCGAATTGCAGGCTTTGGCGATGGCTTTGAGGGCAGGGAGCTTCGAGAAAAGCCCGGGTGACTGGATGGGACATTCCTCGATCGGCACCACATGCCGGGTTCCGGCCTGGTTGAAGCCGATGATGAGGGCACCTTCGCGACGCCTGACCGTGTAGACGAGCCGGCGGCGCTCTCCGGGATGCGCCTCAAAGGTCGGGCAGATCTCCGGCTTCAGCCCCTTGGATGCCAGGGCCGCAGCAACGCTGTCGCGCTTGAAGATGTTATAGGCCGGTTTCGCCATATGCTGAAGCGAACACCCGCCGCAGGCTCCACCGACCCCGTCAGGACCAAAATGCCGGCATGGAGGCTCCACCCGATCAGGGGAGGGGCTGGTGATCGACATGATCGTGCCCTGGTCCTTCACGCGGGCAACGGCGACGGTGTCGCCAGGCAAGGAAAATGGTACGAAGACCGGACCCTTTTCGCCGTGAGCCACGCCATCACCCTGCGCTCCGAGGCTTTGGATTGTGAGTGTCTCGGTGCTCATGCATCATCCTCGTCGCGGTCATCCCCATCGAGATCGGCCTCGGCGGGCTTGCGACCGGCGAGCAGGAACTCTTCATTGCCATCGCCACCGGCAATCGGCGAGGGGATGAGACCCAGGCTTTCCCAGCCCATGTCCTCGACCAGCCAGCGTTCCAGTTCGGCCGCAACCAGCGGCGCCGTCTCCGGCTCCTTCAGCAGGCCGGCCTTGCTGATCGCCTCGCGCCCGGCTTCGAATTGCGGCTTGACGAGCAGCAGGCAGTGAGCGCCAGGCACGGCAAGCTCCAAGGCAGGCACCAGCGCAAGCTTCAGGGAAATGAACGAGACATCAGACACGATGAAGTCGATCTCGCGGTCATCAATATCTTCGGCTTCCATGTAGCGGGCATTGAGACCCTCGATATTGGTAACGCGAGGATCGCTTGCCAATCTCGGATGGAACTGGCCGTGACCGACATCCACCGATGTCACATGCCCGGCGCCGCGCTTGAGCAGAACCTCTGTAAAGCCGCCGGTCGAGGCGCCGACATCGAGACAGTCGCAGCCGCTGGGATCGAGTCCGAAGCGATCAAGGCCGGCAACGAGCTTCAAGG
Organism: Peteryoungia desertarenae; assembly: GCF_005860795.2. Lineage (GTDB taxonomy): Bacteria > Pseudomonadota > Alphaproteobacteria > Rhizobiales > Rhizobiaceae > Allorhizobium > Allorhizobium desertarenae. Next base: position 1,831,280 of record NZ_CP058350.1, read on the forward strand.
CCGCACGGGACACATAATCCTGGGCTGGATCATCGATGGTAAACTCATGCGTTGCAGCGAAGACGAGGCTGGGCTTGGTCACGACCTTGCCGTCGACCTTGACAGTGCCGCGCTGGATCGCGTCGCGCGCACGGGCGCGACTGGCAAAAAGATTAAGGGCAACCAGCAGCTGGTCGAGGCGTTGAGGTTCGGGACGTGTCTTCATGCTCCGTCAATGACGGGAGGGCGCACATGACGCAAGTCTTTTCCTGGGCGACGTTGTGAGCCGAAGAGTTTTTCCGGAATTGTTGAGTTGCAATACGAAAAATCATGTCCGCGATGGTTTAATTAGTAATCGTTTAATGAATGCGGACTAATCTGGCAGCAGGTCTCCGGATTGACCCTACCTCCTCTGTCGGGTCCGGATCAGGAACCCTTGACCGTGCCGGCGTCATTCCCTCCCCGGACGCCGATTTGCAGAAGCCCTCCGGATTCGGGCCCGGGGGGCTTCTTCTTTTCTCTGACCATTGACGAATGCGAGAGGCTTACGTCTAACTCCTCGCAGGATTGTGCGAATGGGGAATGGATGATGAGTCGGCCAGTTGGTTCCAGACGTATGCTTGCCACACTTGCGCTCTGCATGCTTGCAGCGCCTTCGGTTCATGCCAATGATACCACCGCAGTCCTGGGCTCCGGTGGTCTTGTCTTTACCCGAAGCGATACGATCCGGATGGTGAGGGAGGATCTCTACATTTCGCCGACCAGGGTGACGGTGGACTATGTCTACCGCAACGACAGCAACGAGCCCTTCTCGACCATCGTTGCTTTTCCGATGCCGCGCATCGGCGGCGATCCCTATTCCATGGCGGATATTCCCGATCAGGAGAGCGACAATTTCATGGGCTTCTCCGTCACCCAGGACGGCAAATCCATCACGCCCAATCTGCAGCAACGGGCACTGCTGAAAGGCATCGATTTCACAGCGGAGCTTCAGGCGCACGGGGTTCCCTTGCAGCCTTTTGCGGAGGCGACCTCCGCAGCATTGAGAGCTGTTTCGCCTGACGTTTTGTCAAGGTGGGAGAGCCAGGGGCTGATCATCAACATGGCCTATGCGGAAAACGGCGCACCGCCTCCGGACTATTATCCGGCCTGGGAGCTTGATGCGGTCTATTGGTGGGAAACCACCTTCCCGCCCGGCAAGGATGTCGCTGTCAGCCATGCCTATCGACCCAGCGTCGGCGGCACGGTTGCCATGGTGTTCATCCAGGACGGAAAGCCGACCGAAGCATATGCCGAATACAAGGAACGCTATTGCATTGACGATGACTTCATGAAGCTCGCGGCACGTCTCGAAAAGAACCAGAATTTCGAGACTGGCAACGTCTATTTCGAGCGCTGGCTTTCCTACATCCTGACGACAGGTGCCAATTGGGCCGGACCCATCGAGAATTTCAAGCTGACTGTGGATAAGGAGCACGAGAAGAACTACATCAGCTTCTGCGGTGAAGGTGTCAGGAAGGTCGGGCCGACGACTTTCGAGATGACGGCCACCGACTTCTATCCTCAACGGGATCTGGATCTTCTTTTGATTGTTCCCGTCAACTATTGATTGTATAGCTTCTGCCATAACTTGGTAACCAACCGTCAATCGGCTTGGGGCATTATCCGCCCGATTGAGCCAAAGGTCTTGGAAAAGCGTCGCATGATGCAGGCGCGGGACCGAGCGCGATCATGAATTAAATCCCTCTAATATAATGGTTTTTCGGTCCTTTGCTGATCGCCTCGCCCAGGGAAATCGCGGTATGTCTTTAAGAAATTTGTCTCTGAACAAGAAGCTCATCCTGACCTTCTCCTCCATAATGGCCGGTTGCTTCCTTGCCTCATTGGTTGTGTTTGTGCAGGCCTACTCTGCCCGGTCGGACGCCGCGAATGCGGATGGTGCCTACCGCGTTCTCGGGCAGGTGCAAGAGGCTGTTGTCCAACTTCTCGAACAGGTTGTTCATCAGCGCGAATATCTTGTCACTGGCGATCCCGCGCAGCGTGCCGCTGTTCTGGCAAATCGTGAACAGCTGCAGAGCGCGATCAACGAAGCAGCACGCACGGCGCAGGGGGATGCGGAAGTCCTGACATCGCTCGATGCCATGCGGGCAGCCGCCGATGGTTACTTCAACACGGTTGTCACACCCCAGATGCAAGCCCGTCAGTCAGGACAGGTTCTGGATATTGCCGGCCTTGCTGCCAGCCAGTCGACGAATGAGCTGGAGACTTTCCGGCAGGCGGCGCTACAAGTGAAGGAACTGGTCGGGCAACGTGCCGTCGACGCCCAGACGGCGCTCGCCTCCGCGCACCTCAACATCTACTTTGCCCTGCTTCTCGGTGGAGGGGTTGCCGGCATTGCCTCAGTGGCACTGATCTTCGCCCTGTCGCGATCCATCGTGACGCCAATCGCAGGCATGACATCGGCGATGACACGTCTTGCCGATGGCGACACCGATATTGACGTGCCCGCCCTTGATCGTGGCGACGAGGTTGGGCAAATGGCCAAGGCCGTCATCGTCTTCAAGGAAGCCTCACTGGAGCGCATGCGTCTGTCCCACGAGCGTCAGTCGTTGAGGGATCAGGCCGAAGCCGAGCGCAAGACGAGCGAGGCGGAGAAGGCCCGCGAGGCGGAAGAAGTCGCTTTTGCGGTGCGCCGCCTGGCAGATGGTCTTCAGGCGCTTTCGAATGGCGACGTTGCCTATCGCCTGGAGGAGCCTTTTGCCGCCCGCCTCGACAGTCTGCGCGTCAACTTCAATGACTCTCTTGAAAAGCTTCATGCCGCCCTGCGTTCCGTTGGTGCCAACGCGACCGCGATCAATGCTGGCGCCGCAGAAATTCGTGCCTCTGCCGATGACCTTGCCCGCAGAACCGAACAGCAGGCAGCCTCGGTTGAAGAAACAGCAGCTGCTCTGGAAGAGATTACCCGCACCGTCAAGGATACGGCAAAGCGTGCCGAAGACGCCGGCGAACTGGTGCGCCGTACCCGTGCCGGAGCAGAACGCTCGGGCGAAGTGGTGCAGAATGCTGTTGCAGCGATGCAGGGCATCGAGCAGTCATCCCAGTCGATCTCCAACATCATCAGCGTGATCGAGGATATCGCGTTCCAGACCAATCTTCTCGCACTCAATGCCGGCGTTGAAGCGGCGCGTGCAGGCGAGGCCGGCAAGGGATTTGCCGTTGTTGCCCAGGAAGTGAGAGAGCTTGCTCAGCGGTCGGCAAATGCGGCCAAGGAAATCAAGGCGCTGATTTCCAATTCGACGGCACAGGTGGACAATGGGGTCGCCCTTGTCGGAGAAACGGGAGATGAGCTGCAAAAGATCGTGTCAGCCGTGCAGGAGATCAATGACAACGTCGCTGCAATCGTAACGGCTGCCCGCGAACAGTCTGTCGGTCTTCAAGAGGTCTTCACGGCCGTCAATGCGATGGACAAGGGAACCCAGCAGAATGCTGCCATGGTCGAGCAGCAGACGGCTGCAAGTCATGCCCTGGCGGTAGAAGCCTCCTCCCTCGATACGCTTCTGTCTCAGTTCCGCCTGGGCGTGCAGGCCGCTGCGGTAACGTCTGCTTCAGGCGGTACCGCATTCACGCGTCCCTCCAGTTCGGTCTCCGCACCGTCGAGAGCTGCATCCCCGGTAGCCTCAGGCTCTCGCCCGATCATCAGGGGGCCGGTCGCTGCGTCCCCGACCGACACGCCCGCCAGACGTCCCTCTCCGGCGCGCGCCTTGGCCGACAAATTGGGCAAGGCCTTTGCCACAGCACCCGCCGAGCCGGTCAAGCAGGACTGGACCGAATTCTGATTGGGAAACATGCATGACAAAGCCCGCGACAAGCGGGCTTTGTTCCATCCGGACCTGCAACCTTGGCTGCAGTCAGTCATCATCCACATCATCAACGACATCAGTCATGGGGCGGTCAGCGCCATCGACACGTTCATGATGCCAGTGACCCGCCTCGTCCTGCCAGGCGATGTCTGCATCGCCACCTGCCAATTGCTGCGATGCCGCAGCCTGCCTTGCAGCGACAACCGCGTCCTGATGGCTGGCAAAGGGCTCTGAATAAACGTCGCCGAGCCGATAGGCAAAGCCGTCATCATGACGCACGATGTGATAGGTGATCTTCTGCATGAGCGGTTTACCAGTGCCAGCGCTTGTCGCGCACCGGTGGGGTAGATGTTGCCGCCATATAGCCGATCGCGATGCCAATTAGACCAAGCGTCAGCAGGGCCGTGGAGGTCGCCGCCGGATGCCGCCGCGCCATGCCGGTCATGCTGTCGATGCCGTCACGTGCATAGTCCGCGACATCACCGGCGCGACGTGCCGCGCTATGCAGGGCGCTGGATGCCTCATGACGCGCATCCCGGCCCCGACGCCTTGCCTGGGTCGAGATGATCTCGCTCAATTCACTCATCTGTTCGCGCAGCTCGCGTAATTCTGCCTGGAGGTTGCTGGTCGCCACGTCCGTTCCTTTCCTTTTGTCTCATTGAAACTCAGGGAAGAAACCGGAAGCCGCCTCTATTTGTTCCGTTGCCGCGCTCACATCTCTCGAAATACAAAGCGCCCGGTACGTTTCCGCACCGGGCGCCATGATCATGTTGCTGGTACCAGATTACTTGGTCGCGGCCTCATACATTTCCAGCACGTAATCCCAGTTGATCAGGCTGTCGACGAAGGCTTCAAGATACTTCGGACGGGCATTGCGGTAGTCGATATAGTAGGAATGCTCCCAGACATCGACGCCGAGGATCGGGGATGCGCCATGCACCAGCGGGTTTTCGCCGTTCGGGGTCTTGGAGATTTCGAGCTTGCCGTCCTTGACGGAGAGCCAGGCCCAGCCGGAGCCGAACTGGGTGGTGCCAGCGGCAACGAAATCGGCCTTGAACTTGTCATAGCCGCCGAGGTCGCTGTCGATGGCAGCCTGCAGCTTGCCCGGCAGCTTGTTGCCGCCGCCATCCTTCTTCATCCAGTTCCAGAAGTGGATGTGGTTATAGTGCTGGCCGGCATTGTTGAAGAGGCCCGCATTCTTGCCATAGGACTGCTTGACCACCTCTTCCAGCGACAAGCCCTCGAGGCCCGAATCCTTCAGGAGATTGTTGCCGTTGGTCACATAGGCCTGGTGGTGCTTGTCGTGGTGAAACTCAAGGGTTTCAGCCGACATGAACGGCGCCAGCGAGTCGTAAGCATAGGGAAGGGCAGGCAATTCGAAGGCCATGGTGGTTTCTCCTCTTGGCAATAGATTTGCGTTTTGGCGGGTGACGGGAACATAGGTGCGGAACCTTGGGGTGGCAACCTAGGACACACCAAAATTGTTCCCTCTCGCAGAATGTTTGGATTCCTCATCCCGTCAGACGCAAAAGATTTTCGTTGCCTGTGGTCCCTGGCAAAAGCAACCCTCATATCTCTGCTGATCTTGTGGAACGGGTCACTCGAAATAGACCTCTGGCTCTGGCAGCCCTTCGACGGTAAAACCGAATGCAGCACGCGCAATCCTGCATTCCTCGTCACCCGGCATGCAGGTTCGGCAGACATGCGGGCGCACGAGGTAGACGGTGCAACCGACATGCTTGCCGACCTCGCCGGTAAGCGCTGCACACCGACCGTTCTCGAACTTCATCCCGCTCTCGTCCTCGGCAATCATCGCCTCGGGGATGGCAGCCAGTTCCTCATCGCTTTCGAGCGAGAAGCGCGGCCAGTCCGCTGAATAGGCACAGCATGCACCGCAGGTCTGGCAGTCGAAGATCTCGGGTGGTGATGTCTCAAGCATATTGGAACCTCACGCCCTGCCGTGCAGGCGCAACACGTTTGCGGCAAAGATCACCGTGAAGATCACCATGACGAGACCGGTCGACACCGGACCGGCATCAATTCCGATCCAGTCCATGGTGAAGCCCGTCGCGCCCGAGCCGAATGCGCTGCCGATTGCATAGGTCAGCGCATAGACCGCAGCACCGGACACCAGCAAGCCGCCCCTGAATCGTTCACCCAGCAAGGTGAGGGCGGCGGTGTAGAGCGAGAAGCTTGCAGCCCCAAGGATCGATATGGTGATCAGCAGGGCCACCTGCGATTCCATCAAGGGCAGCAGGAGGAAGGCAATGGCTGTCAGCAGCGCCCCATAGGCAGCGATAGCCGGTCGCGAAACCCGGTCCAGCAGCCAGCCGACAAAGGGCTGAGCCAGCGCCGTCGGCAGGGCGACCATGGTCACGACGAAGGCTGCAAAATTCTGGCTGTAGCCACGCTCGACGAAATAGAGCGGGATCATGGAAATCGCCGCGATATCCGAAAAGCCGAAGGCCAGCACCATCAGCGTGAGGATGGGCGCGAGCCTGACGAAGGTGAGGAGCCCTCCGGCTTCCGAGGCCTCCGGCTTGGTCTTGGCGTAGCGACCGAGCATGACCGAGGCGAAGGCGACGAGCGCCACATAGGCAGCCGTCATGGCAAAGGCAAAACCATCCTCGATACCAACGAGCGGAATGGCGAGCGGCCCTGCGGCAAAGCCCGCGCACATGCCCGCACTGTAGATCCCCGAGACGCGTCCCCGAATGCGATCCGGACAGGCCGTATTCAGCCAGGCTTCGCTGACGGTGTAGATGATGCTGGTGCAGAACCCGAGTGCGAACCGCGCAACGAACCAGACCCAGAGCTGGTCGAACATAGAAAATGTTGTGAGTGCCAGCGAAACGCCAACCAGCGATGCAACAATCAGCCTGTCGCCGCGCACCATCGAAGTCAGCTTACCGATAAGAAGAGTGGAGGAGGCGAGTCCGAGTGCAAAGACCGAAGCATTGAGCCCGGCCACACTCGGCGAAACGCCACGGCTCTCAAGGATCAGCGCGATCAGCGGATAGGTCAGCCCCTGCCCGACAGCAAAGCATGTCACGCCCATGACGACAACGGCAATTGCTGCCCAGTCGGGCGCAAAGTCAGATGCGATATCCGTGGTATGTGCCGTTTGCATGAGGCCTCCGAGGCGCATTCCAGCGCCCGACGATTGAAGGCCCGGTCTAGCGGCGGTGCCTGGGGAAGTCCAGAGAGGGCGTCACGTCTCAGAGGGTCTCCAGTGTCTCGCGTATGGTTGCCACCGGCAAGAATAGACGGAGTGGGTTCGACGGCAGCGCCTCGAAACCGTAACGCAGGTAGAGGGTCTTTCGACGGGCTACATGATCTCGATTGCCGTCATCCAGCACGTCCAGAATGACCACTGCAATACCGATCCGCTCGGCTGCCTGCACGATCCGCAGCAAGGCGTCGGCGAGCAGATCGCCGCCATAGCCTTGTCCGGCATATCGCTGGTCTACACCGATCATGGAAATGAAGGCGGCAGGGATCGCGCCGTGGGATGGGCGGGTCCGGGCGTAGCGAGATGGTAGCTCCGTGAAATCGACAGAATGGGCATTGAGGGCATAGAAGCCGATCACATCGCCGTTCTCAAAGGTCATCACGTAGACGCGGGCATTGCCGGCCTTGGCCAGCTTGTTCGCGGTCTTGCGGAAATAGTTGTCGACCGTTTCGACGCCGCAGGAGAACTTGTCCCGATCATGGCGCTCGGGATCGAGCAACTCGATGATGACCGAGTCCCCCTCGTGCTTCATCTGCTGATGACGCGCGATTTGTGGCTGGCGAAGGCTTCTCGCAAGGCGTCGGTCGGGGGGCGCGGGTTATCGAGTGCGTCGAAGAAGGCTTTGTGATCGATCGGTTGCAGAAGCGTCCGTTCATGGGCTTCGATGGTCGCGAGCGCCGAAGCATAGGCTGCGTTCATCGCAAAAGCCGTTTCATCGACACCGCTGATCGCAGCGGCGCGCTGGATCGCCTGTTTCACATGCGGCTTGGTGCGAAAGTGCATCCGCTCCGTCGCACGATCGTCCTTGGTTTGGCGGATGTCCTTGGCTGTGCTCATGATGGCGGCCCTCACGTTTCGCCACAACTGTACGCCATTTTGGCGTACATTTCAATCAAGCCTCCTGACGAGCCTCAACCCGCAGCATTCACCCCGGTCCGGCCCTCGCCAAGAGCTGCAAAAACCGTCTTCATGATGCCGGCAGCATCAAGGCCAGCCTTGGCATACATGGTCTCCGGCTTGGCCTGATCCATCCAGCAATCGGGAAGCACGAGCGAGCGCACCTTGAGCCCGCCGTCGAGCAGGCCTTCATTGACCAGCATATGCATGACCTGACTGCCGAAGCCACCAACTGCACCTTCTTCGATGGTGACAAGAACGGCATGGTGGCGCACCAGCTGGCGGATCAGGTCGTGATCCAGCGGCTTGGCAAAGCGCGCATCCGCAACAGTCGTGGAGAGGCCGGCAGCATCGAGATCCTCGGCGGCCAGAAGACACTCGGCAAGACGCGTGCCGAAGGACAGGAGAGCAACCTTGCTGCCTTCCTTGACAATGCGGCCCTTGCCGATCTCCAGGATTTCGCCGCGCTCCGGCATGGGAATGCCAACACCCTCGCCACGCGGATATCGGAAGGAAATCGGGCCCTCGTCATAAGCGGCTGCTGTGCGCACCATATGCTTCAGTTCCGCCTCGTCTGCCGCCGCCATCACCACAAAGCCCGGCAGGGACGATAGAAAGCCGATATCGAACGAGCCGGCATGGGTCGGGCCATCTGCACCGACGAAGCCTGCACGATCGATCGGGAAACGCACCGGCAACCCCTGGATCGCCACGTCATGCACAACCTGGTCGTAGCCGCGCTGCAGGAAGGTGGAGTAGAGTGCGCAAAACGGCTTGTAGCCCTGAGAGGCAAGGCCAGCGGCAAACGTCACCGCATGCTGCTCGGCAATGCCAACATCATAGGTGCGCTTGGGAAAAACGCTCTGCAGCTTGTCGAGACCGGTGCCGGAGGGCATGGCAGCGGTAATCCCGACGATCTTCTCGTCAAACCGGGCTTCCTGCACCAGTGCTTCGCCAAAAACTGAGGTGTAGCTCGGCGCATTCGGCTTGGCCTTGGCCTGCGTGCCGGTAATGACATCGAACTTGTTGACGCCGTGATACTTGTCGGCGGCTGCTTCCGCCGGCGGATATCCCTTGCCCTTCTGGGTTACCACATGGATGAGAACGGGGCCCTTGGCATTGTCGCGCACATTGCGCAGCACCGGCAGCAGGTGCTCGAAGGAATGTCCGTCAATCGGGCCAATGTGATAGAAGCCGAGCTCCTCGAACATGGTGCCGCCCGTCACATAGCCGCGCGCATGCTCGACCGCGCGGGTAATCGCCCGGTCGACGGTCTTGCCAAGATAGGCCGTCAGCTTCTTGCCGAAGTCGCGGAAACCCATATAGGTGCGACCGGAGGCCAACCGCGCCAGATAGGCGCTCATCGCACCCGTCGGCGGCGCAATCGACATGTCGTTGTCGTTGAGGATGACGATCAGCCTTGCATCGAGTGCCCCGGCATTGTTCAGCGCCTCATAGGCCATGCCCGCACTCATCGCGCCATCACCGATCACCGCAATCACCTTGCGGTCCGTTTGCGACAACTCGGCGGCAATGGCCATGCCGAGACCGGCAGAAATGGAGGTCGAGGAATGGGCGGCGCCAAAGGGATCGTATTCGCTTTCCGCCCGCTTGGTAAAACCGGAAAGCCCGTCTTCCTGGCGCAGCGTGCGGATGCGGTCGCGTCGTCCGGTCAGAATCTTGTGCGGATAGCACTGGTGCCCGACATCGAAGATCAACCGATCGTCCGGCGTGTTGAAGACCTTGTGGATCGCAATCGTCAGTTCAACAACACCGAGACCGGCGCCCAGGTGACCACCCGTCTTCGACACCGCGTCGATCATCTCGTCCCGTACTTCACGGGCCAATTGCGGCAAGTCGCGGTCTTCGATGGATTTCAGATCAGCAGGAAACTTGACCTTGTCCAGGATCGGCGTATCGGGCAGGGATGTCACGGGGCTATTGCCTCTTCCTATCGTCATTGGGTGCGCGATATCACCCTTGAGCGATCAGGGCAATTCAGCAGCACCAACCGCTTATATAGACGCCATCGGGCCTAGGGCAAAGGGATGAATTCCTCTTCGTCCCCCGGAACAATGTCAAAACGACCCGTTCTCCACTCTTCCTTGGCCTGTTCGATGCGCTCTTTCGACGACGAAACAAAATTCCACCAGATATGTTTCTTCGAACCCATGGCCGCGCCACCGAAGAGCATCACATGACAGCCCTGTGCGCCTCCGATGAGGGTGATCTCGTCACCGGGTCTGAAGACAAGCAGCTGATCGGCAGCGAAACGATCACCAGCAATCTCGATCTCACCCGACAGCACATAAAGCGCCCGCTCTTCCTGGCCGGCATCAAACGGAAAGCGCGCGCCGGGGGCAAGCGTCAGGTCGACATAGAGCGTTTCGGAAAATGTCTTGACCGGCGAGCGAAGCCCGCCCATTGCGCCGATCACCAGACGACCCGAAGCCCCGCCGCTGTCGAAGACAGGCAGTTCCGCCTTGCTGGTATGGGCAAAGGCGGGATCAATCTCCTCCATCTGGTCCGGCAGGGCTATCCATGTCTGCAGGCCCGACATCGACAGCGGATGCCCTCTGAGATTCTCCGGCGTCCGTTCCGAATGCACGATGCCGCGTCCGGCGGTCATCAGGTTGATATCGCCAGGCGCGATCACAAGCTCGGTGCCAAGGCTGTCGCGGTGCTTGATCTCCCCGTCGAACAGATAGGTGACAGTGGAGAGGCCGATATGCGGATGCGGGCGCACATCCATCGCTTCGCCGGCTTTAAGGACTGCCGGTCCCATCCGGTCGAAGAAGATGAACGGCCCGACGAGCCGCCTCCTGGAGGAGGGCAGGGCCCGCCGCACCGAAAAACCGCCGATATCGCTGGAGCGCGGGATGATCAGATGCTCGATGGCTTCGCAGGCCAGAGCATTACCGGGAACGGGGTCGGTGCCGGGAAAGAAGGACATGGCATGGCTCTCCTGTCTTGATGCACCAGTCCTAGCACGGGTCTGTTGCGACTGCAGCAGCACGCCGATGGACGCAGTGTTTCCATACCATCATTGTTCCGTGTCTTGATTGGACGTCGGTCCGTCACAAGGCCATAGCACACTGTCAGACCCGGCCTCACGTCCAAGCGGCAGGCAGCCGCCCTCATGGCAAAGCGTCCAGCCGCCGCCGGTCGCGCCCGAAGCCGCAAGCCGGAGTTCCGGTATGGCAGCTCCTCGCGGCTTCCAGCGCCACCAGCCATCGTCCAGCACGGCACCTTCGCCGGGCTCCATCCCGGCACCGGACCCCTTGATATAGGCGGTCTTCAGTTCAAGGCCGGCCGGGGTCACGCTCCAGTCCTCCCGCCATTCGACCTTCTCGACGGAATGTGTCCAGGACAGCGAAAAGCTCATCACCGGCACCAGCAATGTCTTGCTAAGAACGGTGATGCAGAGGCTCATGCCGGTTCCACCGGTGGGGAGGAAGCCGTCTCACGCGCCTTGGTCTTGCCGGGATACTTCCAGGCCAGAAATGCAAACAGCAGAACAAGTGCCCCGCCAATCTCGTCCGTGATGGGCAACGCTGCGACCAGGAAGAACGCCGCTGTCGCCGCGAGAAGCCTGTGCAGCATCGGCAGCGGCCCGTTGAGATACCCGATCACGGCGATGCCCCAGAGCCCGATCGCTGTGACGGTCTTGATCAGGATATAGGCGACCGCCAGGGGATAGCCGATGCTTTCAGCCAGCGGTCCGCCATCCTGCAGCATCAGGGCCGGCGTATAGACGGCCATGAAGGGTATGACAAAGCCGGCAGCCGCGATCTTGATCGCCTGCATCGAGATCTTCAGACCCGATTCCTTGGCAATCGGGGCAGCGGCAAAGCAGGCAAGGGCGACAGGCGGCGTGAGATCGGCCAGAATGCCGAAATAGAAGACGAACATGTGGCTGACGATCAGCGGCACGCCGAGTTCCAGCAAGGCAGGACCCGCAATCGAGGAGGTGATGATGTAGTTTGGAATGGTGGGAATACCCATGCCGAGCACGATACAGGTCAGCATGGTGAGCACCAGCGACAGGAACAGGCTGTGTTGCCCGACAGCGACCACGAACTGACCGAAGGTATTGGCAGCTCCTGTCAGTGTCATCGTACCGACAATGATCCCAACGATTGCGCAGGCCACACCAACGGGCAGGGCGGTCTTGGCACCGTCCGCAAGGCTGTCGACGCTGAGCTTCAATGCCTCGCGACCGCCCTTGACGAAAAAGTTCCACGCGATCAGCACGACAATGGCAATCAGGACCGACTTGAAGCCATACTGGAAGAAGGAGGCGCCTGCGATGCCGAGCCCGATCCAGAAGATCGTCCGGATCACGGTGTTGGAAAGGCCGATGGCAACCGAGCTGCCGAGAACGAGCAGCATGGTGAGCCCAAGTCCTGCCGTCCCGGCAAACAGCGGTGTGTAGCCGGAAAACAACAGCCAGACGAGGGCAGCAAGTGGCAGCAGCAGATACCATTGTTTCGTAATGGCTTGCAGCGGCGAGGGCAGGTCCTTCGGGTCAAGCCCGACCAGCCCGCGCTTGCCCGCTTCCAGATGCACCATCCAGAAGGCCGAGGCGAAATAGAGGATCGCCGGAATGAGGGCTGCCTTGACGATCTCGGCATATTCGACTCCCAGTGTCTCGGCCATGATGAAGGCAACGGCACCCATGACCGGCGGCATGATCTGCCCGCCCATGGAAGACGTGGCCTCGACGCCGCCAGCAAAGGCGGGGCGATAGCCGAAGCGCTTCATCAGCGGAATGGTGAACTGGCCCGTGGTCACCACATTGGCCACGCCCGAACCCGAGATCGTGCCCATGAAACCGGAGGAAATGACCGAGACCTTGGCGGCCCCACCTCGCTTATACCCGACAAGACCGAGTGACACGTCGGTGAAGAGCTTGATCATCCCCGCCCGTTCGAGAAATGACCCGAACAGGATGAACAGGAAAATGAAGGACGACGAAACGAAGATCGGAACGCCATAAATGCCCTCCGTGCCATAGGCCATGTGGTCGATGACCTGGGCGAAATCATAGCCCCGGTGATTGAGTGGCGAGGGCAGATACTGCCCGAACAGGCAGTATGCGAGGAAAATACCGGAGATGATCGGCAGCGCCGGACCAATGATCATCCAGGCAGCGATAAAGATTGTACCGATTGCAATGACGCCGAACACCACGTCGCGGGTCATCAGATCGCCGGCGCGAAAAAGCAGAGGCTCGTATTCGATGTACTGGTAAAAGGCGACAGCCACAGCGAGGCCTGCGAGCCCCCAGGCCATGGCTTTGTAGATGGCACCCTTACGCAGGTTCGCAGCCACAAGCGGAAAGCCGAGAAGCAACAGAAAACCCACATGGAATGATCGGACCAGCTGACTTGGCATGTCGATGAGATGGGCAGCCGTTGCGATCTGAAACAGTGAGAAAGCAATCGCGATCCCGTAAAGCAGATGACCTTCCGCGGTCTTCGGAAAATGCCGCTCATGGTCGTCCGGCGGCACGATCACATGGGTAGGGGTGGCGACAGTCTCGGCGCTCATCAGGTCATCCGTTCAGCTAGCATGCGACAAAACCGAAACCCCGGCAGACTGTGACAGTCGCCGGAGTCTCTGTTGTTGGGTCAAAGGGTGAGGCGAGGCCTCACAGCATGCCCTTTTCCTTGTAGTAGCGCTCGGCGCCCGGATGGAGCGGGATCGGCATGCCCTTGGTCGCTTCCTCCAGCTTGATTGCATTCGCCGCCTGATGTGCAGCGACCATGTCAGGCAGGTTTTCGAAGAGCTGCTTGGTCATCTCATAGGCGAGATCATCCGAAACGTCGGAATGCGTCACCAGGAAGTTGACGACGGCAACCGTCGAGACATCCTCCGTCTGGCCTTCATAGGTGCCGGCCGGAATGGTTGCCGCCACATAAGGGGCACCAAGCGTCGTCGCGATGCTCTCCGGCACGGCGACAACGGTGATCGGCACGGAGGTCGAAAGGTCCTTCAGCGATGCTACACCAAGACCAGCCGACTGCAGAGTGGCGTCCAGCTGACGGTTCTTGATCAGCTCGACGGATTCGGCAAAGGGCAGATATTCGGTCTTGCCGAGATCGTCATAGCTCATGCCGGCAGCCGTCAGGATTGCCCGCGCGTTGAGCTCGGTTCCGGATTTTGCCGCACCGACCGAAAGGCTCTTGCCCTTCAATCCGTCGAGCGTGGTGATGCCCGAGTCCTTCGAGGCCACGATCTGGATATAGTTCGGATAGACGGCGGCTATCCCGCGCAGCTTGTCGAGCGGCGTCTTGAAGCCAGCCTCTTCATTGCCCTCCGCCGCGAGCTTGACGCTGTCACCCAGCGCAAAGCCGATCTCACCCTTGCCCTGCTGCAGGAGATTGAGGTTTTCGACGGAAGCCTTGGTCGCCTGCACCTGTGTGCGGACACCCGGGATCTTTTCGCCATAGATCTTCGAAAGGGCAACGCCCAGCGGATAGTAGACGCCGGATGTACCGCCAGTCAGAACATTGATGAACTGCTCGGCCTTCGCCGTAGTGATGCCAAAGGCGACGGATGCTGCCATGACACCGGCAAAAAGGGCGCTACGTCTTGATAACTGCATGATTGTCCTCCCAAACAACATTCGCAATGGCGCCATCATGGTGAGGCAAGCAGGGGGCGTCAACCGCTGAATCTTGCCTCGCCACAGGCTGTGCGCGTTCAACGGCCCGTCAGGAGCCTGACCCTTGAGCGGAATATGAAGCCCCGTCTTCACCCCGCATCGCCATTTTTGTGCATATCCCTCCGTTTGGCGGGCCGTAGTGGTATGGGAATATGCCGCACTCGGGAGAGCGAGACGCCAACCTTTCTTTTTGCGGCCTCCTTGTGGATTTCCGGCGAAGCGATTATCTGTGCGGCGCGGACCGGGCCCCTCTGACGACGGATCTCCCTCGTGATGTCGGACCGCATCGAGTTGGCTCGATGCTATGCCCGGACGTGCCTTGCCAAAAGGATTGCGTTTGCACAGCCACGAGTCTGGTCCTGCAAACGAGGTCTGATCTTGGAACTTCTTCTCATTCTGTTTCTCGGCAAGCCGCTCTGGATGTGGCTGCTCTTCCTCACACTCGTCATCGCGCTTCTGGCCTTTGACCTCGGCGTTCTCAACAAGGACGACCACGAAATCGGCATTGCCGAGAGCTTGAAGCTTTCGGCCATGTACATCACGCTCGGGCTGCTCTTCTCCAGCTTCATCTACTGGCAGATGGATGCAACCGCGACGGCCCAGTATCTGACCGCCTTTGTCGTGGAAAAGACGCTGGCGATGGACAACATCTTCGTCATCGCGCTGATCTTCAGCTTCTTCGCCATCCCGCGCGAATACCAGCACCGCGTGCTGTTTTGGGGTATCCTCGGCGTGATCCTCTTGCGCGGTATCATGATTGGCCTCGGAGCCACGATCGTCGACCAGTATCATTGGGTCCTCTACTTGTTCGCGGGCTTCTTGATCCTCACGGGCATCAAGATGCTCTTTGTCGCCGACAAGGAGCACAAGATCGAGGAAAACGGTCTGATCCGTTTCCTCAAGCGTCGCCTGAACGTGACGGAGGAGATCCATGGACATGATTTCTTCGTGAAGAAGCCGGACCCGGCAACAGGCACAACGAGGCGCTTCGCAACCCCGCTTTTCCTGGCGCTGATCACGATTGAAATCGCTGATCTTGTCTTTGCGGTCGACTCCGTGCCGGCGGTCTTCACCATCACCACCGACCCCTATATCGTCTACACGTCCAACATCTTCGCGATCCTCGGCCTGCGCGCGCTCTATTTCGCGCTGGACGCCATCCTGCATCGCTTCAGCTATCTGAAATATGCGCTGTCCGTGCTGCTGGTCTTCATCGGCTCGAAGATCTTCATCGCCTGGGGCATGGGCTGGGAGAAGTTCCCGCCGGAGTGGTCGCTCGGCATCACCTTCCTCATCCTCGGCGTCGGCGTGGCCTATTCGCTGTGGAAGACCGGCCCGTCGAAGACCCTGGAGGCAAAGACCCCTGCCGAGTAAGTCAGCCGGGATGCCACGGACTTGCACAAACGACAAATGGCCCCGGAAGGGGCCATTCTGCTATCGGATGCCAGCGAAGGGATCAGGACGACAGATCGCCCGACCACGTCACGCGCCGTCGAGCGGCTCGACACCGGTTGGCTTGCCGGCGCGGTCGAGGCGGATCTTCTCGATGCGGTTTTCGGCGGCCGACAGAAGCTGTTCGCAATGCTTTTTCAGAAGCTCGCCGCGTTCATAGATCGCGATGGATTCATCCAGCGCCACATCGCCCCGTTCCAGACGTGCGACAATGCTTTCAAGCTCGGCCACGGCTTTTTCGAAGGAATACCCGGAGAGATCGGCGGAAACGGCGGCGTCGGACATACTCAACCCTTCATCAGTCTTGCGATATGCAGGCCAGCCGACTCGGCAAGCCCCTCCAGATCATAGCCACCTTCCAGCAGGCTGACGACCCGGTTCTTGGCAAAGCGATCGGCAACTTCCAGAAGCCGTCCGGTCGCCCAGTCGAAATCCTCTCCCACCAGATTGATCTGCGCCAGCGGATCGCGGTGATGCGCATCGAAGCCGGCAGAAATCAGGATCAGATCGGGTGCAAAGTCGTTGAGTGCGGGCAGGACCCGGCTCTTGAAGGCCTCGCGGAAATGATCGGAGCCGACATTGGGCGAGAGCGGCGCATTGACGATGTTGCGGTGCTTGCCGGTTTCGTCCTTTGCGCCGGTGCCGGGATAAAGCGGCATCTGATGGGTGGAGCAGAACAGCACCGAAGGATCATCCCAGAAGATGTCCTGCGTGCCGTTTCCGTGATGGACATCCCAGTCGACAATCGCAACGCGCTCGGCGCCATGGGCCTTCTGCGCATGGCGGGCGGCAATCGCAACGGTGTTGAAGAAGCAGAAGCCCATCGCCTTGGACCTTTCCGCATGGTGTCCGGGCGGTCTGCCGGCGACAAAGGCATTGTCCGCCTTGCCTGTCATGACATCGTCCACGGCGGCCATGGCGCCGCCTATGGCCGTCAGCACCACCTGCAGGCTTTTCTGCGATGCGTAGGTATCGGCCTCAAGCTGGTTGATCCGGTCCTCTTCCTCGGGAATCTCGCGCATGACGGCAAAGAGATGCTCTTCGGGATGAGCGAGCGTCACCGCATCTTCATTGGCCTGTTTGGCCTCGATCCTGACCAGACGCGCAAAGTTCGGATGCTCGAGGGCGATGTTCAGGGAGCGCAGCCGATCCGGACGCTCGGGGTGGCCCTCCGGTGTTTTATGCTCCAGAAACAGGCGGTTCTCATAAAGATGTGTGGGCATGATGTCTTTCCCTTTCGGGCGAGAACATAATGCGGCGATTGGACATGTTCTACCTCGGATACGGGCTTTCCCCCGTCATGCCCTGAAAGGATGACATGCGTAGTTGTTCCATCACACTCGTAACGGAGGCGGAAATATCCTAGGATCAACTGAATGCGGGGCATGACATGGACGAAATCGAACGTATCGAAGTGATCGAAACACAGGTACAGTACCGGGATATCGCGATTTCAGGCGAGATCCAGACGGCGGCCTATGTGACCTATGCCGAAGATGCTATTCGTCATTTCTGGCGTTACCGTCCGCCTTTGGAAGACGAGCCTCGCTTTGCTGTCTCAAAGCTCGATTTGCGCATCTTTCACGGACTGGAACTGGACGACCAGATCCGGCTGACCGTCAACATCAACAAGATTGGCGGGAAGTCGATCGGCTTTAATGTTGTCATCGACTGCGATGACCGCATCGTTGCCGATATAGACGTCATTTGGACCGCCCATAACCGCGACACGGGGGCGGCCGTCGCTTTGCCGGAAGATCTGCGCGATTGGCTCTATCGCTATCTTCCCTGACGTGTTCCTCACATGCTTTCAGGCCGCGATGTTCTGCCGACTGCGCACATGCGAACCGGCGCCTGCCGCCTCTGACCCCGGCTCTCGCCTTGCGGCCCGACGGTTCAGTTTGAAGATATCGACCAGTGTCTTCATCTTGTTGGCGCCCACGGCCATGATCTCACCGGCGCTCGCGATGCTGGAAACCAGTGCCGCATTGTCCTGTGTCGCCTGATCGAGCTGGTTTACGGCGCGGTTGATTTCGCTGAGGCTGGAGGCCTGTTCATTCGCCCCGGTCGCAATAGCGTCGACATTGAGGTTGATCTCGTTGACATATTTTTCAATCCGGTTCAGGGCCTCGCCGGTTGCATTGACGAGCTTGACGCCTTCATCCACCTGGGTGGTGGAATTGAGGATCAGCGACGAGATCTCACGCGCCGCATTGGCGGAACGCTGTGCAAGATCACGGACCTCCTGCGCCACGACCGCAAAGCCCTTGCCCGCTTCACCGGCACGAGCGGCTTCCACGCCGGCATTCAAGGCCAGAAGATTGGTCTGGAAGGCGATCTGGTCGATCACATCGATAATGCTGCCGATTTCCTTGGATGCCTTTTCGATCCGGGAAATTGCATCGACTGTCTGAGCCACCACCCGAACCGATTCTCCCGTCGCCGTTCTTGCTTCCTGGACGATTTCGCGCGTATCCCGGGCTCTGATCGAGGCTTCCTTCACCGTTGCCGTGATCTGTTCGAGGGCGGCAGAAGCCTCTTCGAGTGCCGCTGCCTGCTGCTCGGTCCGTCTTCCCAGCGTATCAGCATCGTTTTTCAAGCTGTTGCTGTTGTCCGTCAGTGTTCCAGTCTCGCCCAGCACGCTTTCCAGGGTTTTCTGAAACTCGCTGATGGCCGTGTTGAAGTCATTCCTCAATCGTTCGAATTCAGGAATGAAGGGTTCGTCGATCGTCACTCGAATATTGCATTCGGATAGCCGCGCCAATCCCGCCGCGATAGACTCGACAGCGCCAACGCGACCGGTCACGTCGACGGCAAATTTGACAACCTTGAAGACCTTACCGTCACTGTCGAAGATCGGGTTGTACGAGGCCTGGATAAACACCCTTTTCCCATTCTTGCCGAGTCGGGTGAACTCGCCCGACTTGAATTGACCGGCACGCAGGTCTTCCCAGAGTTTGTTGTACTCGGGCGACTTGATGAAGTCTGGCTCGCAGAAGATCGAGTGATGCTTGCCGGCGATCTCGTCCAGCGTGTAGCCGACGGTTTTCAGGAAGTTTTCGTTGGCGGTCAGGATCGTGCCGTCCGGGGTAAATTCGATGACCGCCTGTGCTCTGGAAATGGCGGCCAGCTTGCCGCTGTTTTCGAGGTTCTGCCGCTTGCGTTCCGTGATGTCGGTCGCAAACTTGATGACCTTGTAGGGTTTGCCGCCGCGAAAGACCGGGTTGTACGTGGCTTCAATCCAGATTTCCCGCCCACCCTTTCCGAACCGTTGGTATTCGGCGGTGAAGAAATCACCCGAGGCCAGTCGTTTCCAGAAATCTTTGTATTCTTTCGATACCGCATACTCTTCCGACACGAACATCCTGTGATGCTGGCCGACAATCTCGTTCAGCGCATACCCCACCGCATCGCAGAAATTCTTGTTGGCGTTCAGGATGATACCATTGACGTCAAACTCAATAACGGCCTGTGAGCGTCCCAGGGCTTCGAGGATGGCGCGCGATTCTCTTCCAAAAAATGAGCTCAGTGGCATGGTTGAGGTCTCCGATAGGATAACTCAGAGTTTAGGTAGCTCTATCTATATAAATGGTTACTAAATTGGCTCGGAAGCGTCAGAAATTGCAATTTTGCCCTTCTGCAACCGCTTACATAATAAAATCGTTATACGTAAAATTAATAAGCAAGGCGGCCGATCAATGGAGATCGGCCGCCTGTAACGCGCAGAAAAATTGTAAGTCTATCAAACTTTTGCCGGCAGAAGCGGATAGCCGACCATAACCGCACGGGCCGCCAGCATGGCAATCGCGGCCTTGACGAAATCGCCGGGAATAAAGGCAAGCGATCCAATCAGCACCTTGTCAAAGGGTGTGCCTGCGACGAGAGAAAGCCATGGCATCCCGCAGAGATAGACAACGCCGATACCACCCACGATAGAGGCAATGAAGAAACCGGACATCTGCTTGATCGCGCTTTGCCCGTCGTGCACCAGCCGCTCGGCAATCAGACCCGTGACGAAGGTGCCGATGATCCAGCCGAAGATATAGCCGCCGGTCGGACCGACCAGAACATTGAGGCCGCCGCGACCGCCGGAGAGAACCGGAAGACCCACCGCAACCAGGACGACGAGGAGCACGTAGGCCAGCGCCCCGCGCTTGGCACCGATGATGCAGCCTGCCAGCATGACGCCCATCGACTGTGCCGTGATCGGAACCGGGATAAAGGCGAGCGTGACCGGCGGAATGAAGCCGAGCACAATGATGATGGCTGTAAACAAGGCGGCCAGTACGAGATCTTTAGTGGTCATGAAAAAACTCCTGCCCATGAACATGGGCACTCTACTGGCCCCGAATCCCGCGGGCGTCAATTGCTTCTGCAATACTGTCCGCATCCTTGAGCGTCGAAATGATCAGGGGCCCCAGGATTTTGTGGGGCTTGGCGACAAGTCCTCTCGCCAGATGCGCTGCCTTCAGGGCCTCGTAACGATTGGCGATCTCGGGCACGAAGCGCAGCACCAGCCCGAATGCGAGCCCGACATCATTGGCCTTGATCAGCCCGATCCGCTCCAGCGGGTGGGCGAGATCGGCAATCGCCTCCATGAAGGCCGCAATCCTTGTGGTGGCGGTAATGCTGGCGGCGAGAAAGAGGATCGCCAGCAGCCGCAATGTCAGAACAAGCGCCTCAGCCGGCGAAAGCACAAAGACGTTCACGACCCCGAGAAAGGCGATGGTGAACAGGACGGGCCGCAGCCGCCGGAATGCCTGCCGGAAGCCGAGGCCGAGCGAGAGATAGAGCGCCCCGGTCAAAAGCGCGGCGGGCGCAAGGATCACTGCCGTGTCGACAAGGGCAAGCGCCAGCCCGAAGACCAGGAGCAGGCCGAGCTTCGGCTTGACCGCCATGCGATGCAGCCATGTCCCGCCGTCGACATAGAGACTGCTCAACATCCGGCGATCTCCCGGTAGCGCGAAATGGCGGCCTCTGCCGGCCCGTCAAAGGCAAGTTCACCTTCATGAAAAACCAGCACCCGGCCATAATCTGCGACGAGGTCGAGGTCATGGCTGATGACCACGGCCTGTTCGCCAAGCCCGTCGATCGCCCCCTTCACCCGGGCGCGGTTCTTCAGATCAAGCTGGTTGGTCGGCTCATCGAAGATCACGACATCCGGCCGGTTGACGCATACGGCGGCAAGTGCTGCAAGCTGCAACTCACCACCCGAAAGTTCATGCGGCCGCCGCGCCGCAAGATCGCTGATGCGAAAGCGCAAAAGGGCTTCGTCTACCAGCCGCTCGACTTCCGAGGCAGGCAGCCCCCGCGATTTCGGCCCGAGCGCCACATCCTCGCGAATGATGGGCAGAATGATCTGGTGTCCGGGGTTCTGGAAGATAAAGCCGGTCTTCGCCCGCGCCGCCTTCTCGTCAGCCACGGTATCGAGACCGTCGAGCGTTACCGTACCGGAGGTCGGCTTGGCAAGGCCCGCAATCAGCCGCGCAAAGCTCGTCTTGCCGGAACCATTGAGCCCGATCACGCCGATGCGCGGCTCGCTCAGCGAGAGTGTGAGGGCCCGGAGGGCCAAGCGCTCGCCGTAACGCAATTCGGCCTGGTTGAAAATGATGTGCAAGGATGGGATCTCCAGAATATGGCCGTTCTATAGACCCCTTAAGGTCCCTGGGAAATGCCTGCTACGCAGCGATGATGCTGATTGTGTCAAAACAGGCAGTTCACGTGGGCGATCACGCCAGTCGCATTGAACTCCAACCCGCCTGACCGAGTGGAGAGCAAAGAGCTTCGTAGTTAGACCTTATTGGTGGACACGGTTGCAAAAGGTGCTTCACCATTTCCGAATGACCAGTTTTCACGTTTCGTCTCGATCAGGTTGATGACGATGTCGGCGCGATGAAGACCGCACATTTCCAGGTTTTCGGCGATCTGTTTGAAAAGTGCCATTTTCTGCTCTGGGCTCCGACCTTCCGCCGCCGTAATCTGCACAAACGTGATGGACGGGCCATGCTTTATGCCTAGGAAGGATTCCGGTCCTACAAGTCCGCGGCCGTCCGGATGAGGTTCAAGAATGTGAAAGTAGTCGTCTTCCGGGATACCAAAGGCGCTGACCAACGCAGCATGAACGCCCTTTGAGATCACATTTTCGTCTGTCGCGTCAGAGTGATCGGCATAGGAAATTCTAACCAGTGGCATGTTGTCTCCTCCTCTATCTGGCTTCAGCCGCTATCTGCACAAGCTCGATGCGGTACTGATCTGGATCTTCGATGAAAGCGATGATTTCGTCGGGAGCTTCCATGCGCGGCCCTGCTGGTCGAAGAACGTTAGCTCCGCGCGATTGAAAAAGCTGTGTTGCCCGTTCGACGCTGTCTACGGCGATCGCGAGATGACCGAAGGCGCTGCCGCTGGTATAGGTGTGATTGCCCCAGTTGTGGGTGAGTTCAATTTCAGCTTGCCCCGGCCCGTAGCTCAGAAAAACAAGAGTGTACCGACCCTCGGGGTAATCGGCTCGCCTTCGGACAGTCATACCCAGGACGTTCTGATAGAAGGCAATCGAACGGTCGAGGTCGCTAACCCGGATCATCACATGAGCAAAATGAAATACGGAAGCTTCTGGTTTACTCGGCACGGCGTTTTCCTCTGATCGTCGGTAATTGGAGGACGAGCGATCCCGTCCTCCTCTCTTCGTTCAGGCGGCTTGAGCGGCGATAGAGGCGCCAAGGGCGGTATTGTTGTAGGCGACGCCGCCTATGCCCCAGGCCCCGTCCACCGCGTGGACAACATTGCCAAAGATCCGCTCACGCGAAACACGGCCTCCGGCGGCTCGCTCCAGGATGCTTGTACCGCGGGCGAACCATGCCCGCTGCAGTTCGGCGTCGGCCAGCACGAAGGACGGGGCCTTCAGCTCAAAAACAATGATCTCCGCAGGCTCGCCGCCGGAGAAACTCTTTCCTGCCGGAACCTCAATGACCTCACCGATCACGTTCGGCAGCATGAAGCCATTTCCGGAAATTCCGTGGAGCTCCAGGAGCAGGTGGGTGAGCTCCTTGAAAGCCTGCTTTTGAGCGTTGGACGACAGGGTGCCTTCGGTAGCAATGATCTGTAGCGGCATGCGAATTCTCCTTGGTTTTGCGAGCACTAGTTCGATTAATATAGCGAACGTTATCGTTATTAATATAGCGATCGTTATCGAGTCAAGTGTGTTATAGCGATCGTTACCAAAATCGCGGAGACATGATGATGGCGAGGCCTAAAGGAAACGGCGCGGAAGTTGGAAAACGTCTGGTGGCGGCTGCAGGCAGAGGCTTCCGCACGGGTGGCTTTGGTGGAATCGGAGTAGACGCGCTCGCGGGCGAGGCAGGGCTGACATCGGGCGCTTTTTATGCCCATTTCGGTTCAAAGGCCGTCGCGTTTCGTGAGGCCGTGCGGGACGGGCTGCAGTTCACGCTCGCCTCGATTCAGCAGTTTCAGGAGAACCATGGACCGGAGTGGCAGCAGCACTTTGCCAGATTCTATTTGGGAGAACGTATGGACGCCGATCTCCCCGACGCTTGCATCTTCCAGACGCTTACGCCGGATATTGCCCGGTCAGACCTGGAGACACGGCAGGTCTACAGTGGACTCTTGTCGGAGATTATCTCCTCTCTCGCGCACGGTTTCGATGGGGATAGGGACAGAGCATGGGCATTCTGGTCGTTGTTAACAGGCGCAGGCGCAATGACGCGTGCCACTACGGATGCGAAGGCACGTGAAGAGGCATTGCAGGCCGTGCTCAAAGCTGCCCTCAAAGTCTAAGGGCTGCATCTGTGCCCGTCATTCCCGGTTCACAATGCTGGCTGCGGGGGCGAAAGAGCTCGGCAAAGCTGCAGTCAACGCTCAATGCGCCCATTGAACAAACCGCGAACATGCCCTAGTCTCATCCAATGTCGATTCCCGTCCCCAATCCGCTTGCGCGAAAAATCTTCCTCGAACGGCAGGGCCTGTCCCGCTCGCCGACGAAGGCGCTCGGGCGTGACGGCCTTTACGACCTGATCCATGATCTGGGCTTCGTCCAGGTCGACAGCATCCAGTGGGTCGAGCGTGCCCATCACCAGATCCTGTTTTCCCGCAATCAGACCTACAAAACGACGGATCTGCAGCATCTCGTCGAAAAGGACCGCTCGCTCTTCGAGCATTGGACCCACGATGCCTCGGTCATCCCGTCAGCCTTCTTTCCCTATTGGAAGCACCGCTTTGTCCGCCGTGAAGAACGGCTTCGGGCAAACTGGGCCAAATGGCAGGGCGAGGGTTTTGATCAGGCTTTCAATGAAACCTATGCCCGCATCCGCGACCACGGGCCGGTCATGGCCCGGGACGTGAAGGCGGAAGACCACAAGTCCGGCGGCTGGTGGAACTGGCATCCGTCGAAGACGGCGCTCGAATTCCTCTGGCATACCGGCAAGCTCGCGATCACCCGGCGGGAAGGCTTCCAGAAGGTCTATGATCTCGCCGAACGCGTCATTCCTGCCGAACATCACGGCGCCGAAGTGGAGCATGAGGTCTTTGTCGACTGGGCCTGCCGTGCGGCGCTGACCCGTCTTGGCTTTGCTACATCCGGCGAAATCGCCGCCTTTTTCGACATCGTCACGCCCGACGAAGCCAAGGTCTGGGTCGCGGCCCATCGCGACGAGCTGGAAGAGCTGCAGCTGGAAACGGTGGATGGCAAGCCGCGCACCTCCTTTGCCTTCGCCGACCAGGTGGCAACGCTGCTCAACGCTCCGGAACCGCCCACCCGCATCCGCGTGCTCTCGCCCTTCGATCCGCTGATCCGCGATCGCAACCGTACCGAACGCCTCTTCGGCTTCTTCTATCGCATAGAGGTCTTCGTCCCCGAGCCGAAGCGGCAATATGGCTATTACGTCTTTCCGCTGCTCGAGGGTGATCGCCTGATCGGGCGCATCGACATGAAAGCCGAGCGCAGGGAGGGCGTACTCTCCGTCCGTCGCCTCTGGCTGGAGCCGGGCGTGAAGGCTAGCGCCGGTCGGATCGAGAAACTGGAAGCTGAAATGCAACGCATGGCCCGCTTTGCCGGAATGGAGACCGTCCGATTTGACGACGGTTGGCGCGACTGACCATTTTGAAGAGGATATTGGAAGGATGAAGCGTTGAGCCAGAGTGATGATTACCGGATTGAGCATCGTATTCCCGCAGTGGATGACTATCTCCGCCTGCGACAGGTTTCCGGTCTCAGCCCCTTTTCTCGCGAAGCCGCCGAAAAAGGCCTGCCAAATTCGATCTTTGGCGTCTGCCTGATGAAGGGTGAGGAAACCGTGGGTATGGGTCGTATCATCGGCGATGGTGGCTGCTTCTTTCAGGTCACCGATATCGCAATCGACCCGGCGCATCAGGGCAGGGGACTTGCCAAGTGGATCATGGCAGCACTCACCGAGCACATCGACCATCACCTGCCCAAGACCGCCTATATCAGCCTGATCGCCGATGTGCCGGCCAATCGGCTCTATGCGCAATATGCTTTCGAGGAAACAGCCCCCCGATCCGTCGGCATGGCGCGACGTGCCACATAAGGCCTCGGGCGGCGGATACCTTGAATACTCCATCAAATGACGTATATTTCTACCATCATTTGATGGAGGCGCCTATGCTGAACGTTCAAGAGACCCCATCGCCTGTCTCCCTTGGCGGTTTTTCAGACGAGGCGGAGCGGCGCAGGCTCTCGGCCACAGCACTCAAGGCTTTCCGTCGCTTGGTCACGCAATGGGACCTGACCAGCCAGCAAGCGGCGGCCCTTCTCGGGGTGTCGGTGAGCACCTGGGAACGGTTGAAGCCTGAAACGGCGTCGAAAACGCTGAGCCAGGACCAGATGACACGCATCTCCGCGCTCATCGGCATCTACAAGGGGCTGCATCTGCTCTTCGTCGATGCCATGGCGGATCGCTGGCCGCAGCTGCCAAACAGCGGTCCTCTGTTTCATCGCACAAGCCCAGTCGAGGCCATGATCACTGGCGGTATCCCGCACATGCTTGAGGTTCGCCGCTATGTCGATGCCGTTCGGGGAGGCCTTTGAGTGGAAGTCGCCGGCATCCCGGTCGCAACGCTCGCCTATCCGAAAACGGTTCGACTGGTTTCAACCGCCCGCCTGCGCCCATCTGTTTTAGAGCCTCTGGTCGACAGTGACGCCGAAATGGACGAATTGGCGGAGATCGAAGGCGCAACCTCCAGCCGCCGTCAGGCCCAGGCGACAGGCATATCGGGTCTGGCGGCAAATGAACTGGTCTATGATGTGCCGCACGCACATTTCATCAATGCGAGCTTTGCCTATGCCAAACCACGCGAGCCGAACCGCTTCAATGGCGAAACGCGCGGCGCCTGGTATGCAGCCCTCAGCGTCGAGACCTGCCTCGCCGAAATCACCTTTCACATGACGGAGTTTCTAGCCCGCACCGGCGTCTATGAAGCCGTTGCCGATTATGCGGAGATGTTTGCCAGCATCTCGGGTGAGTTCCTCGATCTGCGCACCGATGTCGGTCATCCAGCGCTGTCACCGGACAAGGCCCTGGGTTATCCGGAGGGTAACCGTCTGGCCACGGAGGCAAGACGGGCCGGTCTGAACGGCATCGTCTACCCCTCCGTTCGCCATCAGGGCGGCACCTGCTTCGCCATCCTGCGCCCCGCCGCCGTCCAGTCAGTTCGCCAGGGTGATGTCTGGCGGCTCACCTGGAAGGGCAGGCCGCAGCCTGTGGTGGATGGGCCGCTCGGTTGATAAGTCCGTGGCGCCAGCAGCGCTCAAACGATCTCTGTGCCGGAAATCTTGATGCCGAAGCCTTCGAGGCCGACATAATGGCGCTCGCGGGAAGCGAAGAGACGGATCGAGGTCACGCCAAGATCCTTCAGGATCTGCGCCCCCAAGCCGATTTCCAGCCATTCGCTGTCGCGGGCCTGCGCCTCCTGATGCGCCTCGCGGTCATGCTTGCCGGCGCGTGCGGTGGTCGATATACCGACACCCACCGAACCTTCGCGCAGATAGACGATCACGCCGCGTCCGCGCTCGGCAATCTTGCCCATGATGCCTTCCAGCTGCCGATCCTTGCCGAACACGTCGCGACCGACATGTTCCAGATGCAGCCGGACGGGAATATCCTCGCCATCGCGGATATCGCCAAAAACCACGGCTAGATGCTGCATTGGATCCCAGGGCAGGGAATAGGCATAGGCCTTTGCCTTGCCGTAAGGCGTGTCGATATCGAATTTCGAAGCGAGTTGGATCAGCGTTTCCTTGCGCTGGCGATAGGCGATCAGGTCAGCGACCGAGACCTGCTTGAGGCCATGCTGCACGGCAAAGGCAGCGACCTGCGGTCCGCGCATGACAGTGCCGTCGTCATTGACGAGTTCGCTGATGACACCGATCGGCGGCAGGCCTGCCATGTTGCAAAGGTCGACAGCCGCCTCGGTATGGCCTGAGCGCATCAGCACGCCGCCTTCACGCGAAACCAGCGGAAAGATGTGTCCGGGGCGCACGAAATCGCTGGCTCCGACATTTGGATTGGCGAGGTTGCGAACAGTCAATGTGCGGTCATCGGCAGAAATGCCGGTGGTCGTGCCATGCTTGAAATCCACAGACACGGTAAAAGCCGTGGTATGCGCACTGTCGTTGTCTGCGACCATGGCAGAAAGATTAAGGCGCTTTGCCTCCTCCTTCGGCATGGGTGCGCAGACGATCCCTGAGGTATGGCGCACGATGAAGGCCATCTTCTCGGGCGTACAATGTACCGCCGCGACAATGAGATCGCCTTCGTTTTCGCGGTCGTCGTCGTCCATGACAACGACGATCTCGCCGGCCTCGAACGCCCGGATGGCCTCAACGACGCGCTTCTGGTCAAAACTCATGGGTAATCCTCACCGTGTCCGACCGTTCTGGCCGCGATCTCTCAAGATATGGTCGAGAATGATGCAGGCAAGCATCGCCTCCCCGACGGGAACTGCGCGAATACCGACACAGGGATCATGACGACCCTTGGTGCGGACATCCACCTCCTGGCCGTCCGCATCGACTGACCGGCGTTCGGTCAGGATCGAAGACGTTGGCTTGATGGCGAAACGGGCGACAACCGGTTCGCCCGTCGAAATGCCGCCCAGCACGCCGCCTGCGTGATTGGACAAAAACACGGGCTTGCCATCCGAGCCCATCCGCATCTCGTCGGCGTTCTCCTCGCCGGTGATCTCGGCGGCATTGAAGCCGTTGCCGATCTCGACGCCCTTGACGGCGTTGATCGACATCAGCCCGGCTGCAATATCCTGATCGAGCTTGCCATAGACCGGCGCGCCAATGCCCGCAGGCACGCCCTCGGCAACGACTTCGATGACAGCACCGACGGACGATCCCGCCTTGCGAATGCCGTCGAGATAATCCTCCAGCACCGGGACCATGGCGGCGTCCGGGCAGAAGAAGGGGTTCTGATCGACCTGCGACCAGTCCCAGTTCTCCCGGTTGATCTTGTGGGTCCCCATCTGCACCAGCGCACCTCTGATCGTCACGCCCGGCATGGCAAGGCGGGCCAGTGCGCCGGCGGCAACGCGGGCCGCGGTCTCGCGCGCCGAGGAGCGACCGCCACCGCGATAATCGCGGATCCCGTATTTCAGGTCATAGGTATAGTCGGCATGGCCGGGGCGGTAGCGCTTGGCAATGTCGCCATAATCCTTGGATCGCTGGTCGGTGTTTTCGATGAACAAAGACACCGGTGTTCCCGTGGTTATCATCGAGCCATCTTCCTGCGGCATGACGCCGGACAGCACCTTGACGATGTCATCTTCCCGTCGCTGCGTGACGAAGCGCGACTGGCCAGGCTTGCGCTTGTCCATATAGGCCTGGATATCCTCCTGCCGAAAACGAATGCCGGGAGGGCAGCCATCGACCACGGCGCCAAGGGCGGGGCCGTGGCTCTCGCCCCAGGTGGTGACGCGGAAGAGATGGCCGAAACTGTTATGCGACATGGCTAACCACCGAATGCTGCTGTGCCGGTCGCCGACAAGGCGCACCGGACGGAATGTGGCGACACTCTTAGTGGAAAAGGGTCAATCGCGACAAGCCTTTCTTGGAGGACACTGCGTCGCCGCAAACAGTCTCTCAAGAAGCCTTCCGGCGCGGCAGGTCGCTGACAAAGCGGCTGAAGTCTTCGAAGGAGAGCGGTCTGGCAAAGGCATAGCCCTGCAGATAGTCACAGCCAAGCTGGCGCAGCACGCCGCCGTGATCCTGCGTTTCCACCCCTTCGGCAACCGTTTCGATCCCGAGCGAGCGGGCAATCTCGACGATTGAACGGACGACGCTGCGCTCCTGCGGCGAAGTCAGGATCGGCATGACGAGCTGACGGTCGATCTTGAGACGCTTCGGCTTCAACTTGAGAAGGCTGACAATCGATGTGTGGCCGGTGCCGAAGTCGTCGATCTCGATATCGATGCCAAGCGACTTGATCCTTTCTATATTGCGGGTCACCACCTCGTCGCTCTCATCGAGGAAGATCGACTCGACGAGTTCGAAGCAGATGCGCCCCTCGGCGATGGCCAAACCCGCCAATTGGTCGATCAACTGATCATCATGCAGCCGCTTTGAGGATACGTTGACCGAAATGCGCGGAACGTCGATCCCCCGCGCAATCCAGCGCATCTGGTCTTTCAGGGCCGTCTGCAGCACCAGCTGGTCGATCCGTGCCATGACATTCAACTCTTCGGCGACCTTGAGGAACCGGTTGGTTGGCACGATACCAAGGTCGGGATGACGCCAGCGCACCAGCGCTTCCGCACCCGTCAAACGCATGGTTTCGGCATCGAATTGCGGCTGGTAGAAGACGGTAAACTCGTCGCGATCAAGACCACTCAGGATCTCATCGGCCATGCGCTTCTTGGCGATGATATTGGCCTGCAGGTCCTGCGTGAAGAATTCGAAGCAGTTGCGACCTTTCTCCTTCGCCTGGTAGAGCGCAATATCCGCATTGACCAGCACCTTGCGGGCATCGGGCACGGCCCCGATCGACTGGGCAATGCCGATCGAAACGCCGCAGCGACAGTCAAACCCTTCGAAGTCGATCGGCTTGCTCATCTCTTCGATGATGCGTTGTGCCAAAGCGGCAAGATCGTCCATGGTCGTTGTGCGCTTCGCCAGAACCACGAATTCGTCTCCGCCAATGCGGGCAACGAGATCGCCGCGCGGAACGTGGCGCATCAGGATCTTCGATGCATGAACCAGCATGGCGTCGCCGGCGGCATGGCCAAGCGTATCGTTGATCTCCTTGAAGCGGTCGAGGTCGAGATGCAAAATGGCGAAACGCTGCCTCTGGCGAGAGCCCTCACGAGACAGTTCATCGAGTTCCATGTCGAGTTTGCGCCGGTTGGCCAGTGATGTCAGCGGATCATGAAGCGCATTGTATTCGATGCGGTTCTTTGCGAGTTCCAGCTCGATATTGCGCATATCGGCTTCGGCCTTGGCATTGCGCAGCTGTTCGGCCAGCAGCGCATCAGCGGTGATGTCGAAGGCGATCCCCATGATCTTCTTTTTGCCGTCGCGTCCCATGTGGACCTGTCCGACAGAGCGTACATAGCGCAGTTCGTTGTTCGGCAGGACGACACGCTGCACGGTGTTGAGCGTCTGACCGCTGGTTGCGGATCGCTTCGTGGCCAGAAGAACCTCGCGACGATCGTCAGGGTGCAGGCAGGAGATCCATTGATGTTCGCTCACCTTCTTGTCGCTGAAGGGGAGGCCATAAAGCTGGTGCATGCGCTCGTCCCAGATCGCTTCACGCTTGACCATGTCGCCTTCCCAGGTCCCACAATTGTAGGAAGCAAGCGCAAGGTCTAGTCTGTGCGACAGTTCCGAAAGCTCATGCTCGCGTTGAGACAATTCATCCAGCGCCAGCTCCAGCTCGGCATTCTTGATGTCACTGTTTTCTTTCTCGATGCTGAGCGACTGGTTCATGAGTGTTTCGGTTGTGACATCGAGCACAACACCGGTGAGTTCGGTATAGCCGTTTTCGAACACGGGCGTTGCAACCGAATGCATGTAGCGCATCGTCCCATCGGGCAGCAGGACGCGATATTTTACGTTGAATTGCTGTTGCTGGCCCGAGATGAAGCTGTCAAAGAGCTGCCGCTCAAGTGCATCCCTGTCTTCAGCATGAACCGACGCCAACCATTCAGGAAAACGGTCGACAGCATCGTCATCAAGGACTGGCAGCCCATGCAGACGCGCCGCCCGGCTGTCGAGATAGAGCCTTTCGTCCTTCTCAACAGCTTCCCATATGCCGATGTTCGCTGTCTGCATCGCGAGGTCAAAGCGGTCAGACAGGTCCAGAAGCCTCTGTTCTCGCCTCTTGAGCGCACGGATGTTGCGGCTGCGCTCGCGCAGAAGGAAGGTTGCCAGCAACATCGGGATCAGCATCGAAAGCGTCAGCGCTCCAAGGATCAGGCGCGTGCCGGTGAGGTCGCCGGCCGCTTTCTCCCATCCGCCCTTCGGGATGGCCGCCAGCTTTAGGCCAAGACCGGCATGCATGAACTCCAGATACACGGGATTGCGATCAACTAAGGTGCTATCGCCAAACAGCAGAATCTGTTCCCCAGGCTTGTTGAGGTAGATCGCAAGTTCGATGTCACGGTCTCGCTGAATGCTGGCGCTTACGTCGTTGGCGTAGTGTTCGAGAACGCCCGCGGTCTCAAAAAAGCGCTCGCTGTCCATCGTCACGACGAACTTGTTCCAATTGCTTTTTTCCTCCCAGGGCAGCGGTGGAATCGGGATGTCGACGACGATCTTCTCCTGATCCATCGACAATTGCACACTGAAGGCAATACGGTCGGGATTGCTTACGTCACGATAGGATATGTCCTTGATATGCGTGTGCCGACTCTTGACGCTATTGACCATGCGATAGAATTCACTGGGCGAAAGAAGCTCGTCATCCGAGATGTCATCGGCAAACTGGCGAATGAGGCTAATGTCCAGTCCGATTTGCTTCTCGATGCTGGTTTTCACATGGTCGGCGCGATCGAGAATGTAGTGCTGCATCTGCAGCCGTTCGCGCTCCACATTGTGACGATCGGCAAGCATGGCAACGGATACGACAATCAGGCTGGCAACTGCGCCGCCGATCAGCCAAAGACCTGAACTCTTGGACCAGACGCCTTCATCAGCGTCGAACCTGCTATAAGAAACCAAACCGCAAACCCCCAGAATACCAGAGGATGCTACCCAGTCCGGGTTAATTTAGGCTTGCATTCTTTCAGTGAGTTGCATTGATCTCACCTTTTGGTTGCATTGCGCTTCAAACTCTTGCTTTAGGAATTTCTAACGCGCCGAAATTGCATGGGAGTGACCGCCACCTGCCTTGCCTCACGCCTCTTTTCTGGTCCAAGATGGTACTGAAAATGTCACCCCGGCGGGCGATTTTGGCCACATTCAAAGGATCTTATGAGCATGCGTTTATATCAATCGATCGGCCAGAAGGTATCCCGTATGCGCATGCTTGTTTCCATCCTGTTCGCAACGGCGAGCCTCTTGTCTCCCCTCGCGGCTCTTGCCAGTGATGATGTGGAAGCCGTTATCACGGCGGTCAATCAGGATAGCATGACCCTTGAACTGGATGATGGGAAGACTTACACCGTGCCGGCCGAGTTCAATTTCGAAGGGCTTCAGAGCGGTGCCCGTGTCCTGGTTTTCTACACGGAAGTCGACGGTAGCCGCGTGATCGAAGACATGCAGGTCCTGGAATAGGCGGTCAAAGCCAGCCGATTTCCCCGCGATCTCGGTCGATCTTGAGAATGCGATCCTGCGGGATGTTCATTTCGCAGGCTATGTCCTTGTCCACCAGCCCGACAAGGCGGAAGGCGCTGCGGATCACCCCACCATGGCCGACACATACCGTCGGCGCTTCAACGGAATTCAGCCAGGCTCCAATGCGCCATGACAGGATTTCGTAGCTTTCCGCATCTTCGCCTGGCGGGATGAAATCCCATTTGTTCAGGGCGCGTTCGGCAACCCGCTCCGGCGTAAACTGTGCCAGTTCCGCAAGCGTTGAGCCTTCCCAATCGCCGAAGGAAACCTCTTTCAGTCGATCGTCCAGTCTATAGGTGAGGGGATCAAGCCCCATTGCTGTGCGAATGCGCTCCATGGTCTCACGCGTTCGCCGCAATGGTGAGGCCACATAATCGAATTCGCCGGCTTCGCTGCCGAGCAGATCCGCCAACATGATGCCGTTCCGGGTGGCCTGACCCCGACCGACGGAGTTGAGGTCAATGTCTTTTTGACCCTGCATCCGCCCTTCGGCATTCCAGTCGGTCTGGCCGTGACGGATCATGTAGATGAGCACGGCCAGAAAACCCCAGGCTCAATCCTTGACGACGGAAATGTCGGGAGCGTCCACGGCCTTCATGCCGACCGTGTGGTAACCGCAATCGACGTGGTGCACTTCACCGGATACGCCAGTCGACAGATCCGACAGCAGATACATGCCGGACTTGCCAACTTCATCGGTGGTAACATTGCGCTTCAGCGGCGAGTTGTATTCGTTCCACTTCAGAATGTAGCGGAAGTCACCGATACCGGACGCCGCAAGCGTCTTGATCGGGCCAGCCGAGATGGCGTTGACGCGGATGCCGCGACCACCCATGTCGACGGCGAGATAGCGCACGGAGGCTTCGAGAGCAGCCTTGGCGACGCCCATGACGTTGTAATGCGGCATGACCTTTTCGGCGCCGTAATAGGTGAGGGTGAGGAGCGAGCCACCGTCATTCATGATCTTCTCGGCGCGCGCGGCAACGGCCGTAAAGGAGTAGACGGAGATATCCATCGTCTTTTGGAAGTTGCCGCGGGTCGTTTCGATGTAGCGACCGGTCAACTCGTCCTTGTCGGAAAAGGCTATTGCATGAACGACAAAGTCAATTTTGCCCCAATGGGCTTCGAGATTGTTGAAAACGGTGTCGATGCTGTCGAGATTGGTGACGTCGCAGTCGCCAGCCATGAAGGCATCGAGCTCCTGGGCGAGCGGCTCAACACGCTTCTTCAGCGCATCACCCTGCCAGGTCAGAGCAATTTCAGCGCCCTGTTCGCGACAAGCCTTCGCAATGCCCCAGGCAATGGAGCGATTGTTTGCGACGCCCATGATCACGCCGCGCTTGCCTGCCATAAGGCCGGAACCTTGAGCCATGTGGTTATCCTCTGAGATCTTCAATGGTGACTGCCTATGGCATAGGCTGTTCCGCCGTTCAAGATTGAAGCGGATCATCTACTGTAACCACCGTAACAAAGGGTGTGTTTGAAGATAATTCTGCTCAAACTGCCGGGAACGCCGGTTTTCGTTAGCAATTTCTACTCAGATTTCCGAGGAGATAGGCTTCGCAGGCGGGCCGCGGTGGATGTGCAGTTATGCCAAATCTCGGTGACAGGGTCCCGTAGGTCCCGATCATCGAGATTTGGTATGAGCCCATCGAGCCGTGTAAACACTGTCGCGACGGACAAGCTTTCCGTCGAGACCCTATGGGCAATCATGGGATGGATATTACAGGTAAAGGCCTTCGCGCATGACCCGCATCAGGTCCGTGACCTTTTCGTCCGGCTTCTCCCAGAGCATGACCCGAAGTTCGACGACGAGAGCACCACGTCCTCCTTCGCCGTTCGGCAGGCCCATGTCATCGATCCGGATGGTCTGGTCGGAATTCGCCCAGGTCGGGACCGTCAATGCGACCTTGCCCTCGGGCCCTTCCACCTCGGTTTCACAACCCAGAACCGCATTTTCCAGCGTGATTGGCAAGACGGTGCGAATGTCGTAACCGTCCACCACAAAACGCTCTGACCGCGAAACGCGCACGGTCACGGCAACGTCGCCGCGGACCATGCCCTGGATCTTCAGCCCCTGGCCCTTGAGCCGAACCACATGCCCCTCGGTTGCTCCGCTCAAGGGGACGCGCAACTCGCGACCGTCGCTCAGGGTAATCGGGACCGTTTTCTGTTCCAGCAGGTCTGCAATGCTGACAGTCGCCTCGGCGAACACATCGGGTGCCTTCTCCGGCGGCGGCTCGACACCGCGCAAACGGCGGACAAAGAAGCTGAACAGCTCGATTGGCGCCAGAATGGAGGGGCCCGGACGCGGAACAAGCCCATCACCAAGGGAATGGTCGTCGGTGCGCGCATCCTGTTCACGCTTCAGGCTTTCCGCCGCAGCCGCAGCTTCCGGCGTATCGCCAAAGATCCGGTTGACGACATCCTCCGTGCTTCCGCTGGCAGACGAAGGGCCGCCGCCTTTGGCCTGTGAACTGGTTGAACCATTTGCGCCGCCCTGCGAAGCGTCCGCCTTGCCCTTGCTATCCGTCTGGGCACTGTCTTGTGCCGATGAGGATTTCTTTTCCTGGGTCGCAGAGGCAGCTGCCTTGGCCTTGTCAGCCGTTGCTTTATCGGCTGCAGCCTTGGCAGCCGATGCCGCTGCGGCGGCCTGTTCGGCCTTCAGTCTTTCGGCTTCGGCCTTGGCAAGCTCTGCCATGATGCGCTCGGCATTGGCCTTGGCGATCTTCGCCTTTTCGGCAGCTTCCCGTGCGGCCTGCCGCTGCTGCATAATTGTCTGTTCGCGCTCCAGCGCCTCGACCTTGGCGCGCTGGCTGTCGTAGCGGCTGCGCTTCTGGGGATCCTTCAGGGTTTC
Source organism: Peteryoungia desertarenae (assembly GCF_005860795.2). GTDB lineage: Bacteria > Pseudomonadota > Alphaproteobacteria > Rhizobiales > Rhizobiaceae > Allorhizobium > Allorhizobium desertarenae. The sequence continues at coordinate 1,867,034 of NZ_CP058350.1, forward strand.
ATAGGCTCGGCCAATTTCAGCAAATCGATTATGCGCCTCCGGATCATCCCGGTTCTGATCAGGATGCACCGTCTTGGCCTTTGTGCGCCATGCCGCCTTGATCTCGTCGGCACCTGCATCGCGCTTAACGCCGAGTATTGAATAAAAATCTCGCATCAACGCCACCAACAACAGACAGGCATGCGAGCACATTCATGGCTCGGGGCCTGGAACAACTAATGGGCCGAGACGACCGAAGTCATGGTGTACCGGCGGAGTAACCCCAGGAGAGCCTACACAGAAGTTGCTAATTGATAGTTACAGATGCAAGCGGACGAGCTCTCAGACCTGTTTCGGTCTGATGACTGAAACATCTAAAAAGCAATATCTAAAATGGCATAGGTCAAGACTGACGGTCGAAGCTCATCAATTGCCAATTGCCGGAGCCAGCGGTGCAGGTTTTCCCCGAGAAATAGGCGATGCCTTCATAAGAATGACGGGTGGTGGAGAAATTGCGGCAGATCATGTTGCCGTTCTTCTGCTCTTCGATTGCGGTGACGACGCCCGCACTGCCTGTCGACGCATTCGCCCAGGGAAGCGGGTTGCCGCCAGTCTTCGTAAGGTCTGCGGAGGAAACGGCATTTTGAACCGTCATTTCGTCCGAGCCGCCCTGCAAGCTGTTTGACCGCGCGACCGTGCTCGTCGAAATCGAGCTGTCGACCGTCTCGTTGCCGAACAGATCCATACTGCTGCCAAAGCAGCCGCTGAGCGGAAGTGTCGCGGCTAAGACGAGAATGTACCTGCTTTTACGCAACGCCTTACCCTTTGTACGCTTGAGCGACTTTGCTATGTCTTTCACGGGACTTACCGTATGGCGCAGCCGCCGGGTCCTTCAACATGACGTTCAGGAGCATTTGATACAATATGTCAGAAACGGAGTTAACAACTGGTGACTTCACGGAATCGGCAGAGCCATTTGCTCTTTTCGCCCAATGGCTGGAGGACGCCAAGGCATCGGAGATCAATGATCCCAATGCTGTAGCGCTGGCGACAGTCGATGCGGATGGCATGCCAAATGTGCGAATGGTCCTGCTCAAGGGCCTCGATACCCGGGGTTTTGTCTTCTACACGAATTTTGAAAGCCAGAAGGGACAGGAAATTCTCGGCCAGAAAAAGGCGGCGATGTGTTTTCACTGGAAATCCTTGCGCCGCCAGGTCCGGCTGCGGGGGAATGTCGAGGTGGTCTCGGATGCGGAAGCCGACGAGTACTTCAATTCCCGCCCACTCGGCAGCCGAATCGGTGCCTGGGCCTCGCGTCAGTCGCGCCCGCTCGAGGGCCGCTTTGCGCTGGAAAAGGCGGTCGCCGAATATACCGCCAAGTTTGCGCTTGGCACCGTACCGCGCCCGCCGCACTGGTCCGGCTTCCGCATTGTTCCGCGCTCGATCGAGTTCTGGCACGACCGCAAGTTCCGCCTGCATGACCGGATCGAGTTTCGCCGCAGCGAGACTGCGACCGATCTCGCAACGGGCTGGGAAAAGGTGCGGATGTATCCCTGATCGGCGGATTATACGTTTCGTCGCTGCTTTTGGTCGCAATCAGCGGCGAAACGGAATGCCGGAGGCAAGCGCCGACACATGGGCTGGTTTCTGATAGAAGCCATTCAGAGAGACCCTCGGCAGCGTCTGCGCATGTTCAAGGCTGCGCTCGCTCAGCGTGCCGGGTCTTGTCGTCACGGCAAGGCGAAAACCGGCCCATTCGGAAAGGGCCGCCACTTTCGGGCTCACACTCCGCCTGTCCCCATAGGGATAGGCCAATGTCGTCGGCCTTGTCCCGCTGATTGCTTCCACATAGGCCGCGCTTTCGGTCAGTTCGGCCAAAACGGCTTGATCGTCAAGCAGTGCCAGCCCGCGATGCGACACTGTATGCGCCCCGAGCGTCAGCAACGGATGCTTTGCAATGGCCTTCAGTTCATCGGCATTCATCACCTGATCGGCAACGAGCGCAAGCGGATTGATCCCTTGTCTGTCGGCGGCTCTGTTGAGATCAGCAATGGCGAGCGCCTCGTCTTGGGCGAAGATGGCCTGTGAAATGCGATCGAAGGCCCGGTTTTTCTGATCGGTTGAAAGGGTCTCGCAAACAAGCTCCGTGCCACCGATGGTCATTTGCAGGCGATCACTCCGGGCAATCAATGCCGCAGCGGTTTCCCACCACATGCTGTGGCTGCGCTCGCTCAGCCCCTTGGCGATGAAGATCGTCGCCGGCACTTGATGCCGCTCGAAGACGGGCAGGGCATGTTCGACATTGTTGCGAAAGCCGTCATCCAGCGTCAGCACCGCGAAAGGCTCATTCCGCCGACCTTCGGCAATCAGTTCGGCCACATCCTCAAGACGGGCAAAACGGTAGCCATCCGCCTTGAGGCGCAGGATCGCCCGGGCCAGAAAATCGGGCGTGATCTCAAGATGCCGGTTTGGCTCAAAGCTTTTCGGCTGATAGGGGCGCACATGGTGAAGTGTGAAGATGACGCCGAGTCCCCGCGCGCCAGCCATCAGCCCAAGCTTCTGGGTAAAATTCGCGACGATCAGACCGCCGGTGATCGCCATGCGCCTGATATTGCCCATGCTCGTCTGATGTCTCCCCATTCGGATTGCTCGATTTACTCGCCTATCGCGGGCAAATCTAGGGCGCGACGATTAATGCTTGTTGAATGGGCATCGTCTGCAATCGTCTTAAAGCTACAAACACGATTGCCATAGTGACGCTTATCGCAGCCAGGGATCAAGGAGCGGCATGCCAAGCAGCGCAGAAATTCCGATCAGGCTGTAGCAGATACGGCGAAAGACACCTTCGCTTGCCTTGCCGAAGGTATGTGATCCGATCCAGAGCCCGGCGCCAAACAGTGGTGCCGCGATCAGGCCGAGGAGGATGGCACTGCCGGTAAACAGTCCGGCGAGACTATAGGTAATCCCGGTCAGCACCGTTCCAAGCGCGAAATAGAAGACGATATTGGCCCGCACCAGTCCCGCCGGCAATGTCCCGCCGAGCCAGTAGGCAATGACTGGCGGCCCGCCCACCTGGGCCGCGCCGGCCAGCACGCCGGATACGGCCCCGACGCTGACCGTTGCGGCCTTGGTCGGGGCACCGTGATAGCGCCAGCCGGACATGAGCAGGAGCAACAATGCGGTAACCAGCACGATGATACCCCAGCGCAGCGCAAGCGGATCGGCATAGGCGAGAATGAATGTGCCGGTCGGCACACCCATGATCGCCCCGATCAGCATGGTCCCGATTTCTGCCTTGTTCGACTGGCGAAAGGCACCAGGGATCATCGGCCAGGAGGTGAAGAGATCCGCAACGAACAGCATGGCGACAGCCATTTTCGGCCCGATGATGGCACTCGCCAGTGGCATGAAGATGAGTGCTGCCCCAAAACCGGAAAAGCCTCGCGCCAACCCTGCGACGAATATGCAGACGAGCAGGATGACGAGATCCACGCCGGTGGCGGCAAGCGGCGGAAGGGACAGCAGACTGTCGGAATTCATGAAGGGTGATCCAGCTGGGTAGGATCTTGCTTCTACGCAGGTTTCGGAAAAGTGTCATGCGGTTTTCTGACCAGATGCATGCCCTGCGGGCATTGAAATTCACCTCCATGGTTCGGGCGCCCGCTTCACCGCGAGATAGGCACAGAGGCTGGCGGGAATGGCCCAGACAAGCGGTACGATGAATGTCAGCGTCAGGATATCATGCAGGTGATCTGCGTCTGCCTTCGCATCGAAGCCGGCAGTGTTGGCTATGAGCCCCGCAATCGCCGCGCCAATGGCAAAACCCGCCGATTGCAGGGTCGGCAGCAGCGCCGATGTCTTGTCACGTTCGGCATCCGGCGTGACATCCATCAGCATCTGGCTCAGATAGCCCCAGCTGACGCCAAAGGCGGCGCCAATGGTGATCTGCCCCAGAACAATCAGGCCGATCTCGCGCATGAAAATGCCGCTCGCCAGCGTCAGGATGCCGAGAAGCTGCAGCAGCGGGCCGAACTGTATTGCCAGCCTGCGCTGGTTCCGATGCTTGAGATTGGCAATCGTGACGGCAGCAACACTCCAGGACATGGCCATGACCGCACCGAGGCCGCCGGCGAGTGTCGGCCCATAGCCTAAGAGATGCTGCAGGCTGAAGACCAGATAGACGCTGCTTGTGGCCTGGGCGACCGGCATCAGCAGCACGACCCAGAGACCGAGGCCAACGGTAGAGCTGAAACCAAATGCTCCGGTCGGGAGCAGGCGTGTCATTGAAAACCGGTCGAGCCGGATACTGCCTGCCATCAGAAGAATGGCGAGAAGCACCGCAGCGAAGGTGAGGGCAGGGCGCTCGAACAGTCCCGCCATCAAAAGGCTGAGCATGCCGAGGGACAAGAGGAGCAGCCGAAGCAGCGGTAGACCTTTGGAGTTCGTCACGGCCCTTTGCGTCGGCGCAATCCTGAGCGTCAGCAGGAGAAAGAGAAGGATGATGGGGGCGTTCACCAGGAATGCCGCTCGCCAGGAAACCGTCTCGGTGATGAAGCCGGCGCCCAAGGGCCCGCCGAACGAGGCGATGGCCCAGACGGCGGCTTCCGCACCGAAGACTTTCGGCACCAGGCGGGACGGGTAAAGTTCCGGGATAAGCGCATAGCAGAGGGCTGCCACGACACCTTCTCCAAGACCTTGCGCAACGCGTCCGGCCAGCACCTGATCCATGCTCTCGGCGAAAGCGGCGATCATCGTGCCGATGAGGAAAAGCAGTCCGGCGGCGAGCAGCGCATCACGCGCGCCAAAACGCGCCTTCAGCAAGGCCGCACTCATGCCGCCAAGAATGGAGCCAAGCAGATAGAGCGTGATCGACCAGGACAAGAGTTCGCCGCCGCCGATCTCCATGACGGCGGTTGGAAGGACCGTCGTCACGAGAAAGCTGTTGAAGGCAAAGAGCGCAACGCCGATGCACAGCATCACCGTAGTCGCCAGATAGTGCGGGGTCAGCAATTCGGCCCAGCGACTGTCCTCGGACGGGGATGGACTGGTCGTCTCAGGGCCTGTCGCCAAAGGCTGAGGATCGACCAGGCTTTCTGTTGGTATTGTCATCCGGTCCATTCCTGCTTGCCTGATTTCATCATGATCGTGGTGATGCTACAACCTCAACCAATGTTGAGGTAAAGCCCATGTCCAGAAAAAATCCGGGCCTGACGGTTGGCGATGTCGCAAGGCGCAGCGGCCTGGCCGTTTCAGCCATCCATTTCTATGAGCGCAAGGGGCTGATTGCAGCCGACCGCACAAGTGGCAACCAGCGCCGCTATGACCGGGACGTTCTGCGCCGTCTTGCACTCATTCGCGCCGCCCAGGAGATTGGATTGCCGCTTTCTGAAGTGGCGGCAGCGTTGAAAAGCCTGCCCGATTCAAGAACGCCGACGGCGGAAGACTGGCGTCGTATCGCAACCGGCTGGGCCTCCTTGCTCGACCGGCGCATGATTCTCCTGCAGCGTCTGCGGAGCAATCTTGATGGCTGCATCGGCTGTGGTTGCCTCTCGCTCAGCCATTGCGAGCTGATGAACCCGTCAGACCGCCTCTCCGATGAGGGAGCCGGTGCGGTCCTGTTTGAGAGAATCCCAGAATAGATAAATGAAATCAGCGGGATAGTCTTTAATCTCTGCCGACTACCAGTTCTTGTAGGCCGGATCTTGCGGCAGGCGTTAACGGCCCGGTAACCATAGTGACGCAACCCCTAAAGCCAGCGGAATTTTCGGATTTTGTGTTCGTTTGGCTGATTGTCGCCCCATTCTTGCCCTAGCAGCTTCCACCAGTTTGGTGAGGCAGCAAGCAGGCCTTGCTGGGAAACCAACAGAGATATCCGTGTAAGTGTGTGGAGGGTTCATGCCAAGGCTGCTGATCGTATGTTCGTTTTTCCTGACGATCATGAGCTTTTCGACATCGGCCTATGCCAACAACAGCGCCCAGCTTCTTCTGGATGCGCGCACCGGCGAGATACTGGCGGCAGAACATCCCGACGCCCTGCGCCACCCGGCATCACTTACGAAGATGATGACCGTCTACATGGTTCTCGACGCCATTCATTCGCGTCGCCTGAAATGGGACAGCCCCGTACTGTTTTCGAAATACGCCGCCTCGCGTCCACCGACAAAACTGGGCGTGAAAGCTGGTGATGAAATCACGGTGAAAGAGGCAGTGCTGTCCTTGATCGTCCGCTCCGCCAATGATTCTTCCGCTGCTCTTGCCGAGAAACTCGGAGGGACGGAAGAGAATTTCGCAGCGATGATGACCCGCCAGGCGCGCCGTCTGGGCATGATGAGCACGACCTTCTTCAACGCTTCCGGTCTTCCTCATCCGCAGCAGTTCACCACCGCACGCGATATGTCGACGCTCGCCATTGCCCTGATGCGCGACTACCCGGATGACTACGAATTGTTTTCGACCCGCAGCTTCACTTTCCGTGGTCGCACGATCAACGGGCACAACAACCTGATGTATCGCTACAAGGGTATGGACGGTATCAAGACCGGCTATACCAATGCATCGGGCTTCAACCTTGTTAGCGCTGTCGAAAAAGACGGACGACGTGTGGTCGGCGTGGTCATGGGTGGCCGCACCGCTGCAAGCCGCGACCGCATTATGGAAAAGCTCATCGATGCCAATATCGGCAAGGCAGAGTCGGGCGATATGCTGATGGCCAGCCGTTCGGTCAGTGCACAGCTTGATCTCGCCCGGCTGGGCGATGATGTTCCGGTTCCTCCCTCCCGCAGCGATGCCATGGCCGCCATCAACAGAATTACCGGCGCAAACGGCAATCTCGACCTACAGACCGCAAGCGCCTATGCCAATCCGGCACTGACGACCGGCAGCATCGACAATGCAAGGCCGCGCCCGAAGTTCGAGACCTCTGTCGAGCCGATGAACAAATGGCAGGTCCAGATCGCCGCCGCCAATTCCGCCGAAGCCGCCATGCTCCTTCTGGCCGATGCCCGCTCCAAGATCGGTGGCCCGCTTGCCGAACTCGACACCTATACCGAAATGGTCACCCGCAACGGCGTCACCTTCTTCCGCGCCCGCTTCACCGGCTTCGAGACCAAGGAAGCTGCCCGCAAGGCCTGCGACCTGCTCGTCGCCAAGCGATATGACTGTGTCCTGACGCCCGCGCGCAGCTAGGTCGTGACGATCGCCGAAAACTCGGTTGCGGAGGGTCTGCCTTGACGGTAACCCGGAATCACGAGACTGTTCTTACGAACAAATAGAGAACAAAATGCTGCGTGATCTGATGGAAGGATTCGAGGCGGCGTCTGCGCGCTATGCGGATCAAAACGCTGTCCAGCGCGATGGTGACTGGTTCCTTCTGAAGCTTGCCGAAGAGGCAGGGGAGTTGCTGCAAGTGGCCAATCGCGTGAGTGGCCGCAGCCGCAGCAAGGGTATGACCCCAAGCGAACTCAAGGAACTGCTCGCCGACGAAACTGCAGACTTGCTTGGTCATGTGCTGCTATTCGCCCGCCACCACAAACTCGACTTGGAAGCAGCGATCAAGCGAAAAGGGCATTTCAGTTCTGGGGCCAATTCAAGTAAGTGAAAGTGCCCACAATGATGGGGATTCCAGTTCTTCCGTGGCGTCCTCCCGACATTGGCTTCATGACGGGACACGTGCGCGAAGGCCAAGTCGCGTCAGCAATTGTGCGGCCTCTGCGTCAAACGTGAGGAACTCTTCACCACCAAGCCAGTGTCCTTCGTGAGCGAGCACGCCATCGGCGAAGTCGCCGCCGGCTTCCAGCACAAAAAGCCCGGCTTCCACCGCCGTTCGGTTCATCGACACATTCTGCGCCTCAAGAAGATCCCGGATCGATTGCGCGACCTCAGGTCGAGAAAGCTTCGCGCCGCGCAGCAGGACCCAGACGAATTCACAAAGGGTCGGTAGCGAAATGGCAATCAGGGACGCCCTTGACATCAGATTTGCTGCTGCTTTGCCCTGCACTGGATCGTCCTGCAGAACAGCACGGATGAGAACATTCGTATCGACAGATATATTCATTCGTCACCGGCCCAGCCGGAGGCCGCGATGGCATTGATCTCTTCAAGGGTAAGGGGGAGCTTCACCTTGCCCGCATGCCGTCCAATGAACGCATCGATTTTACCGGCTGGTCGCTCCGCACGAACCCGCAATTCTCCGCCCGGAAGCTTGTCGAAGGCAATCCGCTCACCAGGTTTCACACCAAGATGCTGCAGAAGCTCGCGCTTCAGTGTCACTTGGCTTTTCATCGTGACAGCCAGTGAGGTCATCGAAATCTCCTTGCGCTCAAGGTAATGGAAATTTCAATTCTCGCAAGGCTGCTGTATCAGCCAGACTGTCCCTTGGGCCGTTCGCCAAGATCTTCGAACAACCGCAACAGATAACCATCCGGATCGGCCACCACGAACTGGCGGTTGCCTACTTCATGATTATCCTTGCGATACCATGTCTCTTCCAGCGGTAGATAAAGGTCTATCCCAGCACGCGCCAGTCGTTCCAGAACAGGTTGAACCCGTGAAACGAGGATCTGCAGGTTCAGTCCGCGACCGAAGGGGCGTTCGAGAGGCGCGTCCTCGACCTCGAAGGTTCGACCGATCCCGATTTGGTCGATCATGAGCTGGGCTTGACCCAGTGTCAGAAAGCTGAAGCCTTCTTCGGGCCGCTCATAGGCGACCTTAAAGCCGATCAGGTCGCAGCAAAATGCGCGGCTCGTCCGCCAATTGCTGACCGCCAGTTCTGGGACGAGCGCGTTTGTTCTCAAGCCTTCGTGCCACCCACGGTGATCTGGTCCATCCGAAGATGCGGCTGGCCCACGCCGACGGGCACCCATTGGCCCGCCTTGCCGCAATTGCCGATCCCGGTATCGAGCTTGGTATCATTGCCGATCATCGAGATCCGCTTCATCGCGTCCGGGCCGTTGCCGATCAGCATGGCGCCTTTGACCGGTGCGCCGATCTTGCCGTCCTCGATCAGGTATGCCTCGGTGCAGCCGAAGACGAATTTGCCGGAGGTGATATCCACCTGACCGCCACCGAAGGACACGGCATAGATACCCTTCTTCACCGACGAGATGATCTCGTCCGGTGTCTTGTCGCCGGAGAGCATGTAGGTATTGGTCATGCGTGGCATCGGCTGGTGCGCATAGCCCTGGCGACGACCGTTGCCGGTGGCCTTCATGCCCATCAGCCGGGCATTCTGGCGGTCCTGCATGTAGCCGACGAGCTTGCCGTTTTCGATCAGCACATTATAGGCCGATGGCGTGCCTTCATCATCCACGGTAATCGAGCCGCGCCGGTCGTTGATCGTGCCGTCATCCACGACGGTCACGCCGGGGGCTGCCACCATCTCGCCCATCAGCCCGGCAAAGGCCGATGTCTTCTTGCGGTTGAAATCGCCCTCCAGTCCGTGGCCGACAGCCTCATGCAGCATGACACCCGGCCAACCGCTGCCCAAGACAATATCCATCGTCCCCGCCGGGGCATCCTGCGCCTCGAGATTGACCAGCGCCTGACGCAGTGCGTCATCGGCACCCAGGCGCCATGTGTCTTCGGTGAGGAAATCGTTGAACGTCATCCGCCCGCCGCGCCCGAAGGAGCCGCTTTCCTGGCGGTCGCCGGCGCCTGCGACAACCGAGATGTTGATCCGGGTCATGGGCCGGATGTCACGCACACGGTGTCCATCGGCGCGCAGGATCTCGACCACCTGCCAGCTTGCGGCAATGGAAGCGGTGACCTGACGCACCTTGGGATCTTTGTCGCGCAGATAGGCGTCGATCTCGGAGAGCAGCTTGACCTTTTCCTCAAATGTCGGAGAGCCGATCGGGTTGCCATCGCCATACAGTCTGGAATTCGTGCGCTGCGGTGCAGCAGCATAGGAGCCGGCATAACCATGTGTCACGGCACCGACGGCGTCGGCTGCGCGGGAGAGGGCGGCGAGTGACAATTCGCCCGCATGTGCATAGCCGACGGCTTCGCCGGCGACGGCCCTCAGTCCAAATCCCTGGTCGGTGTTGAACGAGCCGCCCTTCAGGCGACCATTGTCAAAGGTGAGCGATTCCGACTGGGCATGTTCGATGAACAATTCGCCGTCGTCGGCTCCATTCAGCGCATCGGCGACCCGGCGCTGCAAAGTCGCTTCATCACAATCGAACAGCGAAATCAGGTCCTCGGTCACGGCATACTCCTTATCTGGTCCTCAGGCCCATGTAGGACCGCAAAAGCGAAGGGGCAAGCCTTGGCGGCCTGCCCCCGAAAAGTTGAAGCACCTTGCCCTGGCTAAGCAGCCTCAAGGCAAAGTGTCATAGCCCTCGGCAAAGCCGGTGAGCTCGATCGGAATGCCAACCCGGTCCTGATCGGCGGATTCGCGAAGCGCAAACACGGCGCTGTTGCCCGCACGCAGGATCTTCATCAGCTCGTCGTCGATTTCGACTTCGACATAGCAGCCCTCAGAAAAGCAGCGGGTAAAATAGGCGCGCCCGATATTGTTGCCGTCGACGAAAAGCTCCATCCCGTCTTTCAGAAGCACGCCGAGCGGCGCCAGAATGCGCAGGATCTCGGCCTGGCGGTCCGCTGTCTTGAGCACGACCACGGAGAGACCGACCTCGGGACGATCATCGGCAATCACGTTTTGCATCAAGGCGCATTGCTCAGCAGATGCGCCGGCGGGCGTATCACAGATAACGGACCATGCTCCGTGGTTCGAGCGCACGGCTCCGGCCTGTGCCTGCGGAGATTGCTGTGCCTGGGCGACCGTCGCGAGCGCGGCGAATGTGAGAACGCCGGCGACAATGCCAGGCCATAGACGTCGTGGAAGACCCATGGATACCTCTGGAAATCGAATCATCCCCTGCATTCTTGTCGCCGGGCTGCCCAAATTGAAAGACCTGTTGGTTTCTTTTAAGCCCGACTGCGGCATAATTGGGACTGAATTTCCTCAACGTACCGAGGCAAAAGCGGAGTTTGGCGCTTCACCTGCAAAAAGCTGGGGGCATCTCACTCATCTAGTTGATGAAGCGCAAAAATGCCGCACCGGCTTTCGTTGCAGCGTATTGCGATTGCGGCCAATCTGTGATTTGAAACGGCGACACTAGCATGATTTTTGCGCTATGATTTGATGTGGATCAAGCGCTTGTGGGAGACTAACCGTGATGAAGAGAATCTCTGCAGCTGTGGCCGGGCTGGCCTGTCTGCTTTTCGCTTCTGCCAGCTTCGCCGACCAGCCAAGGCCCTGGCAGATGGGTTTCCAGGATGCAGCGACATCGATCATGGAGCAGATCCGTTGGTTTGAACAATATACCCTCTGGTTCATTGTTCCGATCACCTTGTTTGTTCTGGCTCTTCTCGTCGTTGTCGTCGTGAAGTTCCGCGCAAGCGCCAATCCGGTCCCGTCCAAGACGAGCCACAATACGACCATCGAAGTCGTGTGGACGCTGGGTCCGGTCCTGATCCTTCTCTTCCTTGCAATCCCGTCCTTCAACCTGCTGACCTATCAGCTGAAGATGCCGGAAAATCCGGATGTGACGATCAAGGCGATCGGTACCCAGTGGCTCTGGAGCTACGAATATGAAGGTGAGCAGGAAATCGCTTTCGACAGCTACATGCTGAAGGAAGAAGACCGCGCAACCTACGGCAAGGAAGATGTCGCCCGCTATCCGCGTCTGCTGGCTGTGGACAATGAAGTCGTTGTGCCCGTTGGTAAGACCGTTCGCCTGCTGGTCACTGCTGCGCCGACCGACGTCATCCATGCCTTCGCTATGCCGGCCTTCGGTATCAAGATCGATGCCATTCCTGGTCGTCTGAACGAGACCTGGTTCCGCGCTGACCGTGAAGGTCTTTACTATGGCCAGTGTTCCGAGCTGTGCGGCAAGGACCATGCCTATATGCCGATTGCGATCCGCGTCGTCAGTGACGAGCAGTATGCCGCCTGGCTTGCTGCCGCTGCCGACGATGTTCGTGCGGCCAATCGCGCGCTCATGGCTGCTGTAGATGGCGCTCCTGCTGCCGTCCAGACCGCCGCAACTGTTTCGAACTAAGAGAGGAGTGAGGACAATGGCTGGTTCTGTTGCCCACGACGATCATGCCCACGACGGGCATCATGATCACAAGCCCGGTTTCTTTGCTCGCTGGTTCCTGTCGACGAACCACAAGGATATCGGAACGCTCTACCTGATCTTCGCGATCATGGCCGGCATCGTCGGCGCCCTGATGTCAGTTGCCATGCGTATGGAGCTGCAGGATCCCGGCATCCAGATCTTCCACGGTCTGGCCTCCATGGTCTATGGCTTCGAAGGTGACGCTGCCATCGATGGCGGCAAGCACATGTATAATGTGTTCACCACCGCGCACGCCCTCATCATGATCTTCTTCATGGTCATGCCTGCGCTCATCGGCGGTTTTGCCAACTGGATGATCCCGATCATGATCGGTGCGCCGGATATGGCGTTTCCGCGCCTGAACAACATTTCCTTCTGGCTGATCATCCCGGCCTTCATCCTGCTCGTGCTCTCGATGTTCGTCGAAGGCCCTGCCGGTGGCTATGGTGTCGGTGGGGGCTGGACTCTCTATCCGCCTCTTGCGACCTCCGGGCAGCCGGGGCCGGCAGTGGATCTCGCGATCCTGTCGCTCCACGTTGCCGGTGTGTCCTCGATCCTAGGTGCGATCAACTTCATCACCACGATCCTGAACATGCGCGCACCGGGCATGACCCTGCATAAGATGCCGCTCTTCGCCTGGTCGGTTCTGGTAACCGCATTCCTTCTGCTTCTGTCGCTGCCGGTTTTGGCAGGTGCCATCACCATGCTGCTGACCGACCGCAACTTCGGTACGGCATTCTTCTCGCCGGAAGGCGGCGGTGACCCGGTTCTCTACCAGCACCTGTTCTGGTTCTTCGGTCACCCGGAAGTCTACATTCTGATCCTGCCCGCCTTCGGCATCATCAGCCACATCGTGTCGACCTTCTCGCGCAAGCCCGTCTTCGGTTACCTCGGTATGGCCTATGCCATGGTTGCCATCGGTGCCGTCGGCTTCGTCGTCTGGGCGCACCACATGTACACCGTCGGTCTGTCTCTCCAGGCCCAGCGCTACTTCCTCTTCGCAACCATGGTCATCGCGGTACCGACCGGTATCAAGATCTTCTCCTGGATCGCGACGATGTGGGGCGGCTCGCTGACCTTCAAGACCCCGATGGTCTGGTCGATCGGCTTCATCTTCCTCTTCACGGTTGGTGGCGTTACCGGCGTCCAGCTCGCCAATGCAGGTCTCGACCGCTCGCTGCACGACACCTATTACGTTGTGGCTCACTTCCACTACGTTCTGTCGCTCGGTGCCGTCTTCGCGATCTTCGCCGGCTGGTACTACTGGTTCCCGAAGATCACCGGTTACATGTATTCCGAATGGGTCGGTCACCTGCACTTCTGGGTGATGTTCATCGGCGTGAACCTCGTGTTCTTTCCGCAGCACTTCCTCGGCCTTGCCGGCATGCCGCGCCGTTACATCGACTATCCGGATGCCTATGCCGGCTGGAACTATGTCTCTTCGATCGGCTCTTACGTATCGGCCTTCGCAGTCCTGATCTTCCTCTACGGTGTCTTTGAAGCCTTCGCCAAGAAGCGTCTTGCGGGCAACAACCCATGGGGTGAAGGTGCGACCACTCTGGAATGGCAGCTGTCTTCGCCGCCGCCATACCACCAGTGGGAACAGCTGCCGAAGATCAAGTAAGCGTCTGCTCAAGCAAAAAACCCGGATGCCGCAAGTCTCTGGCTTGCGGCATCCGATGCAGAGTAAAACACACAAGGCAAGACAATGACTGTCATCGACAATCGTGACACGTTCGGCATGAACGGAGAGGTCCGCCTCTCTGAAGCCGGCCCGCGCGATTTTTTCGAACTGTTGAAGCCCCGCGTCATGTCGCTCGTGGTTTTCACCGCCTTTGCCGGCCTCGTTCTGGCGCCGGGTGATATCAATCCCGTTCTCGGCGTGATCGCCATCCTGTGCATCGCCGTCGGTGCAGGCGCATCCGGTGCCCTTAACATGTGGTATGATGCCGATATCGATGCCGTGATGTCGCGGACTGCGACCCGTCCGGTACCTGCTGGTCGTGTCACGCCCAATGAAGCGCTTGCCTTCGGCCTTATCCTGTCCGTTTTCTCCGTGGGCATCCTCGGACTTGCCGTGAACTGGCTGGCCGCCGGCCTGCTGGCCTTCACGATTTTCTTCTATGCCGTTATCTACACCATGTGGCTGAAGCGCTGGACCTCGCAGAACATCGTCATTGGTGGCGCAGCCGGTGCTTTCCCGCCCATGATCGGCTGGGCCTGCGTGACCGGTGGCGTATCCTTCGACAGCATCGTGCTGTTCATGATCATCTTCCTCTGGACGCCGGCCCATTTCTGGGCCTTGGCCCTGTTCAAGATGAAGGACTACGGCGCCGTTGGCGTGCCAATGCTGCCGAATGTGGCCGGCATTCCGTCAACCAAGCTGCAGATCATGCTCTACGCCGTGCTGACTGCCGCGACCGCCGTCATCCCGACCTTCACCGGTCTTGCGTCGATCTGGTACGGCTTGATTGCCGCAGCGCTCGGCGCAGTCTTCATATACTGTTCCATCGCCGTCTGGCGCATGCCGGATGGCGATGAGAAGATGGTGCCGGCCAAGAAGCTTTTTGCCTATTCGATCGTTTACCTCTTTGCCGTCTTCTCGGCGCTAATGATCGATTTCTATGTCGGCGAAGCCCTGACATATTTCGGAGGTCAGGTCTGATGGATACCGTTGAACTGAACGACAAGCAGAAGAAGTCGCGCCGCGGTCGCAACATCGCCCTTGGCTTTGTCCTGGCGATCCTCGTAATCATCTTCTACGCAGTCACTATCGTTAAGATCGGCAATGCGAGTTGAGGAGGTTTCTGCCGTGAGCACCAATCTGTCTCAGGATCCTGCGCTGAAACGCAGCAATACGACTGTGGCCATTGCCTGCGTCGCTTTTGTTGGAAGCATGGTCGGCATGGCCTATGCAGCGGTACCGCTTTATCAGCTGTTCTGCCAGGTCACCGGCCTCGGCGGCACGACACAGCGTGTGGAGCAACTGTCCGAGGTGGTCCTCGACCGCACGATCAACGTCACCTTTGATGCCAATGTATCCAGTTCCCTGCCTTGGGATTTCAAGGCGATCGACAAGAAGGTTTCGCCGAAGATCGGTGAAACGGTCGAAATCCGCTATGTGGCGACCAATACCTCCGACCGTCCGGTCAAGGGGGAGGCGATCTTCAACGTGACACCGTTTGAAGCCGGGGCCTATTTCAACAAGGTCCAGTGCTTCTGCTTTACGGAAACGACGCTGCAGCCGGGCGAAAGCATGGAAATGCCGGTGGTCTTCTTCGTCGATCCGGCGATTGTTGACAATGAAGACACCAAGACGATCAACAACATTACACTGTCCTACACCTTCTTCCCGCGTGGGGACGATCAGCCGGTAGCATCTTTGCCGGTTCGGGAAGTAGACGGACAACCGCAACTGTGAGAGGGGCTCCGGTTCGCCGGGACCTTGTTTGGAAATTGAATTTCGGGGATTGCTGAAATGGCCGAAGCACACAAGAAGAACCACGACTACCACATTATCGATCCAAGCCCGTGGCCGCTTCTGGCATCCATCGGCGCATTCGTCCTGGCCTTCGGCGGCGTCGGCTACATGCGCTATCTGAGCGGCGGCTCCTTCAACATGTTCGGTGTTGATTTCGCCAATCCGTGGATCTTCTTCATCGGTCTTGCCATCGTTCTATACACGATGTTCGCCTGGTGGGCCGACACGATCAAGGAAGCCCATGAGGGGCACCACACGCGCGTCGTGAACCTGCATCTGCGTTACGGCATGATCATGTTCATCGCCTCGGAGGTGATGTTCTTCGTCGCCTGGTTCTGGGCCTTCTTTGATGCCAGCCTCTACCCCGATGAAGCGATCCAGACGTCTCGTGTCGCCTTCACGGGTGGGCAGTGGCCGCCTGTCGGCATCGAAGTTGTCGACCCATGGCACCTGCCGCTCTACAACACAATCATTCTTCTGCTGTCTGGTACCTGCGTGACCTGGGCGCACCATGCCCTGCTGCACAATGATCGCAAGGGTCTGGTCTATGGCCTGTCGCTGACGATTGCTCTCGGCGTTCTGTTCTCCGGCGTGCAGGCCTACGAATATGCCGTTGCTCCCTTCGAGTTCACCAACTCGATCTATGGCGCGACCTTCTTCATGGCGACCGGCTTCCACGGTTTCCACGTTCTCGTGGGTACGGTCTTCCTGATCGTCTGCCTCTTCCGTGCTCTGGCCGGTCACTTTAGCGCCAAGCAGCATTTCGGCTTCGAGGCGGCAGCTTGGTACTGGCACTTCGTGGACGTCGTCTGGCTCTTTCTCTTCTTCGCCATCTACATCTGGGGCGACTGGGGTGCACCGATTGCGCAGCACTAAGCGCAGGAGCAACAAACGTATGGGGCGGCTTCGGGCCGCCCTTTCTCATTGTGGGGGCCTGCGACCATCCGGAGGCTAGCGAGGAACCCCGCTCATGCTCTAAGGGTTCTCCAAGAATGAAAGCGCCACCTTGACTTGGTGGCGGATACAGGCGGCCACAGGTCTTCGAGTTCAACACACAGAGGCCGTCCGGGAGAAGAATGATGCATCAAGATACGGCACGCTACGCTCCGGTCGATCCGGTCAAGGCAGCGCTACACGCCTCTTGCCCTCGTTGCGGCCAGGGCAAGCTGTTTGACGGTCTGACGAAACCAAAGGCAAAATGTAGCAATTGCGGCCTCGACTATTCTTTCATCGATGCCGGTGATGGCCCCGCAATTTTTGTGATCCTGCTGGTCGATCTTCTGGTCGTCGGCCTCGCCGTCTGGACCGAGATCAACTATCAGCCGTCGATCTGGGTCCACATCCTCGTCTTCGGGCCGCTTGCGATTGTCGTCACCCTTTGGCTGATGCGCACGCTGAAAGCGCTGCTGATCGGCTTGCAGTATCGCAACAATGCCGCCCAGGGAGTGCTCGATCGTGAATGAAACGCTTGCAGATGACGCCTCGCCTGCTGGGCGCCCTTGGCGCTTCTGGCTTGCCGTCATCCTGGTTCCGATAGCCCTTGGTATTCTGCTGTCACTTGGCACCTGGCAGGTTCAGCGCCTCCACTGGAAGGAGGATCTGCTGGCCTCGATCGAGGCGCGCCGAACCGCTGCGCCTGTGTCCGTCGAGGCGATAGAGCAGGAACTGGGCGCTGGTGCAGAGATTGACTATCGCGCTGCAACCGCATCGGGCCGTTTCCTGTACGACAAGGAGCGCCATTTCCTTGCGACCCATCGGGGCCAGTCCGGTTTCTATGTTTATACCCCGCTGGTCATGACCGACGGGCGTTACCTGCTCGTCAATCGCGGCTTCGTTCCGTATGACCGCAAGGAGCCTTCAACCCGTCCCGAAGGCCTGGTTGAGGGAGAGCAAAAGATCTCCGGCCTTGCCCGTGCGCGTCTTGATGAAAAGCCCTCGGCACTGGTACCGGACAACGACGAAGCGGCCAATATCTTCTACTGGAAGGACTTGGACCGTATGGCAGCCTCGGTTGACCTGCCACAGGACAAGGTTCTGCCCTTCTTTCTCGATGCGGATGATCAGCCCGTTTCCGGAGGCCTGCCGATTGGCGGTGTGACCGTCATCGACCTCCCGAACAACCATCTGCAATATGTCATCACCTGGTATGGCTTGGCCTTCGCACTTGTGTCCGTCGTGCTTTACGCCCTGGTAAAACGAAGATTCAGATCGTGAACCGCCGATCGATCGGGTAGGACGATTGCAGGGCGCATCATGTCTCGCGCCTGTTCATCCTGTGGAGATGCTCTATGTCGATTTTGGCCTTGCTCCTCGTGGCACTCGTTGCTCTCGAGCATATCTATATTCTGGTGCTCGAGATGTTTCTCTGGACGACACCGCGCGGCATGAAGGCTTTCGGTATGAAGCCCGAACAGGCAGCCCAGACCAGGGTCATGGCGGCCAATCAGGGCCTCTACAACGGCTTTTTGGCAGCAGGCCTGATTTGGTCGCTGGTGCATCCCGATCCGGCCTTTGCCTACCAGCTCAAACTGTTTTTCCTTGGCTGTGTGGTGGTTGCGGGCCTATATGGAGGAGCAACGGCGTCGAAGAAGATCTATGTCATTCAGGCTTTGCCCGCCGCCCTTGCCCTGATCGCTGTCATTCTCGCTGGCTGAACCGATGAACATGCATGTAGACCGACCGCCCCTGACAATCCGGCTCTGTGGTCCCCGCGGCTTTTGCGCCGGTGTGGACCGCGCGATCCAGATCGTGGTTCTGGCGCTGAAGCGCTACGGGGCGCCAGTCTATGTGCGTCATGAAATCGTCCACAATCGTTATGTGGTCGAGGGGCTGGAAGCCAAGGGCGCCATCTTCGTTGAGGAACTGGACGAGATCCCCGCAGAACACCGTGAACAGCCGGTCGTCTTTTCGGCCCACGGTGTTCCGAAATCCGTGCCGGAAGATGCCGCGAGCCGCAACCTATTCTATCTGGATGCGACCTGTCCGCTGGTCTCCAAGGTCCACAAGCAGGCCATGCGCCATGAGCGACTTGGTCGGCACGTCATCCTGATCGGCCACGAAGGCCATCCGGAAGTCATCGGCACCATGGGCCAGCTGCCGCCGGGCAGCGTCTCGTTGATCGAAACGGTCGAGGATGCCGACGCCTATGAGCCCGCCGATCCCGACAATCTCGGCTACGTCACCCAGACGACGCTGTCGGTCGATGACACCGCCGGCGTGATCGCACGTCTCATGGAGCGTTTCCCGAACCTCACGCCGCCTTCCGCCGACAGCATCTGCTACGCCACGACCAACCGTCAGGAAGCCGTCAAACAGGCCGCTCCGGGCTGCGATCTCTTCATCGTTGTGGGAGCGCCGAATTCTTCCAACTCGAAGCGCCTCGTCGAAGTCGCCTTGAGGGCAGGGGCCACGCGTTCGCTTCTCGTCCAGCGCGCCTCCGAGATCGACTGGGACTATGTCGGCAACATCCGCACGCTCGGCATCTCCGCCGGCGCCTCCGCTCCGGAAGTCATTGTCGATGAAATCATCGAAGCCTTCCGCCAGCGCTTCGACGCCAAGGTGGAACTGGCGATCACCGCAGAAGAAAACGAGCACTTCCTCGTCAATCGTGAGCTTCGCGATGTGGAGCTGACCCGCGAGGATATGGCCTGGGTGAATGGCTGAGTGTGTGAGTGGTGGTCAGAGATGCTTTTCAGGCAGCATCCTGACATGCGGTACGCGCACAATCAAAATATCGACAAGGCACTGCCGATGATAGATCACATGACTGCCATGGTTGAACCTGCGATAGGTTCGATGAGAACGGGGATGCCTGAAGGTTGCGCCTGAATCGGGATGCGTCGCGAGCATTTCAAAAATATCGCGTATTCCAGCGAGATAGACATCGGTCTGGGCCTCACCGAACATATCGATGCTGCTTTGGAGCAGAGTGAGGATGTCTCTGTCGGCCGCACGCGACAGGACATATCTACCCGCCATTCTGTCGCGCTTTCGCCTCAACGAGGATGTCGTCCAGAGTCCGCTCGCTTTCGCCGCTCGTCTCTCCCTCGTCCAGGGCGTTCAACAGCGCTTCATATCGCGCTTCTTCTTCCTCAAGCAGCCTGAGACCTGCCCGGACAGCCTCGCTTGCCGATCCATACCGACCGCTAGCCGTCAGCTTTGCAAGGAATGCGGTGAAGTGATCTCCAAGGTTGATGCTTGTGGTGTTGCTCATGATCAGCCCTTCTTGGTATCTGTGCGCGACATTACTATACTTTGGTAGTTGAGCCAATCGTGAAGGATGGGTTCATATCTCCCGCCCCATTTCCTGTGCCCGATCTCGTTCCTGGGCTGGCACTCTCCGTCGCACCGTTATAGGACTTTGGACCTGATCAAAGCGGCACGGAATTCACCAGTGGCAGTCTATACCGATATCAACGAAATCGACCTCAAGGCCTTTCTTGCCCAGTATGACGCTGGCGAGTTGCTCTCCTACAAGGGCATTGCCGAGGGCGTGGAAAACTCCAACTTCCTGCTGCACACCTCGAAATTCCCGCTGATCCTCACACTCTACGAGAAGCGCGTGGAAAAGTCGGATCTGCCCTTTTTCCTCGGCCTGATGCACCATCTCTCCGAGCGCGGTCTGAACTGCCCGCTGCCCCTGCCGCGCAAGGATGGTGAACTGCTCGGCGAGCTGTCAGGGCGTCCGGCAGCCCTCATCTCCTTCCTTGAAGGCATGTGGCTGAGAAAACCCGAGGCCCAGCATTGCCGCGAAGTGGGAGCGGCGCTCGCCAGGATGCACATCGCCGGCGAAGGCTTCGAACTGACGCGCCCGAATGCCCTGTCGCTCGAAGGCTGGCAGACGCTCTGGGCGAAGTCCGAGGCGCGCGCCGACGAGGTGGAGGAGGGGCTGGAAGCCGAAATCGGTGCCGAGCTCGATGTCCTGGCCACCCATTGGCCGAAGGACCTGCCCGCTGGCGTCATCCATGCCGATCTCTTTCCCGATAACGTCTTTTTTCTCGGCGATAGCCTGTCGGGCCTGATCGACTTCTATTTCGCCTGCAATGACCTCCTCGTCTATGACCTGTCGATCTGCCTGAATTCCTGGTGCTTCGAAAAGGACGGCGCCTATAACATCACCAAGGGCAAGGCGATGATCGAGGGCTACCAATCGGTTCGCCCGCTATCGGCTGCCGAGATCGAGGCGCTGCCAATCCTCTGCCGCGGGTCTGCGCTGCGCTTCTTCCTCACCCGCCTTTATGACTGGCTGACGACACCGGCAGGCGCCTTGGTGGTCAAGAAGGACCCGCTCGAATATCTGAAGAAGCTCCGCTTCCACCGCGCCGTCACCAATGCCTCCGAATACGGACTGATCGCATGAAGCATGTCGAGATCTACACAGATGGTGCCTGTTCGGGCAATCCCGGCCCTGGCGGCTGGGGCGCCATCCTGCGTTATGGCGAGACCGAGAAGGAGCTTTTTGGTGGCGAGGCGGAGACGACCAACAATCGCATGGAACTGCTGGCCACCATCACGGCGCTGAACGCGCTCAAATCGCCCTGCGAGGTCGATCTTTACAGCGACAGCAAATATGTCATGGACGGTATTTCCAAGTGGATCTTCGGCTGGAAGAAAAACGGCTGGAAGACAGCCGACAGGAAGCCGGTCAAGAATGGCGAACTCTGGCAGCAGCTTGACGCCGCCAACCAGCGCCACAAGGTCAAGTGGCACTGGGTGAAGGGCCATGCCGGGCACCCGGAAAACGAACGCGCCGACGAGCTTGCCCGCAAGGGCATGGAGCCTTTCAAGACCTCGACATTCGGCAAGTCTCTGCTGGTGAAGTAGGTCTCACCGCCAGCGCCCCGTCAGGGTTCCAGCGCCTCGTAGGTCCACAGACTGTCGGAATTGGCGGAGGCGCTGAGCATGATGGCGAGCTTTCCACTGTCCCGATCAAGCCGGACATCGGAGGAAAATCCGAGATCGCCGCCCGAATGGCCAACGATCGGCCCCTCAAGCTCAATGCCCATGCCATAGCCGACACCCAGCGGATCGTTCAGCAGCTCGCGCATCATGGCGGGCGAGAGCAGCGACTGTTTCGTGAAAAGCGCATGATAAAACTTCGCCACATCGGCGGCAGAGGCAATCACGCCGCCATCGCCAAAGCCTTCATGGGCGTAGTAGTCGCGATATTGTTGCCCGTCTTCATGTCCTGTCGGAAAGCTTTCGGGCAGTGGGACCGAGCCAAAGACAAAGGCGCCCGTCATGCCGGCAGGTCGCAGGACAAGTCGCTCCATGGCCGCTGCATAGGTTTCGCCGGTCACTGCTTCGATGATCAGCCCAAGCAGAACGTAATTGGTGTTGGAATAATTGAAGTCTGTACCGGGTTCGAACAGAGGAGCCTGGTCAAAGGCATAGGTCAGCGCCGTATGCGGTTCTTGAACCGTGTCGGGATCATCCAGCGCATCGGTCAGATAGGAGTCATCGAGATAGTCCGGCAAGCCGCTGGTCATGGTCAGAAGCTGCCGCAGGGTCACTCGCGAGCTCTGCGGCAACCCGCTCAGGATGGCATCGGGGAGATAGCCGCCAACAGTCTCGTCAAGTTTGAGCATGCCATCCTCCACCAGACGCAGAACGGCAACGGAGGTCATTGTTTTGCCGACTGAGGCGATGGCAAACGGCGTTTCGACCGTTGCACCGCCCTCTACCATCACCGAGGCCGCGCCATTGGCTTCGCGATACTGTATCGTCGCTATATCCCCCGCATGCGCCAGTCCGGGCAGCAGCAGGGCCATGTATAGAAGGCGTCTCACGGTAATGCCACGAGCTTATCAAGCTGTGCAGCAAGTATCGAAAAAGCGCTTAACTGGTTCATGACGTTGCTGCCCCCTCAGCTTGAACATCGAATGGTTACGAAAGATCGGCAATTCTTGGCGATCAATCAACCCTTTTCCGCTTCAGGCCGCGATCTTCTGGGCGAGGTCCTTAGCCGTCAGATAGCAATTCGATACAAGTTGCCCGTCACGCGCGATGGCAAAGACACCATAAGGCGTCGGCGAGAGTTTTCTCACATCGATCAGTTCCAGTGTGCTTATGCCATCCTCACTTACGATCGGATGAGGATGGTGAAGATTCGCTGCTTCTTTAAGGACCCGGATCACGAAGCATCCGGCATTGTCTCGAAGCAGGCAGCCGCCGCCGTTTCCTGCCCTTGCCCTTTCTCGCATTCTGCCTATCCTGCGCACGCAAAAGACAACGAGGAGACATCCATGATCCAGCATTGCGTGTTCCTGCGCTTCAAGGCGGCTGTTCAACAGGCAGAAAAACAGGCGATCTATGATGGTATTCTGGCGCTCAAGGATGTCGTACCGGGCATGCTGGATGTGAAATTCGGCCCGAACGTCTCCCCCGAGGGTCTCAGCAGCGGCTATGATGACGGCTTCATCGTCACCTTCGAGAATGAGATCGACCGCGACTACTACCTCAAGCATCCCGATCATGTGGCCGTTGGCGAACGGATCGTCAGCGCCACCGATGGTGGCCTCGCCGGTATTCTGGTCTTCGATCTGGCCGCCTGACCGGGCGAGACTTATAAAAAAGGCCCGGTTTCCCGAGCCTTTCAAGTCAAATATTAAGGCAATGGTTCAGAGCTGCTCGATCATCGTGGCAGCGGACGAGACTGTGGCCTGGCCCGGGTTTTCTTCAATGTTGAGGCTTTTCACCACGCCGTCTTCAACCAGCATGGAATAGCGCTTCGAGCGAACACCGAGACCACCTGCCGAAAGATCGGCATCAAGCCCGATCGCCTTGGTGAAGGAAGCATCCCAGTCGGCGAGGAAATGGATCTTGCCCATGCCGCCGGACTGCTGCGCCCAGGCACCCATGACATGCCAGTCATTGACGGAGATGACGGCAATGGCGTCGACGCCGCGGGCCAGAATCTGATCGCGGTTCTCCAGATATCCGGGAAGGTGATTGAGCGTGCAGGTTGGCGTGAATGCACCGGGAACGGCGAAAAGTACGACCTTCTTGCCGGCAAAGAGTGAGTCGGTGGTCACTTCCACCGGGCCATCCGCGGTCTTTTCCTTGAATGTTGCCGAGGGCAGCTTCTCACCAATCGAAATCGTCATGGAAAATCACTCCTTGTCTGGATTGCAGCGCCGGTGTCTGAATGACTGCGCGTTGCCCGCGAATATAGAAACACCCTATTCAAAGGCAAGCGCGCTTTCCATGGCGCGATCATTCCCCAGAATCAGCACACCCCATTCTTGGCCCGAAATGCTGTAATTCTTGGGGAGCTTGCCGATCTTCACGGCCACTTCCATCCGTCCATTTTCTCTTTTCAGCACGTCGTGATCCATGAAGACATGGCCACTCGGCCCCGTCACAAAAATCTGCGGGTCCGTGACACCTTCGGGAAGCTCCAGGGTCAGATCGAGCTGCTTATGGTCGTCGTGCATCGTGTGAGCGACGATACGAAATGTTTCCGAGGGGGCTTCGGGAAGGGTCGTGCGAGCGCGCGCCACAAGTGCGGCCTCAACCGGATTGGCCGGCGCTGCAGTATGGATGGACAGCGAAAGATCTGCCTGAAACGGAATGCAGATGTTTTGACACACGCCAATAAACGCCTGGATATCAATGGCGTGCTCGCCCCCATCCGCAGGCCCTTTGAGCGTCACAGGTAACAGGACTGTTGCATCATAACCGATGTCGCGGAGCCCGCTTTTGTCGAGCAATTTCGGGACCGGAAAAGCAATTTCCTCAACACTGAAAGCGCTGCCTTCATGGGGTGTCAGCGTTGGTGGAATGCCGGCATCGCCGGGCTCTTTCCAGTAGGTGATCCAGCCTGCCTGCGGCTCGATGACCAGCGCGCCCTGGTAAATGCCGCCCCCATCGGGCGGAAGAACTATGAGCCGCATGCGCCCGCCTTCATTCACCGCCCAGTCGCTGGTCGCGGCCATAGCCTGCGGAATGAGGACGGAAAGACCTGCAACGAGGCCAAGCGCCAGATACAGGAAACGTTTTAGGGCAGGGAGCGTTGTCATGGTTCATGGCTCTAGAATAGTGGCATGGGGAATGCCAGACACGCTTTTTCTTTTGTCATCATTTTCGGTTGATCGCACGCAGCTTCTGCCCCATCTTGATGAATGAGAGGAATTCAAGCGGAACTCCAGCCCCAAGGCCAGAAGGCTCATCAAAGGAGGCAGGCATGGCTTTAGTGTCCCCGAATACCCAGCGCGAGCGTGGCTATCTCGATGGCCAGTTCCTGATTGCCATGCCCAACATGGTGGATGGCAACTTCGCCCGAACCGTCATCTATATCTGTGCCCATTCCGATGCCGGCGCCATGGGTTTCGTGATCAACCGCGCCCAGCCTGTCACCTTTGCCGAGATGCTGCTGCATCTCGAACTGATCGACCGCAATGATGCGATCATGCTGCCAGACCATGCCCGCCATTTTCCGATCCAGTGCGGCGGCCCGGTCGAGCAGAACCGGGGCTTTGTACTCCATTCGGATGATTATCTCTCCGACAGCTCGATCCCTGTCAGCGACGACATCTCGCTGACCGCCACGCTCGACATCGTGCGTGCCATTTCCGACGGACGTGGACCTCGTCGCGCCACCATGCTGCTCGGCTATGCCGGCTGGGGGCCGGGCCAGCTTGAAAGCGAAATCGCCGCCAATGGCTGGTTAAACTGTCCCTCGACCGAAGAACTGCTCTTCGACCGCCGCCTCGATAGCAAATACGACCGCGCCCTGTCACTGATGGGCATCAACCCGGCCATGCTGTCGATGGATGCGGGGCATGCGTGATGAGACGTTGAAGTTTAGCGGGTGAAATCGGCAGCTGAGAAAGCCGCCGGCAAGCAGCTATTCATCGTCGGTTGCGGCAAAGACCAAGCCAAATATCGGCGCAAACCTTTCCAGGATTTCCGTCATTATGTCATCTGGAACGCGGTCTGTCGTTTTCTGAGCCATACGGTTACGCCAGTCTAACGATTTAACCTGATCAACTTGGATGACTCCGGTGATTGCAGTTCCTGCGGCAGACAGCGGAACGGCAAATCCAGTGAGGCGAGAGGCTTTGCCGACCGTGGTTACGGGAGCGATGAAAGCAAGCCCTGTGGCCATATTGAACTTGTAGGCTGACAAGATCACGCCGGCATGACGACCACGTTGCTCCTTTCCGGAGGCGGGTTGCAAGTCGATCCACCAGATTTCTCCTGGCGCAGGAATGTTTGGCCTTACCAAGTTTCATTCCCTACCGCTGGTGCATCAAGCCATTCCTGCTCTTCAACTGATCGCTGTCCATCGGGATCATATCCAGTGATCAATTCGTCCAAGGTGTACTTCGGTTGACGCACCTTAAGCAGTGACGGTTCCGCTTTGATAGGTTCGGCTATCACCTGCCGTCCCTTCACGGAAATCATCATTTCCTGTCCTTCGGTCAGGCCCAACATATCTCGTGCCGGTGCAGGTACCGTCAAAACAAGCGATCCGCCGGCCTTCTTCAGCTTGGATTTGGTGGAAAAGCTGGCTACAGGTTCACTTGGCTTAGTTCGCGCCATCAGTTTCGGCCCCTACTGTTCTATATTTGTATAACATTTAGGAAGCCATTACGGCAACTCAAAGAAAACTGATGCCCAACCCACTCACGCCCGCTTCATCAGCGGAAACCGTTCCTTCAGGAGGCGCATGGCCGCGTCGCTGCTGAGTGGCGGGCCGAAGAGGTAGCTCTGGCCGTAGTCGCAGCCGAGCTTGGCAAGTTCGGCGGCGTCCTGATCGGTTTCGATGCCTTCCGCCACGACCGCCATATCAAGGCCGCGGGCCATCTGGATGACGGAGCGCAGGAGAACCAGGCGCTTTTCCGAGGGATCGCACACCAATGCCTTGTCGAGCTTGATCGTGTCGAAGGGGAAGCGCGTGAGATAGGCAAGCGATGAATAGCCGGTGCCGAAATCATCGAGCGCCAGGCTGAGCCCCGTCTCGCGCAGTTTCTCCAGCACAAGCCGCGCCTGCTCCGGATTTTCCATGACGACGGATTCGGTCAGTTCCAGCTTGATCCGCTTCGGGTCGCAGGAGGTGCGCGCCAGCAGTGCCCGTATATCGTCATAAAGATCAGTGCTGATCAGTTGGGCGCTCGACAGGTTGACCGAAAGGAAGATCGGCAGATCGCCTGTCTGGTTTTCCCATTCAGCCAGATCGCCCGTCGCCCGCTCGATAGCAAACAGCCCGAGCGGCGTGATCAGGTCAGACATCTCGGCGATCGGAATGAATTCAGAAGGCGGAATGGTGCCGCGCTTGGGATGGTCCCAACGCATCAGCGATTCAAAGCCGGCCAGTTCACCATCGGATAGGCGTACGATCGGCTGATAGGCGAGCGTCAACTCCTTGCGCTCTATGGCGCGGCGCAGATCCGTCTCAAGCTGCAGACGATCGGTGCTGACGGTCCGGAAGGCCGGTCGGAAAGGCTCGACGCGATTGCCGCCGGCGCGTTTTGCCCGGTACATGGCAAGCTCCGCATCGGCCAGCAGGCTGACGGCACTTTCCTGCTGGTCGACCCAGGAGACAAGACCGATGGAGGCGGTCAGAACCACTTCGCGATTGGCGAAATTGAGCGGCACCATGATTGCCTTGGAGATCGCATCGGCAAAATCGGCAACCTTCGCCGGATCGCGCTCGGACACCAGAATGAGGCCGAATTCATCACCGGAAAGTCGGGCCAGCGTGTCCTGCGGCCTCAGCAGGCGGCGAAGCCGCCGCGTGATGGCGATCAGGATGTTGTCGCCTGCTGCAATGCCAAGCGAGTCATTGACCTGCTTGTAACGGTCGATATCGATGGCAAGCACCGTCGGACGCACGGAATCGGCGCTCGTCGCGAGTGACAAGACGCCCTGCAATCGATCGAGGAAGACCTCGCGGTTCGGCAGGCCCGTCAGATTGTCGTGCATGGCATCCGACAGGAGACGGTCCACCGAGTTCTTCTGCTCGGTGACGTCGATGATCGTGCCGACACAGCGGATCACTTCGCCATTGGAGCCGAGAACGGGTCGGGCGCGGATTTTCAGCCAGTGGAAATGCCCGTCTTCGGCGCGCACCCGGAATTCATGGTTGAGACGGCCCTTGCGGTGCTCCAGCAGCACGTCGAGCGTCGCGCGGAAACGGTCGCGATCATCGGGGTGCAGGCGCGGCAGCCAGTTGCGCGCGGCGCCATGCATGGAGCCGGGCGAGAGCCCGAGCCGGGTGGAAACATCCGGGATCGTCACGATCCGGTCGCGCGCCACATCCCAGTCCCAGACGGTATCGCCGGAACCCGTCAGCGCCAGCGACTGCCGCTCAAGATCGGAAAACAGGCCTTGCTGATAGGCGCCACCGGCAAAGGCATGCTGCATGACGGTAAAGCCGATCAGGAGGACGATCAGCACCAGACCGCCGCCAAGCGCTGGCTGAATGATGTCGTTGTCCAGCTGGCCCGTGACCGTCAGCCAGCTGCCAAACAGCCAGACAAGGATCAGCGCCCAGGTCGGGACCAGTAGAACGGCTCGATCGTAACGGTTGAGGCCGAGATAGATGATGAGCGCGATGCCAACCACGCCGGTGAGCGCGAAGGAGAGGCGCGCAATGCCTGACGCAATGGCCGGGTCAAAGATCGCCACGCCGAAAAGCGCCGCGAGCCCGAGCATCCAGGCCAGCGTCGCATAGCCGAGATGCACATGCCAGCGATTGAGATTGAGATAGGTGAAGAGAAAAATGACCAGTGACGAAGCCAGCGCGACTTCCGCGCTCGCGCGCCAGATCCGTATGTCGCTTGCCGTGATGCTGATCAGCTTCTCGACAAAACCGAAGTCGACGCAGATATAGGCAAGCACCGCCCAGGCAAGAGCCGCCGCCGCCGGCAGCATGGATGTGCCCTTGACCACAAAAAGGATCGTCAGGAATACCGCCAAAAGGCCTGCAATACCCAGAACAATGCCGCGATAGAGGGTGAAGGCGTTGACCGTATCCTTATAGGCATCCGGCTCCCAGAGATAGATTTGCGGCAGTTCGGGGTTCGACAACTCGGCGACAAAGGTGATCACCGAGCCCGGATTGAGCGTGATGCGAAACACATCGGCATCGGGACTTGGAACGCGATCGAGCGCAAAGCCTTCCGACGGCGTGATGGCATTGATCCGCTGCGCGCCGAGATCGGGCCAGAACAGCCTTGATCCGACAAGCCGGAAATGCGGCGCAACGATCAGGCGCTCCAGCTGTTCTTCCGAGACATTCGCCAGGGCAAAGACCGCCCAGTCGCCCTGGTGACCGGGTGAGTCGGAGCGAACCTCGATGCGCCGGCGAATGCCGTCGTCACCGGCCGCAGTCGAAACCTGGAAGGCTTCACCCTGATTGACGTAAATCTCGGTCGTGGTGGTCAGATCCAGCGCATTGTCATCTCGCGCGATCTTGACCGGTTCGACGGCCAATGCCTCCCCAACCGCAAACGTCGCAAGGCAGATGGCAAGCATCACCAGCAGGCGTGCCAGACGCATGGCGGCCGGCGGAAGGGAAAGCCACTGCACCATCATCGCCTGTCTTTGCCTTGCGATCCCTGAGAGCCGGCAAGCTTCGAATAGAGCATGTGATCCCGCCATTGGCCGTTGATTTTCAGATATTCCCGCAAGAGACCTTCCCGCTCAAATCCTGCCTTTTCGAGCAGCCGAATGCTGTTCACGTTGTCCGGAATACAGGCTGCCTCGATCCGGTGCAACTCAAGACCCTTGAAGATATAGGGAATAGCCAACTGAAGTGCGGCAAACATGTGGCCTTTGCCCGCATATCGCTCACCCATCCAGTAACCGATCATGCAGCTTTGCGCCGCGCCGCGCCGGATCAGACCAATCGTCAGGCCGCCGAGTAGCGTGTCATCCGTCCTGTCAAAAAGAAAGAAGGGAACAGCGAGCCCGCTGCTGAACTCCTGTTCATTGCGTAGAACGCGGCTGCGATAGGCCCGCATCGTCAATTCGTCAGTTCGCCAGGTTGGCTCCCAGGGTTGCAGGAAATCGCGGCTCTCGCGTCGCAGCGCGTGCCATGGCTCATAGTCGCGAAATCTCGGCAGACGCAAAACATGCTTGTCGCTCGTCAATTCCGGTAGTTCCGGCTGCCGTGACAGAAACCGAAAAACCGAACGCGCCATCAGCAGTCCCCACGTGACGGAGCCTGCGACCAGTCGTGCCGCAGGATCGAGTTGACCTGTCGCGCCGTCCTCAGCCGGTGGCCTTCAGGGATGCGCCGCCGGACAGTTTACCCGAAGAAAGCGCACCGGCAATCTCATCGAGCGAGGCCAGCTGGTCGATCGGACCGATGGCCGACAGTGTCGGCGCGGCGTCGAAGAAAAGCCGACCCGCAAGATCGGTCAGCCGCTCCGTGGTGATGCCGGCAAGACGATCCATCAGCTCCTGGTTCGGGATGATCCGCCCGTAAAGCATCATCTGCCGCGCCATCTGTCCGGCCCGCGCTGCCGGGCTTTCCTGTCCCATCAGCAATTGCGCGCGGATCTGCGCCCGCGAGCGCTCGATTTCCTGACCGTCGATCTTTTGCGACGCCTTGCGCAATTCCTCCAGAATGACAGGCACCAGTTCCGGCAGGTTCTCGCCGCCGGTGGCCGCATGCACGCCGAAGATGCCGGTATCGGAAAAGCCCCAGTGGAAGGCATAGACGGAGTAGCATAGGCCGCGAATTTCGCGCACTTCCTGGAAAAGACGCGAAGACATGCCGCCGCCCAGGATATTGGCAAGGATCTGCGAGCAGTAGAAGTCACGCATGTGATAGGCCTTGCCCTCGAAACCGAGCAGCACCTGCGCATCCATCAGGTCGCGGCTTTCGCGCGCTTCCCCGCCGGTATAATGCGCCGTGTCCATCAGCGGCTTCACTTCAGGCTCCGTGCGAAGCCCGGCAAAACGGTCTTCCACCTGCCGCACAAAGGCATCATGGTCGACAGCGCCGGCTGCGACGACAAACATGCGGTCGGTGGTGTAGTTGCGTGCAAGATAGGCGCGGATCTGGTCGCTGGTGAAGGACTGCACCGTCTCCGGCGTGCCCAGGATCGCGCGACCGATGGTCTGGTCCTTGAAGGCCTGTTCGGAGAAGCGGTCGAAGACAACATCATCCGGCGTATCGTCCGCAGCGCCGATCTCCTGCAGGATCACGTGCTTTTCGCGCTCGAGCTCGTCTTCGGCAAAGACGGAATCCGTCAGGATGTCGGCAAGAATGTCGACTGCCAGCGGCACATTGTCCTTCAAGACGCGCGCATAATAAGCGGTCGTCTCGGTCGAGGTGGCGGCATTCAATTCGCCCCCGACATTCTCGATTTCCTCGGCAATCTGACGCGCACCACGCTTGTGCGTCCCCTTGAATGCCATGTGTTCCAGTAGATGGGCAATCCCATGCTCGGCGGGGGTCTCATTGCGGGAACCGGACTTGATCCAGGTTCCAAGTGCCACACTTTCGAGATGCGGCATGTTTTCCGTCACAACCGTCAGGCCCGAAGGCAGCCGGGTACACTCAACACTCATGGGTCCGTCTTTCTGCGCTTCTTATTTGTCCGCCCGGGCATGCTGGCCAATGAAGTCTTCCACGGCCTTCAGCTCCGCCGGCAGGATATCAAAGCGCTCCTCCCTGTCCATCAGATCAGCAAGCCACGCCGGAAGCGCGGGGTCAATACCGGAGGCCGATTTTACTGCAGCCGGAAACTTCGCTGGGTGAGCGGTCGCAAGCACCACCATCGGGCTTTGCGGCTTTTCAAACTTTTTCGCCACAAGCACGCCAACAGCGGTATGTGGATCAAGCAGATAGCCGGTCTCGCCGAGAACGGACTTGATGGTCCTGGCTACTTCCTTCTGGGTCGCGCGGCCTGCGCGGAAGTCCTTGCGAATGGCCTTCAGCGCTTCCGGCTTGATCTCGAAAGCGCCGGACTGCTTCAGCCCCTCCATGGAGGAGCGAATGGCAGAGGCGTCGCGGCCATAGGCTTCATAAAGCAGCCGCTCGAAATTGGAGGAGATCTGGATGTCCATGGAAGGGGAGGTGGTGGCCATCACACCCTTCATCTCGTAGCGCCCGGTCTTCATGGTGCGCGCAAGAATGTCGTTGTCATTGGTGGCGATCACCAGTCTGTCGATTGGCAGGCCCATCTTCTTCGCAACATAGCCTGCAAAGATATCGCCGAAATTGCCGGTCGGCACCGTGAACGACACCTTGCGGTCCGGTGCTCCAAGAGCCACAGCCGAGGTAAAGTAATAGACCACCTGCGCCATGATGCGGGCCCAGTTGATCGAGTTGACACCGGAAAGCCTGACCCGGTCGCGGAAGGTGACGTCATTGAACATGGCTTTCACGAGGTTCTGGCAGTCGTCAAAATTGCCCTCGACGGCAATGGAATGCACATTGGCCTCGGTCGAAGAGGTCATCTGACGCTGCTGTACCGGCGATACCTTGCCATGCGGGAAGAGGATGAAGATGTCGGTGCGCGCCCGTCCGGCGAAGGCGTCAATCGCAGCACCCCCTGTGTCACCCGAAGTCGCGCCGACAATGGTCGCGCGCTCGCCCCGCTGTTCCAGAACATGGTCCATCAGCCGTGCGAGGAGCTGCATCGCCACATCCTTGAAGGCCAGCGTCGTGCCGTGGAACAGTTCGAGCACGAAGGAATTCGGCCCCGTCTGCACCAGCGGTGCGACTGCCGGATGCTTGAAGGTGGCATAGGCTTCGTCGATCATCGCCCGGAAGGTGTCGGGCTCGATCTCGCCATTCGTGAAAGGCAGCAAGACCTCGAAGGCAACGTCCTGATAGGACTTGCCCCGCAGGCCCCGGATCGTCTTCTTCGACATCTGCGGCCATTCGCGCGGGACATAAAGCCCGCCATCACGGGCAAGCCCGGCGAGAAGCGCATCACAGAAGCCGAGGCTTGGTGCCTCTCCGCGGGTCGAGATATATTCCACGAGTATTATCCTTGAACTGAAAGGGCGGGGCGACGGGAAAGCCCGCAGACTTGGACGTAGGAGACTGAGGCATATGAGACTAGGGCGTATGCGCCTGACAGGTGTGCCGATTTGCGCCGTGACCTGCGCCATGATTTCGCAATGACGGCAGGTCCGGAGCCAAGGCTTTCCCGGTGCATTACCTGCCATTGCCCTCGATGCGGTGAAATTTGAAGCAAAACGCCGGCTACCCAATCGATTTTTCTCAGCGCCGCTGGTATAGACCATCCGCAAGGGGCCTGAAAAGCCTCTAGTTTGGAAGTTTGAAGGGTCGATCGAGACCCGGCATGCGATAGGTGGAAGTCTGGTGTCTGTAAACGTGTTGCGCGGTGTCTTCGGTGTTTCGCTTCTTCTTGCCCTGGCTGGCTGCAATGCCGGAGGCACCGGACTGGACTTTGGTCTTGGCGGCGGTCAGGCGCAGCCGCAGGCCCCGCAACAGCAACAGCAGCAGGTCGCCGCCGTTGTGCAGGGCATCTGCCCGAACATCAATCTGCGCGACGGAACGGCTTTCTATCGCACCTATGCGCGCGGCGGCGACAATGATCCCGAAAAGGTGATCTACCAGGCGTCGCTTGCCGATACGACACGCGCCTGCGTTAGAACCGAAAGCGAGATCACGATCACGGCCATGGTCAAGGGCCGTCTCGTGGCCGGCCCTGCCGGAAAGGCCGGCACCATCAACCTGCCAATCCGGGTGACAGTGACCGACCCGACCGGCGAAATCTATTCGGAACTCACTCAGTATCCTGTCACGCTTGCCGATGTAAACCAGCCGACGCAGTTCATCTTCAGCAAGCCGGTCACGATCCCTGGCAATGTCACCGGTCTGACCCGCGTCCTGATCGGTTTCGATGAAGGCAAGAAGCGATAACTCGGCTTAAATGGTAGGAGCGGTCGCAGACATTAGGATCGTGACCACCACCTACCGACTTCGATCGCGGTGTAGCTATCCGTGGGCAAGCTTCGTCTCAATCACGGTCAGCCGCGATTCAAGATCTTGGGCAACTCGGAAGGCTTGAGAAGCGTCTTGAAGTGCTGTCAGGACTTCATTGTATTGACCGACCACGTCTATCTGCGTTCTCTTGATGTCACGGGATCGCTCGTCCAGAACCAACTCGGTTTCGTCAAGTCGCGAGATGATCGCCTCCAGCCTCGTCGACGTTTCCGCATGTTGTCGCGTCGCAAGTTCCTGCAATGAGTTCATTTTCCGATTGAGTTTGGTGATTTCCGTCTCAACAGTGCTGAACTTTTCAATTGCAGCCTCGACCATGCCCAAAGTCCGTTTCTGGCCGTTGAACAGGGCTTCGATGAGTGTCAGCAGTTTGGTCTCTTCCGTGCCGGTCATGCCTGATCCTCAAACATAGATCCAATATGGCATCCATTCAGGCAGAGGGCAAGTAATCCTGCACGTATTGGTAGTGGTGTTGTCTACCCACGCCGTGTCAACGCCACGAGATAGCGGACCGGCTGTTGCGTCGCATTGGTGAAACTGCAGTCGACCGGCGCGCCAAGCTGGAGGCAGTCTCCAGCCATCAGCCGGTGCAGTCGTCCGCCTTCATTGAAGTCGAGCCTGCCCTCCATCACCCAGATCTGCTGGTGCTGGAAGGTAAAGGCTGAGGCCGGGTAGGGGATGCTGACGCCGGCTGGCAGCGTCACGTCCAGCAGTTCCAGATGTCCACCATTGGCGGGCGAAATCGTCCGCCGGGTATAGCCGGTTTCAGGGTCGGTCCAGATCGGTTGCTGGCCAAGGCGGAGAAGCCGTTCGCCATCGCGCTCGGCAAGCGCCAGAAGCACAGAGAGCGGCAGGCCAAAGGCCCCTGACAGACGGCCCAGCACCATCGCCGTCGGGCTTGCCTCCGATCGCTCCACCTTGCTGATCATCGCCTTGGAGACGCCGGAACGGGCTGCAAGCTCCGACAGCGACCAGCCGCGACTTTCCCGCTCAAGCTTGATCCGTCCGGCAATGGCCCGACCCTGATCATCCGCCTCTATGCCGGACCCATCGACAGCGTCCGTTTCCACCTTTTCCTGTTCCAGCCCTCTTGCCAAAACGCAAATCCTTGTCTTCTATAGTGGACAATTGAATACAATAGGTGACGCGTCGCGGCA
This sequence comes from Peteryoungia desertarenae, assembly GCF_005860795.2. Taxonomy (GTDB): domain Bacteria; phylum Pseudomonadota; class Alphaproteobacteria; order Rhizobiales; family Rhizobiaceae; genus Allorhizobium; species Allorhizobium desertarenae. Next base: position 1,901,711 of record NZ_CP058350.1, read on the forward strand.
AGGCCATGGAGGCCCCGCCGGCGCATGGAACCAGCAAACGGGAGCATAATCCAGTGCCACGCCAGATCCATTTCAACGCCTTCGACATGAATTGCGTCGGGCATATCCAGCAGGGGCTCTGGGCGCATCCGCGCGACCGCTCGATGGAATACAATCGGATCGGCTACTGGACGGACTATGCCCAGCGTCTGGAAAAGGGTCTGTTTGACGGTATTTTTCTCGCCGATGTCGTCGGCATATATGATGTATTGAGCGGTAGCCCGGCACCGGCCTTGCGCGGGGCCGTCCAGGTTCCGGTCAATGATCCGATGATGCTTGTTCCCGCCATGGCGGCCGTTACCCAGCATCTCGGTTTCGGCGTCACCGCCAATCTGATGTATGAACAGCCCTTCCTCTTCGCCCGCCGTATGGCAACGCTTGATCACCTGACGGGTGGTCGCATCGGCTGGAACATCGTGACCGGCTATCTCGACAGTGCGGCGCGGGCCATCGGGATGGACGGTCAGATGGCCCATGACGACCGCTATGATCTGGCCGACGAATATATGGAGGTGGTCTACAAGCTCTGGGAGGGAAGCTGGGAGGACGATGCTGTCGTCGCTGACCGGGGCGCCCATCTCTATGCCGATCCGGCCAAGGTGCATGCCGTCCACCATCATGGACGGCAATACAAGGTCGACGCCGTCCATCTGTGCGAACCCTCGCCGCAGCGAAGCCCGGTGCTCTATCAGGCGGGCTCTTCCCCGCGCGGTCGCCAGTTTGCCGCCACCCATGCCGAATGCGTCTTCGTCAACGGTCAGAAGAAGGAAGGGGTGCAGGAAATCGTCAGCGATATCCGCACCCGCGCCGAAGCGCTTGGTCGGCGCGGCGATGACATCAAGGTCTTTCTCGGGGCCACCATCGTGACGGGCCGGACGGAGAAGGAGGCGCGCGACAAGTTCGAGGATTATCGCCGCTATGTCAGTTCCGAAGCGGCACTGACCCATGCCGCTGCCTCGATGGGCATCGATTTCAACAAGTTCGACTGGGATGAGCCGGTCGAGACCGGAAAAAGCGAGGCAATCACCTCCAATATCAAGGCCATGGATCGTGCGGCAGGTCCGCAATGGACCAAGCGCAAGTTGCTTGAACAGATGGTGCTCGGCAGCCGCCAGCCGCCGCTTGTTGCCTCCGCCGATCAGGTGGTCGACTGGCTTGTCGATTGGGTGGACACGACCGGTGTTGATGGTTTCAACCTGTCGCGCACGGTAGTGCCGGAATGCTTCGACGATATCATCGAACTCGTCATCCCGCGCCTGCAGGAGCGTGGTCTCTACAAGACCGCCTATTCCGAAGGCCCGCTGCGTCAGAAGCTGTTCGGCACGCCGCGCCTTCCTGACCGCCACACCGGTGCAAGCCATCGGGTGCGTCATGGCTGAGCCGCTCGTCAAAACCGCCATGTCTATTGCCGACATCCAGGATGTGCCCTCGCCGGAAGCCTTTCGCCAGGCCATGGCGAACCTTGGCGCAGGCGTCGCGATCATCACCTCCGATGGTCCCGCAGGCCTTGCCGGCTGCACGGTCTCAGCCGTCACCAGCGTCTCCGATCAGCCGCCGACGCTGCTTGTCTGTCTGAACCGCACAAGCCGAAACAATAGGGTCATGCGTGAAAACGGCAGCCTTTGCGTCAACCTGTTGGGGCACCGCAACCAGCCTCTCGCTGCCCGCTTTGCCGATGGCAGCCTCACCGTCGAACGGCGTTTCGAAGAAGGCAGCTGGAACTATCCAGCGGACGGTTCCCCCGCCCTCGACAATGCACTGGCATCGCTGCAATGTGCGGTGACGGATATGAGCGAGGTCGGCAGCCATACCGTCTTCTTCCTCACGGTCCACAGCATCGGGTTTGGCGAACCGGGGGAGGGGCTTGCCTATTTCCAGCGCCGGTTCCACGGTCTGCCACTAGCAAATGCCAGCTGAGGGGTGACAATGAGCGCGACGACCAAAGGCGAGCCGCAGGCGCATTGGCGGCATCTGGCCATCCTCTGCCTCGCCGTCGTCCTGTCCATGACAGCCTGGTTTTCGGCGACAGCCGTGGGTCCGGAGCTTGTCAGCCTCTGGTCGCTGTCTCCTGCCATGTCAGCCTGGCTGACCAATGGCGTGCAGATCGGTTTCGTGACAGGCGCGTTGCTGTCGAGCTTCGTCAACCTGCCTGATATCGTGCGCCTCAACCGACTGATGGCGATTGCCGCCCTGGTGGCCGCTCTCGCCAATGCCCTGCTGCTGGTGGCGCCTTCCCCGGCCATGGCCATGGCAAGCCGTGTCCTGACCGGCATGGCGCTGGCCGGTGTCTATCCGCCAGCCATGAAGCTCGCCGCCACCTGGTTCATCAAGGGCCGGGGGCTGGCTCTGGGCGCCGTCATTGCCGCACTGACCGCAGGCTCGGCACTGCCGCATCTGACCCGCGCCTTTTCCGGCTCGCTCGACTGGCAGGTGGTCGTCATTTCAGCCAGTGTCGCCCTCATCGCCGCAGCTATCCTCTTTCAGACAGCGATCCACGAAGGCCCCTATCCCTTTTCGCGTGCTGTCTTTCGTCTTGGCCAGATCCGCGATGTCCTGCGGGACCGCAACCTGCTTCTCGCCAATCTCGGTTATTTCGGTCACATGTGGGAGCTCTATGCAATGTGGGCCTGGCTCCTGACCTATTTGAGGGCCGCGCCCGCACTCGCCGATCTGTCGCCCGGTGCCGCCTCCGGTTTGACCTTTGCCGCAATTGCCGCCGGTGTCGTCGGCTGCTTCGCCGGCGGCATCCTGTCCGATCGTTACGGTCGAACGGCGACCACTGCCGGCATGATGATCACGTCCGGTGCCTGTGCTGCCTTTATCGGTTTTGCCTTTGTCGGCCCGGCCTGGCTGCTGGCGCTGGTCATCCTCATCTGGGGCGCCTCGATCATTGGCGATTCGGCCCAATTCTCTGCAGCCGTCACCGAACTCTCTGATCCGCGCCTGGTCGGCACGGCTCTTTCGCTGCAGATGGCCATCGGCTTCCTCCTGACCGTCGGTGCGATCTGGCTGATGCCAGTGCTCGCAGAAGCGCTGGATAGCTGGCAATGGGTCTTCCTGTTCCTCGTTCCCGGTCCGGCGATCGGTGCTGGTGCGATGCTTGCTCTGAGGCGCAATCCTGCATCCTTGAAGCTTGCCCAGGGTCGCCGCTAGGTGTTAGACAGTGGCACGTCTCTGCCTGGGGCGGATCGTTCTAACATTTTCAATCGCTAAGGTTTTTTGAAGCCGCGACCGTCATATCGCCGGTGCGCAGGTCAGTCTGGTGGGGAGGCTGATTTGAGGATTGCCATTGTCAGGAATCCGGTTGCCGGCGGTCAGGGACAGCCGGTTCAATGGGCAAAAGCGCATGCGGCTTTCGCCAGCAGGTTTCCGGATCTCTCCCTCCACGAGACGCAGCGCAGCGGCGATGCCAGCCGCCTCGCACGAGAACTCGCCAATCAGGGTGTGGACCTGATCATAGCCGCGGGTGGAGATGGGACGATCAGCGACGTAGTTGACGGCATCCTCTCTTCCTCACGGCCACAAACGCCCCTGACCCTGCTACCGCTTGGAACCGGCTGCGACTTCGTCCGAAACTTCTCCCCGCCGAGGGATTGCGACGCGCTGGCCGAGCATGTCGCCGCCACGCCACCCCGACAGATTGATGTCTTGCGCCTGACCCACACAAGCACGACCGGCGATCAGATCACACGCTACAGCGCCAATATGAGCAGCGTCGGCATTTCGGGTGAAATCGTCCGTGCGGTCAATGCACCCGGTCATCGCAAGATACTGCGCGGGCCGCTCCGCTTTCTGGTGCATTCTGTCGCCGCCATCCTCTGCTACCGCCCCTATTCGGGGCGGGTGATTGTTGACGGGCAAGAGGTGTATGATGGCCTTTTCGGGATAGTGGCCATAGCCAATGGTGCCTGGTTTGGCGGCGGCATGCATGCTATCCCCAATGCCGATCTGGCCGATGGTCTGCTCGACGTGGCGATCATGCGCCAGACCACGGTCCTCGGCCTTTTAAACCTGTTGTCGAAGCTCTATTCGGCAAGTCATGTGACCCATCCCAAACTGAGCTTTCACCGGGGCCAGCGGGTTGAGATCATCCCCAATCAACCGGCCCGTTTCCCGGTCGAAGTCGATGGCGAGACGCCGATTATCGGTGGCTTTTCCTGCGAGATTGTGCCCGCAGCCCTGACAATCAGGCTCTGAGAAGCGGCAGAGGCAACCGCTCAGGCGACCCCGGCCCAGCTTTCCATCGCCGCAATGACGGCAGGCAGGTCGTTCATCCGGGCGATGACGGTTTCGGCGCCCGCATCGGTCAGCTGATCGGCATGGGAGGGGTAGGTGTGCGAGGCGCCGGTAAAGCCAATCACCCGCATGCCTGCGGTTCGCGCGGCATGCACGCCATGCACCGAATCTTCGACCACCACGCATTTGGACGGGTCGACGCCGAATTGCTGCGCCGCATGCAGGAAGATGTCCGGCTTCGGCTTCACCCGGTCTGGCCCCAGATCCTTGGCCGAATAGATATGCGGCGCGAAACTCTCCTTCAGGCCGACCTTGGTCAGCATCATGTCGAGCCGATGGGCCGAGGAGTTCGAGCAGATGCAACGCGGGCCCTTGAGCCGGGCTAGCGCAAAGGGAACGGCTTCGATCGCCTTTACCTCGCGGGCAAGCTTCTGGTCGAGCAGCTGTTCCGACTTGTCGATCAGGCTTGCCGACAGCGGAATGTCGATTTCCTTCTCGATGGTCAGAAGAATGTTCTTCCAGGTCATCCCGGCAAAGCGCTCGCCCATCTCCTCGATCGAAATCGGATAGCCCGCATCCGTCAGAAGCTTCGATTCCACCTTGGCGGCAATGATTTCCGAATCGACGAGCACGCCGTCGCAATCAAAGATGGTCAGTTCGAAGCTGCTCATGGGAGGTCCTGTTGATCGTCCGGGAAGGCGGCTTGCTACACGATCAGGGCCAAAAGAACAATGCACAGGCCGGCAAGACTGCCATGCGAATTGCCGGTCTGTGCAGATAGTCCAGGTTGCTAACCCGCCATCTCGAGCAGAACCATCTCGAAATCCTGCGGATAGCGCCTGAGCCCTCCCGTCTTTTCCATCATGTCGGCAAGCCATATCCCGTCCGCCGAAAGGCGCACTGCCGTCAAAACCGGATCACTATCCGTCTCGGCATGTTGCGCCATGCGCTGGTCGAGCCAGGACGACCAAAGGATGCGAAGCGCGGGTTCCGAGACGATCGCGACGGAGAGCGCTGCCCAAAGGCTCCGCTCACCCATCAGCCGGTCTGAAAAACAGGCGCGCACATAGGCACGGGTAAATCGTCCTTCAGCCCTCGGGTCTTTCTCGATCGAGGTATCGATTTCCCGGTCCAGCCGCTCCAGAAGATCGGCAAAGACGGCGGCAAGCAGTGCCTGCTTGCTATCGAAATGATGCAGCAGCCCACCTTTCGTGACCCCGGCACGGTCTGCCACCGCCTGGATGGTCAGGGCCGCAGCACCGTCCTCCGCTGCAATCTGTGCCGCGCAATCGAGGAGCGCCCGGCGGACCTGCTCCGGCTGCTTCCTGCGCTGATAGGGGGAAGGTGGGGAAACCTCGCTCAATGGGACACCGTTTTCGACAGCATGTTCATCACGACGACGCCGGCAACAATCAGCCCGATCCCGGCAAGCGCCGGCAGATCCAGCGACTGGCGGAAATAGAGGACGCTGATCAGCGCCGTCAGCACAATGCCAAGCCCGGCCCACATCGCATAGGCAATGCCAAGCGGCATTCCCTTCAGCGCCACGCTCAGGAGATAAAAGGAGGCGGCATAAAACATCACCATGCCGGTGGTCGGCAGAAGCCGGGTGAACTGCTCGGATTTCTGCAACAGTGTCGTCCCGATCACTTCAAGAACGATGGCAGCGCCAAGAGCGCTATAGGCAGTGATGGCGGGGGACATGGGCAAACTCCGGAAGACAGATTAAACATACCATACGGGCGGTTTCTTTTCAAGATCTGTCGGAGCGGTGTGAATGGCTGAGCAGGTTCCGCCGAAATGCCCCATGGGTTTGCGTTTGGAACCTCGGACAAACGACGAAGCAAGGCGGAAAATCGTTGGCTTGCCGCAGAAAGCCTGCCCGAACGAACACAGTTAGTGTCACAAAAAGTTATTAAGTATGAAAATATTTGCCTAACACAATTTTGCCCTGTTTGCGGCGCGACCTTACGTCCGCCCATCGGGCCTGTTCCACCAAACACAGGACATCAAGCATGTGCCAGGAATGTGAAACTCAGGGACTTGATCGTCGTCAGCTCTTCAGACTCGCCGGTGGCGGGCTGACTGTAGCTGCCCTATTAGCCGCAGCCGGCAGGCCTGCAGCCGCCGCTTCGTCCGCCAGCCAGTGGGCGGCCGTACCCGTCACGCCGGCCGAAGCACTAGCGCGGCTGAAGGAAGGCAATCTGCGCTTCGTTAAAGATGCACAAAGCTGCGCGGCCGATCTTTCGGCGTTGCGCGGACAGCTCGCCGGTGGTCAGCACCCCTGGGCCACCATTCTCACCTGTTCCGACAGCCGCGTCAGCCCCGAACTGGTCTTCGGCGGCTCCACCCTGGGTGACCTCTTCGTCATCCGCAATGCCGGCAACGTGCTCGACACAGGGGCTCTCGGCACAATCGAATACGGCGCCGAACACCTGAAATCTCCGCTCGTCGTCGTCATGGGTCACAGCAATTGCGGTGCCGTTACCGCCGCCTGCGACGAGGTGACCAAAGGTAGCGAGATCGGTGGCTCGATCGGCAAGATGCTGCAGCCCATCCTTCCGGTGGCGCTCGCCGCGCGTGAGGGCGCGCAGGATTTCGTCGCTGAGACCGTGCGGCAGAACGCTATATCCGGCGCCCGCCGGATCACCGAAGAAAGCGATATCCTCCGCGAGCTGGTCGGATCTGGCAATGTCATGGTGGTTGCCGGCGTCTACGACATCACCTCCGGCCTGGTCGATTTCATTGAGGCGATCTGAATGTGGCGGCGGCAGGGCAGGGACCTGTCGCCGCATCGCCCGTCATACGGCCTCTGCGCCGCTCTTCAGCGGAAACCAGGCCAGAAACTGCCGTTCTCCCTCAGGTGAAAAGCGGATGATCCGACTGTCATCGACCCGTCGCGCCAGGCCATGATCGAGAAAATGCGAGAGCAGGGCCTCACCCAGGCTGCCTGCGAGATGCGTGCGCCTTTCGCTCCAGTCGAGGCAGGCGCGGCAGAGCGGGCGGCGCTTGGCGCGAAGCCTGCCGATGTCGAGACCCCGTGCGTCGAGCAGGGCCTCGCCACCTGCCGTGAGGGTCAGCGCCTCGTCCTCGGCCCGGATCGCCCCTTGAGCGATCAGACTGTCCAGCATGCGCACGCCGAAATCGCCGGCCAGGTGATCGTAGCAGATCCGCGCCTTGCGCAGCTCCGGCTCCTTCGGGCCGGTGCGGTGACGCAGATGCCCGCGCGTCGCCGAAAAGCTCATCAGGCTCTCGATCATCGCCCCGACATGACCGTCGGCCAGCGCGAAATAGCGATGCCGCCCCTGCTTGCGCAGGGAAAGGAGCCCGCCCTCTTCGAGCTTCGATAGATGCGAGCTCGCCGTTTGCACTGTCACCCCTGCAGCCCCGGCCAGTTCTGTCGCCGTCAGCGCCTTGCCGCCGATGAGCGCGAGCAGCATGTTCGAGCGCGCCGGATCGCCGATCAGTGCGGCAATGCGTGCAATATCCGGTCCTTCCGCCATGTGATTGCCTCCAGGTTCAAACACGCAGTCTGCCTCGCCAGTGTAGCCGATGCTTCGATCCCGGTCGAACTGTTGAAGTGAGGGATCGGGTAAAACTTCGATCCCGATGGAAGCATCCAATCCTCTGGTTATGGCAAACCCGCCTCGCAACAAACGAGGAGCCCCCCCATGATCACCTGCATCATCCGCTACCGCATCGACCCCTTCGGTCGCGACGACTTCGCCACCTACGCCCGCAACTGGGGCGAGGCGATCCCGCGTTGCGGCGCCGATCTCGTCGGCTATTTCGCCCCGCATGAGGGCTCGGCAACCACGGCCTACGGCATCTACCACATCGAAAACCTCGCAGCCTACGAAGCCTATCGCGCCAGGCTGGCCGCCGACCCGCTCGGCAAGGCCAATTACGAGTTCGCGAAAAAGGCGCGCTTCATCCTGGAGGAAGACCGGCTCTTCCTCAAAAACGTCTCCAACCCGCCACTCCTGAAGGTCCAGCCATGATCGCCGTGATCTTCGAGGTTGTGCCCTTCGTCGGCGAGCGCCACCGCTATCTCGATCTCGCCGGAGAATTGCGAGCCCGGCTGGAAACCATTGACGGCTTCCTCTCGGTCGAGCGCTTCGAAAGCCTGACGACGCGGGGCAAGCTCCTGTCGCTCTCCTTCTGGCGCGACGAGGAGGCGGTTCGCCGCTGGCGGGAGACGGAAGAGCACCGCCTGGCACAGGCGGCAGGGCGGGGGACGGTCTTCGCCGACTACCGCCTGCGCGTCGCCCATGTCCTGCGGGACTATGGCAAGCATGCCCGCGACGAGGCGCCAGCCGATAGCCGCGCGGTCCACGGGTGAGCCCGCTTGCATCAGGTGACGCCGGCCCAGCTTTCCATCGCCGCAATGACGGCAGGCAGGTTGTTCATCCGGGCGATGACGGTTTCGGCCCCAGATCCTTGGCCCAATAGATATGCGGCGCGAAACTCTCCTTCAGGCCGACCTTGGTCAGCATCATCTCGAGCAGCTGTTCCGACTTGTCGATCAGGCGTGTGGGTCATCTTGCGTGTCAGCAAGGGCGGCTTGTCTCCCGATCGGGGCTGAAAGAACACGGTGCTCAAGGTGGCAGATCGGCTGTAATGGCGGGATCAAGACACGTTCTCCTACAGTTTCAAATTTTAACAAAAGAATTAACTAAAATTCAGGGGGATGGCCTTGCAACTTTGCCAATCATAGGTTTAAAGCCGCGTCCAAAGCGGTTTGGATTCGTTCGGAAGTGGTGTTTCCGGATTGACTCCAACCGACGCTGGGGGTGTGGTCGCAATCCGTTCCTGTCCGGCGGCATGAGCTAGAATACGGACAGATGGGTTTTTCATGGATACGCTTATGAGAGTTCAGTCTCGCATCGAGTCTGAGCTGAAGACACTATTGTCGACGACGCCGGTCACATTGCGCAATCAGGCAAGGGCCATTGCCAACCAGCATATGGAGACCCTGCAGGATTTTTACTTTCATCTGATCCTCGTGGATGAAGATCTTCGCCAATTCGTCACCGAAAGCCACGGCGAAACCGTCATCAAGCAGAATTTCAGTCAATGGTTGCTGGCGGTTCTGCAACATGAGCAGGAGACGGTGGGCAGTTTCATCAAGGACCAGCAGGCGACCGGCGAAATGTTTGCCCGCATCGGCCTGCCGGCGCATTCGCTGTCGCGAAGCCTGCGCCGACTGAAGCTCTGGTTCTTCGACCGCCTTGTTGAATGTCGCATGGGCGAAGAGAGCCTTCACCAGGCCGTCCGGTATGTGTCGGGCCTGTTCGACCTGGCCCTGGAAGTGCGCGAGATCAGCTATCATCAAGGTGTGGTTGCAAATTCAAAGATCCACGAATCCTACCGCCATCATCTTCTGGGTCAGAACCTCGCCATGGAGCGGGAGCGCCAGCGTGCTGCGCTGATGGAATGGAGCCACAACCTGCTGAGCGCGCGCTATCGCGGTCGCCCCATCAGCCTCCTGCCGCGTCTTGCCAAATCCGAATTCGGTCTCTGGGTCCAGCACAAGGCCAATATCCTCTTCGATCAGGACCCGAAGATCGACCTCGTCAAGTTCGCCATGCGCAAGATCGATGACGAGATCGTGCCGTCAATGGAAAGGCTTGACCCCCAGGACAATCAGACGGCGGCCCGTCATGCCGCCATGCTCGAAGACGAGATTTCCGTGATCAAGCATACGCTTGGCGCGCTGTTTGAAATGCATTTGCAGATGGAGGCCGGACGTGATCCTTTGACGCATCTGCACACGCGGCGTTTCCTGCCCTCCGTGCTCGCCCGCGAAATCCAGCTGCATCGCAGCAGCGCGGGCGAAGGCTTTTGTGTGCTCCTGCTCGATATCGACCATTTCAAGCAGATCAATGACACCCATGGACATCAGCTCGGTGACGAGGCCCTGCGCCAGGTGGCGTCCACGCTGGTCGCTGCCGTGCGTCAGACGGATTTTGTCTTCCGCTATGGTGGCGAGGAATTCCTGATTGTCGTGGTCGAATCCGCCGAGCAGGGCGGTCTGCGGGTTGCCGAGATGATCCGCCGCAAAATCATGGAGATCGTCCTGGCCGGTGCCGATGGCAGGGCTTTCAGCCCGACCGTGAGCATCGGTGTCGCCGCCTATGGCGGTGAGGTGGATTACGAGCAACTGCTGAAGCGGGCGGATACCGCTCTCTACCGGGCCAAAGAGACCGGACGCAACCGGGTCTGTTCCGGCTAGCTGGCACGCTCCGCTCGACAGTCGCGCGTCATGCGGTTAGTGAATTGCCTTTGAAATTCGAGGCCGACCTGTCGTGCTCCTCATCAGGGCCCGATGTCCCCATCAAGCCACTGGAACCGATCCCATCAGGTCGGATGCGGCTCGCGCACGGCTTCATTGGCATCGCGGAAGGCCTTGGCATGACCGTCAGACTTCGCGCTCATCATCTGCTCTGCATGCTGACCTATGTCGGCAAGGGCTATTCGCCAGCCTTCGTCGAGAATTACGAGGCAATCGCCGCGCGCCTGTCCGCCGGCGAGGAGATCGAGCTGGTGGCGGGGCCGGATGACATTTGCGGCCCGCTGCTTCAAAGCCCGGAGGCCCATTGTCTAGGGCCAAGCGTCATCGAGCGCGATCTTGCGGCAGCAGACGCCATCGCCCGCTTGATCGGCAGCCCCCTGCCGCTCGGCTCCCGCATCACACCCACCCCAACCCTGCTCGCTCGGCTCAGAAAAACCTTCGCCACCGGCGAAATCCGCAAGGCCTGTTCCGGCTGTGAATGGTCCGGACTCTGCGACAGCGTCGCCGATGGCGGCTATCTCGGTGTCCGCGTCGCGCCCTGACGGGACGCGAAGCGCTCGGATGCAGCTTGTTGCACCGGGGATGAGGGGCACATCAGCCGCTTTCGCCTGACCTCGGTTGGGTGTAGGATCTCTCCATCGACACCGGAGGAAGCCGAGATGAACATGCGGTCGATCATTGTGCGCGCCACCTGGGACGACGAAGCCGAGGTCTGGTTGGCCACGAGCAATGATATCGAGGGTCTTGCGGTTGAATCGGAAAGCATGGAAATGCTTCAGCCGAAGGTCATGGCGGCTGTCGCAGATCTATTGGAGCTGAACGGGGTCGGCTCGGACCTGCCGGAAATTCCCGTACACATTGTTGCCGAACAGATCGGCAAGGTACCGAATCCAAGCTTTTGAAGCGGATATGGCGAGCTATCTCCGCGAGTTGAAGGAGCGCTTGACCGCTGCGGGCTGCACCTTCGTGCGGCCGGGAAAGGGCGATCATGAGATCTGGTATAGCCCCATCACCAATCGCCATTTCACCGTCGATCACGGTATGAAGTCCCGCCATACAGCCAACGAAACGCTTAAACAGGCAGGTTTGCCGAAAGCGTTCTGAGGAGAAGGGGAGATAGCCATGATCACCCTCGACATGCTCCGCCAGATCATCCTTGCCCTGCCAACCACGGAGGAAACCACATCCTGGGGCGCCGTGTCCTTCAAGGTCAATGGCAAGGCCATGCTCTTCTGGAACCCGACCCATGACTGCCCGTGGAGTGCACCCCGTTTCACCGGACATGTCGGCTAGTTTGATTTAGCCCTGATGAACTGCCGTGGAGAAGCCATCTTGAGCGCGGAATGGGGATGGATTTCGTTATAGTCCTCGATCCATCCGTCGATGAGCCGGAGCGCTGTTTCGGCGTCCGGTAGAGCTGAGATGCGGATATAGTCCCGCTTCAAGGTTTTGACGAAGGCCTCCGACATGCCGTTCGACTGCGGACTGGCCACCGGCGTGAAGCAAGGCGTCAGATTGAGCGCCTGGGCAAACAGTCTCGTGTCCCTCGCGGTGTAAGCCGAGCCATTGTCCGAGAGATGCTCTATTGCGTGCGGGGCTCTCGTTGCTGCGAAGCGCTTCTCGACCGCCTCCAGCATCATGTCGCGCACGTCAGAGCCGGAGATGCCGCCGTTGGCGACCGCCGTCCAGGCGATGATCTCGCGGTCGAAGGCGTCGATGATGAAGGCAAGACGAATGACCTCGCCATTCCAGCAGGTGAACTCCAACCCGTCCGAGCACCAGCGCAGGTTCGAGCGCATGACCATCACCTTGCCGTCATGGAGGCGGCCCTTGCGAACGGCGGTGTGCTTCTCCAGCAGCATGGCGTGGTTGCCCATGATGCGATGAACCCGTTTGGCGTTGACGACAGGCTTATCGGCGGCTCGCCTCTCGCGATTGAGGAGCGCGGTGATCCGCCGATAGCCATAGGTTGGCCTTTGATCCACCAGCCTGCGGATGATGGGCAAGAGGTCTGCATCCTCGGCCTTGTGATAGGAGCGACGCGGCTTCGATCTGCCTTTCAGCCGCTCGATCAGGTTGGAACGGGATACGCCAAGCGTGTCGGCGACTGATTTCATCGGGAACCGTCCTTCGGCAACAAGATCGGCCGCGATATCCGTTTTTTTGAGTCTGCTTTGGACAAGGCTTCGCGGAGAATTTCGACCTCCATCGTCTTGCGACCGAGCATGCGCTCCAGCTCGCGGACACGATCCTCCAGCTTCTTCACTTCCGAATTGCCGACAACCGGCTCGTCCGAATCCACGGCTGCAGCACCTCCCTCACTCAAAAGCCTGCGCCACCGGTAAAGCAGATTGGGCGCGACGCCATGGCGGCGAGCGGCCGAAGACACCGTCTCGCCTGGTTCGAAACTCTGCTCGATGATTGTCAGCTTCTGCTCGGTTGTCCAGCGCCTGCGGCGGACATCACCCGTCAGCAATTCAACATGTCGATACTCGTTAGACATAAGCCTGTCCTCAAGCCCGTGCTTGAGCCTTTCTGCTTATGCCGACTGTCCGGTCGAAATGGGGGGCAGTTCAGCCCGGTCTTCAAGGTCCCCTTCGAAGAGCGCGACCACCTGATCGAAATGGACCCCGACACCTTCTTCACGACCGACCACCACCGCCCGCATCAACTGGTGCTCGCCCGCCCGGAGCGCCTCGATCTCGAATGGGCGCGGGAAAACCTGACGCGTGTCTGGCGGGCGCAGGCCAAGAAGGCGGTGGTGAAAGCCTGGGATGCCATCCCTTCCTTCTCCCCTTGAGGGAGAAGGTGGCGCGAAGCGCCGGATGAGGGGGTGAGTGTTTAGCCGTCCAGAGGGTTACATGCTGCTTATCGCCGTCAATAACGCAGTCGCTGCCGCAGTGCCAATTTCGCTAGCGCCAGCGGAGATAGCAGCGTCCTTCATTGCTCGAATGTCGTCTGCAATCCTCTGTGCAATGCGTTTCATTCTCGATTTGTCTGGAGTGGCCTTCTTGGCTTCATCTCCAATTGCGATGTAGCCGTCCTCAATGGCGTTCCTTTTCTCCGTGGGAACATTCCACCCCTGAAGTTCTTCTAATGCTTCCCCGGCTAGCTGCGCGATTTTCGAATAGTTCACAGTCAAGCTGACTGGGGAATTGTCACCGGTTGCCACCGCAACCGAGTTGGCGCCGTTCTGAATGATTGTCGTATTGCGGGACTCACTTCCCATTTTCAAGATTCCATGCTCGACTTGATGGCAGATTTGGTCCCTTACGCGAGCTAGCGCCTCTCCGAAATCTACGGAGAACTCATGTCTGTATCTATCCATACTATTCGGTCTAGGATGAAACTGAGCTTCTAGTCGTATAAGAGCGGCACGCAGGTCGCAACCGAGCGCCCTGAGATCTGGAAACTGTCCGACGACAAATATGCACGCCTCATAGTACCGATTTTTAGCAGCATCAAGCTTTTGATATTCTACACTACCGCTGCCAAGGCGGCCATTGAATGAAGCAGATAAATTGATGTCACTGACATCATTCTGAAATTTGTCTCCGTACGAGGTTGCTGCTTCCAATACAGCTTCAAGCTTCTTGCTCTCTTGTGTCGACATGTCTCCGCCTTCGATCAACCTTCAATACATCGAATAGAATGAAAATAAGCCATCTTAGTTGTTCGAGGTGCCTTAAGCATCACCGCTTTTCTAGTCCCCATCCCACCCCCGCACAAAATCTCACCCCCTCTTCACCCTTCAGTAACCAAGTTCGGTAACCATAAGCCTCACATCCCGTGCTGCGTCAGCGTAAGAGTGAGTAACCGATGGCTTCTGTATTCCCGCTTGCCGATCTCCGCCGTTCGTCCGACCCCTTTGCCTGGGTCGACAGCATCATCAAGGGCGATTGCGTTGCCGCGCTTGAAGCGCTTCCGGACAAATCTGTCGATGTGATCTTCGCCGATCCACCCTATAATCTGCAGCTTGGCGGCGCGCTGCATCGTCCGGACCAGAGCCTTGTCGATGCCTGCGACGATCACTGGGACCAGTTCGCCTCCTTCCAGGCCTATGACGCCTTTACCCGCGCCTGGCTGCTCGCCTGCCGCCGCGTGCTGAAGCCGACCGGTACGATCTGGGTGATTGGCTCCTATCACAACATCTTCCGCGTTGGGGCGACGCTGCAGGATCTGAATTTCTGGATCCTGAACGACATCGTCTGGCGCAAGACCAACCCCATGCCGAATTTCAAAGGCCGCCGGTTCCAGAACGCCCATGAGACGATGATCTGGGCCTCGCCCGATCCGAAGGCCAAGGGCTATACCTTCAATTACGATGCGATGAAGGCCGCCAATGACGACGTGCAGATGCGCTCCGACTGGCTTTTCCCGATCTGCTCCGGCGGCGAGCGGCTGAAGGGCGAGGACGGCAAGAAGGTCCATCCGACCCAGAAGCCGGAAGCACTGCTCGCCCGCGTGCTGATGGCCTCATCCAAGCCCGGCGATATCGTGCTCGATCCCTTCTTCGGCTCCGGCACGACCGGGGCGGTGGCAAAACGTCTCGGCCGTCATTTCGTCGGCATCGAGCGCGAGCAGGATTACATCGATGCGGCGTCTGCCCGCATCGCTGCGGTCGAGCCGCTCGGCAAGGTCGAATTGACCGTCATGTCCGGCAAAAAGGCTGAACCCCGCGTCGCCTTCGGGTCTCTGCTGGAAGCAGGTCTCGTCAAGCCGGGCCAGGTGTTGAGCGATGCCAAGCGCCGCTATTCAGCGATCATCCGCGCCGATGGCACACTGGTCTCCGGCGGCGAGGCCGGTTCCATTCACCGTCTGGGTGCGAAGGTGCAGGGGCTTGACGCCTGCAATGGCTGGACCTTCTGGCATTATGAAGACAAGGGTGCGCTGAAGCCGATCGATGATCTGCGCAGCGTGATCCGACAGGACATGGCGAGACTGGATTGAGCAGCGCTCATCCCTTGCCCCATGCTGACTTCCCGGGCCGGTCTTTGTACCTCTAGTCCCGACCGGGAAATCTGGACGCCCGGCAGCGCCTTGCCGGGCGTCACTGCTTCCAGCGACCTGGTTTTCAGCGATCTCAGCGAATTCACGCATTGGTGAAGCAGTCAGCCCTGCGCAAGACGGATCACGTAACCCAAGCCTCGTCGACCGCTTGCGGTCGTCCTGGCGCGGGAGAGGATCCGCCAAAACCGCCCGCGCCAGACCAGATTGGTCGCAACACGCCTTTGCGATCGCTTAGCGCTCAGGTTCTGCAAACATCTCATCAAGGCGGACGGGCGGGCGATCCGGAAAACGGGCAACAATTTCCAGCTCGCCGCCCATGGCGCCAATATAGTCTCGCAAGGTCGACAAAAGCAGGTCGTTACGGCGCTCAAGGCGCGATATGTTTTCCTGATTGACGCCGAGAACTGTCGCCAGGCTCTCCTGTGTCACATCCCGCGACTTTCGCAATTCCTGAAGCGTCCGGTATTGTTGCAAACGGTCTTGCCCGCGCTGCTCAAGATCCCGACGCTTGTCCTCTGGAAGCGATGCAAATGCCTGATCCAGTGTTCGTGCCATTGTCAGTCTTCCTTCTGCTTATCCAGATAGGCGGCGAAACGTCTGTCTGCCTTTTCGATCAGGCGCTTGTAAAACCGTGTTTCACTCACTCCTGATTTGTCTCCCGCAACAAGAAGCACTGCCTGTCGCTGGGGGTCGAACGCATAGGCGAGACGCCACACACCATCAACCGCTCGAAAGCGCAGTTCTTTCATGTTCGAAAACCGGGAGCCCTTCAGCGTATCCGCCCAGGGCCGCCCGAGCTGTGGCCCGTAAGCCTTGAGTAGAGGCAGCGAAATGAAGATCTCATCCCTGACCGCTTCCGGCAGGGCCTCGAATTCCGGATCGAATTCATCATGCAGCAACACGCGCCATTCCATGCCAAAATATGACATCTATGGCATATGACTTCAACGGCATTCTATGAGAGCGAGTGAAATGCCACTTCGCGCTTCGCACTCAGCCAAGAACGCCAAGGGCCGCAAGGTCAGTCCTGAGCTGCTCCGCACCGGTGAAATGCACGGCCTGCCAGCCGGCCTGACGCGCGCCCTCGACATTCGCATAGCTGTCATCGATGAAGATCGTATGCGCTGGCTGAAGTCCAAAATCCTTCGCATGCAGCTCGTAGATCGCCACATCCGGTTTGATCAGGCCGACTTCGCCGGAAACCGTCACGCCGCGCGGGCGGTTGAGGAAGTGATACATCTGCCGCGCCTCCTTGAAGGTATCGGCAGCGAAATTCGTCAGCATGGTCACGTCTCGGCCCTCATCGATCAGGCCGGTCATGATCGCGACGCTCTCGTCATAGGCATAGGGCACCATCTCTGCCCAGTATTTGCGGAAAGCGCGGATATGCTCCTCGCGGTCCGGAAACTGGTCAATCAGCAGCGCTTCGGCGTCGTGCCAGCTGCGCCCGCGATCCTGTTCCAGATTCCAGTCATGTGTGCAGATGCGTTGAAAGAAGTCCGCTCGCTCCTCGGCGTCCGGAATGATCCGGGCAAATGGCAGGTTCGGATCGTAATGGATCAGCACCTTGCCGATGTCGAAAACGATGTGGCGGATTTCGCTCATGAGTCAGTCCTTGGAGGTTGAGAAGGCTGTGGGAATAGCGGCTGCAATTGCCTTCTTCATGACAGTTGGCAGCGCTTCCCCATCAAGTTCGGTGACGGGCACCCAGGAACCGTGATCACCGGAGGGGGCATCGATCGGCCCGACGCGGAAGATCGAAAGACGGAGTTCGAAATGGGTGAAGACATGGGAGATTGCGCCCGCCGCCTGCCAGTCGGCAGGGAAGGGGGCGGCCTCCATACTTGTCGCGCCATCCTGCCTTGAGGTCCAGTCGGTTGTCGGCACCTCGGTCATCCCGCCCAATAGCCCGCTTTCCACCCGCTTGCGCAGGAGAATTCTCCCCTCACGGTCAACCGCGATAAAGGCGGCACCCAGCCGCACCGGCTTTGCCTTCTTGGCGGCCTTGACGGGAAAACGCTCCGGCTCGTCGGTCGCGAGTGCCATACAGACATCGTTGAACGGACAGAGCGCACAGGCCGGGCGCTTCGGCGTGCAGATCGTGGCGCCGAGATCCATCATCGCCTGGGCAAAGTCGCCGGGCCGATCGGTCGGCGTGAGTTCCGCCACCTTCGCCTTCATCTGCGGTTTCGATCCGGGGAGCGGCGCCTCGATCGCGTAAAGTCGCGAAATCACCCGCTCGACATTGCCATCCATCACGGCGGATGGGCGGTTGAAGGCGATTGCGGCCACCGCTGCCGACGTATAGTCGCCGATGCCGGGAAGCGCGCGCAAACCCTCTTCCGTATCGGGAAATATACCACCATGTTCGAAGGCGACGGCTTCGGCGCATTTCTTCAGGTTCCGCGCCCGGGCATAATATCCAAGCCCCGCCCAGGCGGCCATCACATCCTCGGTTGGCGCCTCTGCGAGTTCCTTCACTGTCGGCCAGCGGGCGGTGAACTTGGCAAAGTAAGCCTTCACAGCCGCAACCGTCGTCTGCTGCAGCATCACCTCCGACATCCAGATGTGATAGGGATCTGGCGTCACCCCACGCTTTGCCGCCGAAGGCGAAATGCGCCAGGGCAGCTCGCGATGATGGCGGTCATACCAGGTAAGGAGGGGTGCGGCCTCTGGCCTCTTTCTGTCGTTGCTGTGGGGAATCACGCGCTGCATTTGCCGAATTGAGTGTGCTGCGGTTATATCTGACCAAATCACCGTCCGGTTCAAGGTCTGGCCGGCATCTTGCAAGTGGACATGCAGAACCAATGGCTCCCCCGAGGAAAAGCGCCGCCCAGATTGCGGAAATCGCCAACGGCATCGTCGATCCGGTGCTGGCGCGGCGTGCCGGCATCACAACGGCGCTGCTCGGCTCCTGGGATGAGATCGCCGGTGCAAGCTTTGCCGATTGCACGAGACCCGAAAAGATCACCTGGCCGCGCCGCTCAGACCTGCCGGACGAAGGCGGTCATCGGCCGGGTCTTCTGGTCATTGCCTGCGAGGGAGCACGCGCGCTCTTTCTGTCTCACGCGCAGGGCGAACTGATCGCTCGCATCAACGGCTTCTTCGGCTATCCTGCCATCGGCCAGATCCGGATAGTCCAGAAGCCGGTCTCCAATGCCAGCCTGAGACCTCGGCGCCCCCGCAAGCTGGAGGGCGAAAAGGCGCGTCGGCTGGAGGCGATGATGGAAGGGATCGAAAGCGATAACCTCCGCCGCGCCATCGAGCGGCTCGGCACCGGTGTCATGTCTGCCCGCCGCAAATGAGCAAGCTCAAACTCATTGTTCATGAATCATGAACAAAGTTTAATCCGCAAACGCGTGAAATGTCACAGAACTTTGATAAAACCCTGGGGAGCCTGCCTTGTTTGGTGCACGCCTGCGCTATATCGGTGGCCATAGGTTTTAGAAAAACGTCTGACAGGTGTCCCATGCCGATTTCCGAACTTTCGATCACCAAGCGCCGCCTCATGGGCGGCATTGCCGTGCTCGTTGCTGGTGCCGTCCTTGCCGGTTGCAGTGATGCTGAAGACACGGCGGCAAACTCGCAGCCGGCCAATCCCGGCGTGAGCTATGAGACGACTGCGTCGACCCCGGCCAATGTCGAAATTCCGGAGGCTGACCGGGAGATCGACATGGAAGAGGCGTTGAAGCCCGGTCCGCTGAAGGAAATGGCGCTTGGCGATCCGAATGCGCCGGTGAAGATCATCGAATACATGTCGATGACTTGCTCGCATTGCGCCAATTTCCATACCCGCACCTTTGACGAGATCAAGGCCAGATACATCGACACCGGCAAGGTCTATTTCGTTGTGCGTGAGTTCCCGTTCCCGCAGGACACCGCATCGCTCGCAGCCTTCATGCTGGCGCGTTGCACGACCGAGGACCGCTACTTCCCCTTCGTCTCGACGCTCTTCAAGCAGCAGCGTGCCTGGGCAGCCCCGGCGGACGGCGATGTGCGCAATGCCATGCTGCAAATCTCCAAGCTGGCAGGTTTTACACAGGAGACCTTCGATGCGTGCTTGACGAACGGGCAGCTAGCGGCTGATGTGTCGGCCGTGCGCGACCGTGGCGCCCAGGAATTCAGGGTGGATTCGACCCCGACCTTCCTGATCAATGGCAAGGTTTATTCGGGAGACATGTCGGTTGACTCCATGTCGGCCCTCATCGACAGCATGCTCTAAGCGACCCATTTTCATGATGGCGGGCGCCGGGGAAACCTGTGCGCCCGTTTTGCTGCGTAACGCCGGTATCAAGGCCTCGGTACTCGCCGTGAAGGCTGAGGCAGCGGCATGAAGTTCAATCGCCTGCGCCTCGTCGGTTTCAAGTCCTTCGTCGAACCGTCCGAATTCATCATAGAGCGCGGTCTGACCGGCATTGTCGGGCCGAATGGTTGCGGCAAGTCGAACCTTGTCGAAGCCCTGCGCTGGGTCATGGGGGAAAACTCCTACAAGAACATGCGCGCCTCCGGCATGGATGACGTCATCTTCTCCGGCTCGGGAAACCGCCCCGCACGCAATTCGGCAGAGGTCGGCCTTTATCTCGACAATTCCGATCGCACGGCACCGGCGGGCTTCAACGATTCCGACGAAATCCAGGTCACCCGTCGTATTGAGCGGGGTGCGGGTTCTGTCTACCGCATCAACGGCAAGGAAGCCCGCGCCAAGGATGTTCAGCTGCTCTTTGCCGATGCTTCGACAGGCGCACGGTCACCCTCCATGGTCGGCCAGGGGCGCATTGGTGAACTGATCCAGGCAAAGCCACAGGCGCGCCGGCAACTGCTGGAAGAAGCCGCTGGCATTTCAGGCCTCCATTCGCGTCGCCACGAGGCCGAACTTCGCCTGCGTGCGGCAGAGACAAATCTGGAACGGCTTGAGGATATTACCGCCCAGCTTGAAAGCCAGATCGAGAGCCTGAAGCGCCAGGCTCGCCAGGCCAATCGTTTCAAGCAGTTGTCAGCAGACATTCGCGCCCATGAGGCCATGCTCCTGCATATCCGCTGGGCCGAGGCGAAGCGGGCGGAAGGTGAGGCTGAAAGCGCGCTCAACCAGGCCATGTCACTGGTGGCCGAAAGAGCGAACCAGCAGATGGAAGCGGCCAAGCTCCAGGCGGTTGCAAGCCTCAAGATGCCGGAACTGCGCGAGGAGGAAGCGAAAGCCGCCGCCGCCCTGCAGCGGTTGCAGATTGCCCGCAGTCAGCTCGATGAAGAGGCCAACCGGATTTTGCGCCGCCGGGATGAACTGACCCGCCGTCTGGCGCAGCTGGATGAAGACATCCGCCGCGAAGAGCGCCTCGTCTCGGAAAATGCCGAGGTGATTGCCCGTCTGTCCGAGGAAGAGGCCGAGCTTGAGGAAATCCTTGCCGATGCCGGTCGTTTCGCAGAAGACGCGAAGGAAGCCTTCGATGCTGCATCGGTCGCGTTGGCCGACAGCGAGCGCGACTTCACCCGCCTGACGGCAGAACGCGCGGAAACGGCTGCGGGTCGCAACCAGCTGGAGCGCGCCATCCGTGATCTGGCTGATCGCCGCGCCCGTCTGGAGCGCCAGCTTGCAGACGCCGCGCGCGAGCTTTCCGATATCTCCGACCGCATCGCCGCAATGCCGGACCCGGAGGAAAAGCGCGAACGGGTCGAGATGGCAGAGCAGGCTGTTGCCGATGCCGAGACCGCCGCCATGGAAGCCGAAGCCGCCCTTGCCGAGGCGCGCCGCACCGAAAGCCTGCTTCGTCAGCCGCTGGAGGCCGCGCGATCCCGCGTCAACGGCCTGGAGACCGAGGCGCGTACCATCGCCCGCATTCTCGCCTCTGCCACAACGGGCGACTTTCCGCCTGTTGCCGATCAGCTCTCGGTTGATCGCGGCTTTGAGACGGCCCTGGGTGCCGCTCTGGGCGACGATCTCGATAGCGCCCTCGATCCTCAGGCACCAGCGCACTGGCGTGGCAATGGCGATGGCGCCTTCGACCCGACGCTTCCTCAGGGGGTCGCACCGCTTATCGATCATGTGCAGGGACCCGCCGCCCTGACGAGGGCTCTTCGCCAGATTGGTGTGGTCGACGCGTCAGAGGCATTGGCCCTCATGCCGCAGCTCGCGCCCGGCCAGCGGCTCGTCACCCGCGATGGCGCCGTCTATCGCTGGGATGGCCATGTCACCGGTTCGGAAGCGCCAAGTGCCGCCGCCCTGCGGCTCGCCCAGAAAAACCGTCTGGCTGAGATCGAGCGGGAGGTCGAGGAAGCGCGTTATGCACTCATCGAGGCAGAGGATCGCCTGACCGAGGCTGCCGAAACGATACGCGCCGAGGAAGCCCGTCTCGCCGACGCCCGCGATCTGAGCCGCCTCGCCGTGCGCCAGCTCGCCGAAGCCCGGGAAGCCCTCTCGCAGGCCGAGCGTGCGTCCGGCGATCTCGTTCGTCGTCGCGTGGTGATTGAAGAGGCGGCCAACGGTCTGAAGGGGCAGATCGAGGAGATCGTCGAGCAGGAGGAGACGGCCCGCATCGAGATGGAAGAGACGCCGGATCTCTTCGCCCTGGAGGCCCGGCTGCGTGAAGCGGAAGCCGTTGTTGCCCGCGATCGCGGCTTTCTCGCGGAGGCGCGTGCCCGTTTCGAGGGGCTCGCCCGCGAAGACGAGATGCGCCGCCGCCGCGTTCATTCGATCCGGCAGGAAAAGCAGAACTGGCAGAACCGGGCAAGCTCCGCCAACGAGCACATCGCCACGCTGCGGGAGCGTGAGGCTGAAGCCCGCGAAGAAATTGCCGATCTCGAACTGGCCCCCGACGAATTTGATGACAAGCGTCGTGCGTTGATGTCGGCTCTCGACAAGGCCGAGAAGGAACGCCGCGACGCCGCTGACCGGCTGGTGGAGGCTGAAACCCGCCAGCGCGAGGCCGACCAGAAGGCTGCCTCAGCGCTTGCAGCCCTTGCCGAAAGCCGCGAAAAACGGGGCCGTGCCGAAGAGCGTCTCGTCTCCGCCCGCGATTGGCGCGTCGAGGCCGAAGCCCGCATTCAGGACACGCTGAATGTGCCGCCGCATGAGGCCTTCCGCCTGACGGGCCTGAAGGACCCCGCAAACATTGCCGATCTGCGCGAAGTCGAGCGCAATCTCGACCGCCTGCGCATGGAGCGCGAACGGCTGGGAGCCGTCAATCTGCGGGCCGACGAAGAGCAGCAGGAGCTTTCTGAAAAGCTGGCCATCCTCATCAAGGAGCGCGACGACATCATCGACGCCATCCGCAAGCTGCGCGGTGCCATCCAGAGCCTGAACCGCGAGGGCCGTGAGCGTCTGATCGCCGCCTTCGATATCGTCAACGCCCAGTTCCAGCGGCTCTTCACCCATCTCTTCAACGGGGGCACCGCGGAACTGCAACTGATCGAAAGCGACGATCCGCTCGAAGCCGGCCTTGAAATCCTGGCCCGCCCGCCGGGCAAGAAGCCGCAGACCATGACGCTGCTTTCGGGCGGCGAACAGGCGCTCACCGCCATGGCCCTGATCTTCGCCGTCTTCCTGACGAACCCCGCGCCGATCTGCGTTCTCGACGAGGTCGACGCGCCGCTCGACGACCACAATGTCGAGCGCTACTGCAACCTGATGGACGAGATGGCCGCCTCCACCGAGACCCGTTTCGTCATCATCACCCACAACCCCATCACCATGGCCCGCATGAACCGCCTCTTCGGCGTCACCATGGCAGAGCAGGGGGTCAGCCAGCTCGTCTCCGTCGACCTCCAGACGGCAGAAGCCCTGCGCGAGCGCGACATCGCCTGATCCGCTGAGCGAGGTTTTTGCTTTCATGCCTTCCAATCGAACATACAAGGCCCAAAAATGCCGAGGTGATTTGAATTGCCTCCGGATCTGCTGCCAGCGCGGATCGGGAATGCTGTGCCGAAAATCAGACTGGACCTGGTAAGGTGGCTGTATGAGAAACCGGATCTGTCTCGCGCTCGTCATCCTGATTGGGATGAACTGGTCACCTGCGCTGTCGCAAACCAGAGAGAACGAGCTTTCCGGCCGGTTCCTTTCCGCAGTCATCACCACTTCGGAGCCCCATCGCGAGAGCCTGGAGGGGCTCATAAAGGGCAAGCCGGGCCTGCCCTCCTGGGTGCGCAACATGATGAGTCGCCCGCGCTTCATCGCCCTGGCCTCGGAGACCGTCGAAATTGCCGGGAAACCGATGGAGCTGTTTCGCGCCTGTGAGGCGGGGCGCTGCGCCGAAAGCGCACTCGCGGTTCTCTACACGCCAGATGGCAAGCGCGCGGTTCTGCGGATTGCCGATGACAGGCTCGGCGTCACGATTTTCGGCGATGCCTCGGAAGCGGAACTGCAGGTGTTGAGCCGATAGGCCGTATCCCATACGGACAGCCTCGTTTTCATCCTTTTGTGTGTCTTGAAAACAAAGGGCTGACATGCTCTCAAAACCAGATTGGACCGGATCTGATCTCGTTGCATCACCAACGGGTGAGCGGGGAAATCCAAGAGGCCTAATTAATGATGCAATGCAGCATATACTTGACATGTGAGCGTTTTCATTCTGTCACGTTTCCTGTAAACGTTGGAAAAACAAGCCTGTTGGGGTGGAGAGGGCAATGAGGAAATGGGTATACACCTTCGGCGGAGGCAAGGCCGAAGGCAGTAGCGCCGACCGGGACCATCTGGGTGGAAAGGGTGCAAACCTTTCCGAGATGGCCTCTCTCGGCCTGCCCGTACCGCCCGGTCTCACGATCGTGTCAGATGCCTGCGCCCATTATTACAGCAGCGGCAAGAGACTGCCCGATGATCTGAAGGCCCAGGTCCTCGCGGGCATCAAGGCGATTGAAGTGGAGACCGGTCGCGGTTTCGGTGATGTCGCCCATCCGCTGCTTCTCTCCGTCCGCTCCGGCTCGCGCACCTCCATGCCCGGCATGATGGATACCGTGTTGAACCTCGGCCTGAATGACCAGACGGTCGAGGCACTGGGTCATCACTCCGGCGATGCTCGCTTTGCCTGGGACAGCTATCGCCGCTTCATCCAGATGTATGGCGATGTCGTCATGGGTCTTGATCATGAGGTCTTCGAGGAGATCCTCGAAGATGAAAAGGCAAGGCTTGGCCACGAACTGGATACGGAACTCTCCGCCGTCGAATGGCAGCATGTCGTCTCGCTCTACAAGCAGGTGATCGAGCAGGAGCTGGAAGTCCCGTTCCCGCAGGACCCGGATGTCCAGCTCTGGGGCGCGGTGGGTGCGGTCTTTTCCAGCTGGATGAACCCGCGCGCCGTGACCTATCGGATGCTGCACAAGATCCCCGCCGAATGGGGCACCGCCGTTACCGTGCAGGCCATGGTTTTCGGCAATCTCGGCTCGACCTCTGCGACCGGCGTTGCCTTTACCCGCAATCCCTCGACCGGCGAAAAAGAGCTTTACGGCGAATTCCTCGTCAATGCGCAGGGCGAAGATGTGGTGGCCGGCATCCGCACGCCACAGTCGATCACCGAGGCGGGTCGCATCGACAGCGGCTCCGACAAGCCCTCGATGGAAAAGCTGATGCCGGAGGCCTTTGCCGAATTCCAGGCCATCTGCGCGCGGCTGGAAACGCATTACCGCGACATGCAGGATCTGGAATTCACCATCGAACGCGGCAAGCTCTGGATGCTGCAGGCCCGCTCGGGAAAGCGCACCACCAAGGCGGCGATGAAAATCGCGGTGGACATGGTCGCCGAAGGGCTGATTTCGGAAGAAGAGGCCGTGATGCGCATCGAGCCATCCTCGCTCGACCAGCTTCTGCACCCGACCATTGATCCCCGCGTCACCCGCCATGTCATCGGCTCCGGCCTGCCGGCCTCCCCGGGCGCGGCAACCGGCGAAATCGTCTTCACGGCGGAAGAGGCCGTGGCTGCCGAGGCCGAAGGCCGCAAGGTCATTCTCGTGCGCGTCGAGACGAGCCCTGAAGACATTCATGGCATGCATGCTGCTGAAGCGATCCTGACGACACGCGGCGGCATGACCAGCCATGCGGCGGTCGTTGCGCGCGGCATGGGCATCCCTTGCGTTGCCGGTGCCGGCACAATGCGTGTTGACCTGCGCCAGGAAAAGCTGATCGGCATGGGCGTGACGCTTGGGAAAGGCGATATCATCACCATCGATGGCTCCTCCGGCCAGGTGCTGAAGGGCGAAGTGCCGATGCTCCAGCCGGAGCTGTCCGGCGACTTCCAGAAGCTGATGCAATGGGCTGATCGCACACGCAGAATGACGGTTCGCACCAATGCCGACACCCCGCAGGATGCGCGCGCTGCCCGCTCTTTCGGTGCCGAGGGCATCGGCCTTTGCCGCACGGAGCACATGTTCTTTGAAGGCGACCGCATCCATGTGATGCGCGACATGATCCTCGCCGAAGACGAGGCAGGCCGCCGCGCCGCCCTCGACAAGCTGCTTCCCATGCAGCGCTCGGATTTCACCGAGCTGTTCACGATCATGCACGGGCTTCCCGTCACGATCCGCATGCTCGATCCGCCTTTGCATGAATTCCTGCCGAAGACGGAGGAGGAGATCGACGAGGTGGCCAACGCCATGGGGCTGGAACCCGGCTTCATGCGCCGCCGTATCGATGCGCTGCACGAGTTCAACCCGATGCTCGGCCATCGCGGCTGCCGCCTTGCCATCTCCTATCCCGAGATTGCCGAAATGCAGGCCCGCGCCATTTTCGAGGCGGCAGTTAGCGCCGCCCGCGAGACGGGCGCTGCCGTCGTGCCGGAAATCATGGTGCCGCTGGTCAGCCTCAAGGGCGAGCTGGATTATGTGAAGGGCGTCATCGACCGCGTCGCAACCGAGGTCATGCGCGAGGCAAAGCTCGAAATCTCCTATCTTGTCGGCACGATGATCGAGCTGCCGCGCGCGGCGATCCGCGCCCATGTCATTGCCGAAGCCGCCGAATTCTTCTCCTTCGGCACCAACGACCTGACCCAGACCACCTTCGGCATGTCGCGCGACGACGCTGCCGCCTTCATCCCGACCTATCAACGCAAGGGCATCATCGTCCAGGACCCGTTCATCTCGCTGGATTTCGACGGCGTCGGCGAATTGATCCGCATCGCCGCCGAGCGCGGCCGCAGGACCCGCCCCGACATGAAACTCGGCATCTGCGGCGAACACGGCGGCGACCCGACCTCGATCCATTTCTGCGAAGATGTCGGCCTGGATTATGTCTCTTGTTCCCCGTTCCGCGTGCCGATTGCGAGGTTGTCGGCGGCGCAAGCGGCGATCAAGGCGAGGGGGTGAGGGTATGGCTGAGATTGTTTCTGAATACGATCCAGCCGAAGACCTCGCTTCACCCGACGCCATTTCCGTCTTCGTCAACGAAGCGCTTAAGACCGGCGATGCTGCCTATGTCACACACGCGCTTGGCGTTGTCGCCCGTGCAAAAGACATGGCCGGGATAGCTCGGGAAGCGGGACTCTCAAGCGACGGCAATCCGACGCTCAAGACCGCGCTTGCAGTCATGAAGGCGCTGGGCATTTCGCTTGCGGCCGATGTGGCGGGGTAAGGACACGCAACGGCGGCTTTGACGCAGATGCTTGCCCCTTGCATCACTCACAGAGAATGATCCACGGAGCCAGCATTGCTTCAAGTGCTGCCGGTGCGGTCTGCCGCAGGATCACCGCTTCCAACATCATACCAAGTTCTTCGCCGTCCGGATGCCTGAGGTCGTAACCGTTGTCATTGAGAAAGGCGATACCGGAGGCGAAGGCGGTCCGTTTGTTACCCTGCTCAAAGGCATGGGCCTGACCTATCGCCACCATAAGGTTGACTGACAGCGATAACGTGTTGGAATTCTTCTCGTAAAAGAATGCATTTCGGGGCCGTAAAACTGCGCCGGCGAGCCGATCAGGAAACAACAGCGCGTGCCGCTCGCCCGTTCGCCCCACCAGATACCGATTGATTTCGATGACGGCTTGGTCATCAAGCCAGAGCGGCTCACTTGGCAAGATAGTCCATCGTCTTGGGAAAACGCTCGGCAATGTCCTTGGCGCGCTCGGCGTAATCCGGGCGTGGCTTGTCCTTGATCGGACGAGGCTCGAAAGTCTCGCGCTGGTTTTCTTCTTTCGATGCGGGTGCGGACCTGGACGTGACCATCTCGGACTCCAATTCGGTGCTTGATCATAGATTCAGGGCGGGAGATCGTCAAACCGCTGCAACTTTTCAGGTATGTGGGGTGATTGACCCGCGCGCCTGTCCTTTCTCCCACCCCATAATCCCCCTTGCCTCATCCGCCCCATCTCCGGCACAACAGCCCGCATGAGCAAGCGCCCGCACAAGCCCCGTCCGAACCAGAAGAGCCGCCGCAAATCCGCTTCGGGGGTAAGGGCAGGGGGGTCGGCTTCGGCCATGGATGTGGTGATCGAGGGCAATCCGTCAGGGCTTGCGCGGCTGCGCAGGGTGAGCCGACGGCGCGGCTTTCGCTGGTCGCTGGCGCTGCTTGTGGCCGGCATCCTGCCGGTCGTGCTGTCGCTGTCCATCCCCCATGACTTTGCCTTTTTCGAGCTCGGCTATCTCTTCACGCTGTCGGTCTATGATCTGGTGCTGGCCATGCTCGGCATTTCCTTTGGTCTTGCCCTTCTGCCGCGCGACCGACAGGTGGGCTATGTGATCGGCGCTTTTCTCGCCGTCATCGTGCCGATGATGCTCTTCTTCGATCCGATCTTTTCCGTGATCCTGCAAAGCCCGCTTGGCCATGAGATGTTTCTGATTGCGCCGGTCGCCGTCATGCTGACGGGGGCGGCCCTCTGGCTGCCCGAGCGGCTGCGCTTTGCCGGTCTGGTCGCGGCCACCATGGTCGTTTCCTTCTCGCTGTCGCTTTTCATCGGGCTTGATGATTTCGGCATCGGGCTCAAGGATTTCACCACGGCCGCCGTGCTTGCCGCCGTGTGGATCCTGCTTGCCCCCGGCCTGATGCTGCGGCAGTTCCGCGATGTCGGCGATGGCCCTTCGACTGGTCCCTCCAATGGCTGGCTGGTCATCCCCGCCCGCATCGTCGGCAGCTGGCTCGTGGTCATCGGCACCTTCGTCCTCGTCTCGCTTTATGTGCCGATCCTCCCCGGCAGCGCGCCGCCCCAGGCGCCAGATAGCTATGAAGACGGCGTGCGTGATACGCCTTCCATGAACGAGATCGCGCCGCTGCCGGAGGATGATGATCTGCCTCAGGCCCTGCCGGAGGACGACAATTCAGGCGGCAATCCGCTGTTCAACCGCCGCCAGAGCCCGCCACCGGAAGACGTCCCCTGATACGCGACAGAGGATGGACCCGGAAATCCCTTTCCGATTTTTCCGGTGATGCGCGAAGCAGGTTTCGTAAAAGCGTCCCACGATTTTACGACGAGAACCTGCGCCAAACAAAAACCCTAAGCGGATGAATCGTTGGCTTGCCAACGAAAGTCTGCTTAGAAGGAATCTGGACTTCCCGGCCAGCCCGCTTTTCGAGCACGCCGCTTGGCGCCCGCCTTTTTGCAATCCGGATGAACAATGATCGTTCGTTATGACCGCCCCGTCTCGCCTTCGGCCTTTCTTGCCCGCAGGCTTGCCCTGTTTTCGCTGGTCATGCTGGTCGTGGTGTTCCTCGCCCATCGCTTTGGCCCGCTGAAGACGCCGGATTTCGTGGCCCTTGTGCTGGTTGCTGCCGTGCCCGCCGCCTTTGCCGTGCCGCTGGCGCTGATCGGCCTCGTCCGGCTCTGGTTTGTCGGTGCGCTGGGCGGCGTGGCCTCCGCCTGGGCGCTGGTCCTTGCCGCGCCCGTGCTCGGCCTGGTCGGTTACGGCACCTTTCTCTTCTATCAGAAGCCGCTGCTCTATGATGTCTCGACCGACCTCAACGATGTCCCGGCCTTCATCGCCGAGCCTCTCGCCAACCAGCAGTTCCTGCCGCGCCCGCCCATGTCCTCCGCCATGCGCGCCCTGCAGACCGAGGCCTATCCGGGCTTGACGGGCCGCCGCTATGACGGTGGCCTCGATCGCGTCTTCGAGGCGGTGCGGACTGTCGCCGATGCCAATCGTCTGCGCGTGGTGGCAAGCCGCGGCGAGGAATATGCCCTGCCGGATTTTCAGCCACCGGCGACCCCGGCTGGCGAAGCGGAAGAGGGGGCAGATCTCGGGGCGGACGCAGGAGCTGCCGCCCAGGATGGCCTGCCGACCACCGGGCCGCTGCCCGGCGCCCGCCCCGAGCCGCCATCACCGGCCGAACTGGCAGCCGTGTCCGATCCGTCGCTGCCGCCCGAGCCGGAAGGCACCATTCGCCTGCAGCTCGAAACCCGCAGCCTCGTCTTCGGGCTTCCCTTCGATGCGGTGATCCGGCTGCGCGAAGAGGCGGAAATGACCCTGATCGACATGCGGGTCGCAAGCCGCTTCGGGGCGCATGACCTCGGCTTTTCCGATGTCATCGCCGAGGATTTCCTGCGGGCGCTCGATGCCGAGCTTCTCGGCATCGCCGGCGCCAACTGATCCCCGGGATCTGGTATCAGGCCGCCTCGAACACGCCGGCAAGCCGAACCGGACCTTCGGTTTTCACCATGCCCTTCGCCACCAGTTCTTCGAGATGGGCCAGCACCGAAAGCGCTGCCGCCCCGTGCAGGCGCGGATCGGTGGTGGCATAGAGCACCTTGACGATATCGGCGATCAGCCGGTCGCCGCTGCGCACCCGCTCATAGACGCTCCGCTCGCGCATGCGCCTGTGCGTGCGCAGTCCCCGCACAAAGGCCGGCGGCTCGCTCACCGGCCCGCCATGACCGGGAAGATAGATCCGGTCGTCGCGCTCCAGCAGCCGGTCGAGCGAGGCCATGAAGGCCCCCATGGAGCCATCCGGCGGCGCCACGATCGATGTCGCCCAGGCCATGACATGATCCCCGGAAAACAGGATGCCGCGATCCTCCAGCGCAAAGGCCGCATGATTGGCCGCATGGCCGGGCGTCAGCACCGTCTTCAGCTGCCAGCCATCGCCCGCAATCACATCACCGTCGCCAAGGGCAATATCCGGCAGGAACTCCGTATCCGAGCTTTCGGCAAAGGGATTGACCTCGCCATCATGCAACAGCCTTGCGGTGCGGTGCGGCCCTTCGCCCACAAGCACAGCCCCGGTTGCCGCCTTCAGACGGCGGGCCAGCGGCGAGTGGTCCCGATGCGTATGGGTCACCGCAATATGCGTCACCTCGCGGCCCTTGAGGGCCGCCATCAGCGCCTCGAAATGGGCATCATCCTCCGGCCCCGGATCAATGACGCAGACCGAGCGATCACCGACAATGTAGCTGTTGGTCCCGTGAAAGGTGAAGGGGCTCGGATTGTTGACCGTGATCCGCTCCACCCCCTCGGCCACTGGCACGGCCTTGCCATGATGCGGTTCAAACACGGTATTGAAGGCCGGCATCTCTGCCGTCTGCTCATCGCTCATTTGTATTCGATCTCGATAAAACTCATGGGCGAGGTGCCGCCATTGATCACATTGTGGGAAATCCCGGCCTCGCGCCGGTAGCTTTCGCCGGCCGCCACTTGCACCCGCCGCTCGCCGCTTTCGTCTTCGATAAGGAAATGGCAGTCCGTCAGCGGCACCACGACATAGTCCATGCCATGGGTGTGATGGCCGGTCGCTGCACCCGGCTCGAAATCCCAGCGGATGACGCGCGTCAGTTGATCATCGACGAGCGTGGTCGCCATGGCCGGCGGGCGGGCGGAATATCCGGGCATGATGGGCCTCCGAAACTGTTCATAACCGGGATAGACCCTCAAGGACCCGCTCGTAAAGGCCAAACAAAAACCCTTCCCCGATGGCGGATCGGGAAAGGGTCTGTCTGGTCGCTCATCATCGTCGACTTATCCGGCCATCAGGCTGCACGACGATCGTGGCGTCCTTCCTCCACTTCCTCGACGATCTTGTCGACAAAGGCATCGAGATCGCCCGGATTGCGCGAGGTAACGATGCCCTGGTCGGTGACGACCGGCTCGTCGCGCCAGTCGGCGCCGGCATTCTTCAGGTCGGTGCGGATGGAGGCATAGGAGGTTGCCTTGCGCCCGCGCAGCGCATCCGCCTCGACCAGAAGCCAAGGGCCATGGCAGACGGCGGCAACCGGCTTGCCGCTCTTGACGAAGGCGCGCACGACTTCGACAGCGGCTTCTTCCTTGCGCAAGAGATCCGGATTGATCTGGCCGCCGGGAATGACCAGCGCATCATAGTCGCTGGCATCGACCTGATCGACGGTCAGATCGACATCAACGGTATCGCCCCAGTCCTTTTCGTCCCAGCTCTTGATCGGCCCCTCTTCGAGCGAGGCAATTGAAACGGTGGCACCCTTGTCCGAAAGCTTTTCGAGCGGCACGCGAAGCTCGGAACGCTCATAGCCATGGGTCGCGAGAATGAGAATTCTCGATGTATCGATGGATGGCATGCCTATTGTCCTTTCCTCGTGGTTGTGCCCCGGCTCCGCCCGCAGGGTTTCAACGCGTCAGGGCGCAGAGACCCATCAAGTAAGCCGATAAAGCGCTGCATCCGATGGGGGAGGCACAGGGTCGAAGGACAACCCGCAACGGCTGCGAACGTTCCCGAGCAACATCCGTCGTTTCGATCGCCAGAGCAGGTTGCGCGTGCCTGCCACCTGTTCGTTCACAGATTGCACCGGCGGCAACAGCCTCCGCACCCGAACCGCGACATGGGCACCCTTGTTCTATGAGATAGCAATTGCAGAGGCCCATTGCCGGGAGGAATGGCGGCAAAGGCCTGGTCCCCGGCGATCTTCAGCAGGTACGGCTCACGACCCCTGGAGTGGGCCGGACAGTTCTTGTGGGAAAAAGGTCTTGCAAGCCTTTTCAGACAGGCCCGTAACGGGGCAGGCCGCGAGGTCAGGGGCCGGACTGTGAGCGGCATCATCCGTATCGCATGGCGTCTGCAGGCTCCACCACCTCCTCTGCAGATGAGCCCTTGGAGCCGCCATTCCACCGCCTTGTCGACCGCCCGTGAAAAAGCGTCAAAAACCAATCGAAACATCATTGCCGCCGCGCCCGACCTTTGCTAATCAGGCGCCACCGTGATTTGGGCCAAGCCGCTCAGATCCCCGTTGGGGCGTCGCCAAGCGGTAAGGCATCGGTTTTTGGTACCGACATTCCCAGGTTCGAATCCTGGCGCCCCAGCCAAAGTTTCCCTGTCCGACACGATGCATGGCGAGCATCATTCACAGGCATCGGTGATCCTGTTTGTCTTAGCTTGAGGATATCGAACAACACCGATGAAAGGATATCCGGTTGTCGGTCAGGGCCTTTCATCGGGCTGATCAGGACGCAAAAAACCGGCCTCAATCCGGGCCGGTTGTCTCATAGGATGGCAGTTGACGCCGGTCGCTCTCAGAAGCGCGCGGTGAAGTCCTTGGGGTCGATGCCAAGCGTGCGCAGGTCACGGTCCTTCGGGCGGCGATGCGTATCGACGGCGGCGGACGCGGCCGCTGCGGCGCCGAGGACGGCAAAAGCCTCGCGGAAGAAACCAAGGCGGTTCTTGCTCTGGCTGGACATGATGTGCTCTCTTTCTCGTTGTTCAGACAGAGAAGACATGGGAAGCGCACGATGATTTCGCAATGCACAAGAAGGCGGATCAGCCATGCGAAGAACGCAGATCCGGTCTCGACTTTCCCTTGTCAGTCTGCATGACCATATAAGCCTTATGAGCCTGCAAAAATGTGTGCCTCACGAGGCATGAATGCGGACAAGGGAGACGGTCAATGCAACCAGAGGCCCTGCCAGTAATGCCGGAGATGGAGCAACCCGTCAGCCTTGACACCCTTGCGGGTTTCGACGGGCGCTACGGCCTCATTGTCTTCGATCATGAATGTATCTTCTGCTCGTCCTTCGTCCGCTTCGTCTTCGCCCGTGATCGCGATGCCTTCTTCCGCTTCACGCCAGCGCAAGGGCCGATCGGCCAGAGGCTCTATCAGCATTATGGGCTTGATCCGGTGGATTTTTCGACCAATCTCGTGATCATCAACGGTCAGCTTTTTACCAAGATTGAGGGCTTCGCCGAGGTGGTGCGCCGTTTTGCCTTTCCGTGGTCGCTGCCGTCGGCAGTCGGTCGCCTGCCACGTCGGGTGGGTGAGCCGGTCTATGACCTGATCGCGAGAAACCGCTACCGCATTTTCGGGCGCTATGAGACCTGCATGGTGCCGTCGCCCGGCCTGAAGGTCCGCATCATCGATTGATCACTGAAGCACCTTCCCAGGTCTCGCGAATATAGACCTCGAAGAAATCGGAGAAGGTCGCAACGCGCAGCGGCAATTGCGCATAGGGTGGATAATAGAGCGTCAGCCAGGTTTCCGGCGGTGACCATTGGTCGAGAACCTGGGTCAGTCGCCCGGCCTTCAGCGCAGGCTCGACGATGAACAGCGGCAGAAGGGCGACCCCTTCGCCAGCGAGCGCCAGTTGCGCGAGAAAGTCGCCATTGTTGACGCTGAAGCGCCCTTTGGCGGTGATGACCCGTGTCTGGCCGTTGCGGCTGAGCTCCCACGTCTCATGACGGTTCTCATCCTGGTAACTCAGGCATTCGAGCCGTGTCAGATCTTCCGGCTGTTCCGGTTTTCCGTGTTCGTCGAGATAGGCCGGTGAGGCGACGAGAATGCGCGGGCAGGGGCAGATCTTGCGCCATATGGTGGACTTGTCCGATGGCGGCCCGGAAATCCGGATTGCCAGATCATAATCCTCCTCGACGATATCGACAAAGCGATCCGACAGCGCAATCGAGACCCGCGTTTTCGGGTGGATAATGGAGAACTGGCGCACCACCGTTGGCAGGATCTCTATGCCAAGCGACATCGGCGCGGAGATGCGCAGCGACCCCGCCGTCACCTTCTGCAGGTCGCGCGTTTCCTCGCTCGCCTCCTTCAATGCCGCAACCAGCGGGGCAACGCGCGCCGCATAGGCTGCGCCCGCCGAGGTCAGTGAAACCTGTCGCGTCGTGCGCAAGAGAAGCTGC
The DNA here is from genome assembly GCF_005860795.2 of Peteryoungia desertarenae. GTDB lineage: Bacteria > Pseudomonadota > Alphaproteobacteria > Rhizobiales > Rhizobiaceae > Allorhizobium > Allorhizobium desertarenae. The sequence continues at coordinate 1,936,279 of NZ_CP058350.1, forward strand.
ACACCCAACTGATCTTCAAGCGCGGCAACCGTACGGGTGACGGAAGCGGGCGTCGTGCCAAGAAGCCGTGCCGCCGCCGTAAAGCTGCGCTGCTCTGCGACTGTCAGAAACATCCTTATGCTCTCGACTTCGCCCATGGGTGACTGCCTCGGCCATTTTTACAGAATTCGCAATAATATATGCCGGATTATGCCTATTCTCTGGTGTAAATCCATCCCCCATATTGGCTCCAGACAAAAGATCCCGGCGGCGCGAATTGCCGCCTGGCGGATCTTCAAGCACATCTGGAAGGACAAGGACGATGATCAAGGAAATCAAGGGCCTGCACCATGTGACTTCGATGGCAGCCGATGCCCAGACCAACAATGACTTCTTCACCCGCACGCTCGGCCTGCGCCGCGTCAAGAAGACCGTGAATTTCGATGCGCCCGACGTCTATCATCTCTATTACGGCGATGAAGTCGGCACGCCCGGTTCCGTCATGACCTATTTTCCCTTTGGCGCCATGCCGCGCGGCAGCCGTGGGGCCGGCGAAGTGGCCGAAACTGTCTTTTCCGTGCCGAAGGGCACGCTGCCCTTCTGGCAGGAACGCCTCTCCGGTCTGAAGGTCGCTGGCCTTGAGGGTTACGAACTCTTCGGCGAAAAGCGGCTGCGCTTCCTCGGTCCCGACGGTGACGGCTTCGCGCTCGCCGAGGTCGATGGCGATCACCGCACGCCATTTGATGGTGGCTCGGTATCGAAGGACGAGGGCATTCACGGTTTCCGTGGCGCCACCATGCGCCTGCGCGATGAAGGCGCGACCGCCGAACTCCTGCAATATATGGGCTATCAGCCGGTTGATCGTCAGGGCGAGATGATCCGCTATGCCATTCCCGATGGCAACGGTGCCGATTTCATCGATCTGGAGGTCATTCCGGCTGCGGCCCGCGCCAACCAGGGGGCAGGCTCCGTGCATCACATCGCCTTTGCGGTAGAGGACCGTGCAGCCCAGCTCGCCGTTCGTCGGGCCCTGCTCGACACCGGCTATAATGTCACCCCGGTTATCGACCGCGATTATTTCTGGGCCATCTACTTCCGCACCCCCGCAGGCGTATTGTTCGAGATTGCCACGAATGAACCCGGCTTTGACCGTGACGAGGACAGCGCCCATCTCGGCGAGGCCCTGAAGCTGCCGACCCGCTATCAGCCGCATCGTGCCCAGATCGAGGCCCATCTGCCACCGATCCGCGACTGAGGGCGGGCCGGACTTCAACGACCCTTCACCGGACCGATGCCGGTGGGACCACTGGCATCGTCTTCTATCAGAGCTCCGCGCCAAACCAAGAGAACGCACCCATGTCGCTAGACGCCTATCACCATCTCTATCAGGCACCTGAGCCCGGCGAACCGCTGGTTTTTGCCTTTCATGGCACCGGCGGTGACGAGCATCAGTTTCCCGGTCTGGTCAAGCAGATCCTGCCCTTGGCCGGTTTCGTTTCACCGCGCGGCGATGTCTCCGAACATGGCGCCAACCGCTTCTTCCGTCGCACGGGCGAGGGGATCTATGACATGGCGGATCTGGCAGCGCGAAGGCGCGCCATGGCCGGCTTCATCCGTGCCCACAAGGATCGCCATCCCGCTACTCCGATCTATGGCATCGGCTATTCCAACGGTGCCAATATCCTGGCCTCCGTCCTGTTCGAGGAACCGGATCTCATTGATCGCGCCGTGCTGATGCATCCGTTGATCCCCTGGACACCAGAGCCCCAGCCGGGCCTTGCCTCCGTCTCGCTGCTGGTGACGGCTGGCGCACGCGATCCGATCTGTCCGCCTGCACTGACCAAGGCATTGATCGACTATCTCGAAGCACAGGGTGGCGATGTCCAGTCCGTCACCCATTCCGGCGGCCACGAAATCCAAAAGGTCGAGATCGAGGCGATCGCCGACTTCCTGCGCCGCTAACAGCCGTTCCGATGAACGGCGATTCCGATCAACGGCACTGGGATGCTTCGCTCTAAAGCTTCACCTTGACCGGCTTCCAGACAACCGTCTCCGGAGTCCGGTCATAGGGATTGCCCATGATCGTCACCTTGCAGTCACGCATTTCGCAATTGCTGCAGACAAAGGGCAGGTTGCGGGGATCGCGGCCATGGCCATACAGAGACGCCAGATCGCGCGCCAGGAAGCGGGCCTGGCGGTCGCATTTGCGGCAGGTGGCCACGATCAGCATGTTGTGGCGTGCGGCTTTTCCAAGGGTGTCGAGCGTGCTGGTCATGCTCATGTAGATAGAACAAAATAAGAACATCAGCAAGTGCCGGTCCGCCGCATTCAAGGCTTTGCGTCAGCGCTGCCTTCAGCTCTCGCATTTACGTAGCTTACTGAAAATTAACCATAAAATCTGAAGTGCGTAAGGAAGCTATTAACCAAGGACCGGCTATAAAATTCGTGCTTCCAACAGGTAGTGCGTAGCGAAGCGCGTTGGTTTCAGTATTGCGTACAGGGAGGGTGTCATCCACGGCATCCTCCCATGCACGCTCAACCGAACGCGCAGCAGACCCCTGGATGAACAGGGCTTGGCAGGACCCGGCATGTAGGCCAGATCAATCCTGCCAATCCGGATCTCAATTCGCCGTCAGGAATTCTTCACAATAGCTCGGTCCGCCATTTGCGCCGGGTCGGTCGACAACCGTGCGCACGCTGCGGATCACGTAGTCGGGCGAAACGGTCAGTTGCACCTCGCAGCGCAGATAGACGGTTCTGGCCGGGCGCAGCAGGCGACCCCTGGTGCCATCACGCGCCGTCTCATATTCAGCCGGCAGCGTCCGGGTGCTTCTGCCGCCGCGCCAGGTGTAAAGGGTTGCCCCTCCGGCGGCGGTATCTGCCACCGGCGGTCCGAACTTGGCAAAAAAGGCCCCGGCTTCCCGACCATTCCACTTTTCTTCAATGGCGTTTTTTGCCGGTCCCGTTGTCGTGCAGCCTGCAAGCGTGAGCGCCAGCCCTGCAATCATCGATGCGCGAACTTTCATTGCCTTCAACCTCGACCCTGTAAGAGCAGAAGATACGAGTCATGCACCGGCTCCACCGGCGCATGCGATTCTCCCCAAGCCTGCAGTAGCTGTAAACCCGTCCGCTTGAAATCGGGCGTCCTCGCCGGATCGATGAAAAATCCAAGGTGATGCCGGCTTGCCACGACATTGGCGAGCGCACCATTCCGACCGATTGCCGGAGGGACAAGGCGGGCTTCAGATCGGCATCCTGCCACGGTTCCGCTCCCGCAGTTTTGTCTGTCGCAGAGCCCGCTTCGGCAGGGTTGAAACTGTCACCAGAATTTCATTTTGGCTCAGATTTTTTGGATTCTTCTGCTTGTGAAACGAAAATCACTGGTCTATAGAACCGGCGCTGGTCACGGAGTGTAGCGCAGTCTGGTAGCGCACCACGTTCGGGACGTGGGGGTCGCAAGTTCGAATCTTGCCACTCCGACCAGCTTGAAAAAGCCCGCGCAAGCGGGCTTTTTTCGTGTCTGGCCACTGCAAATCCTGGCGATGATCGGGATTGCGCTTGGTAGGTGGTTTCGCGCAAAGATTTTATGAAATATCGGCTATGGGGCATGACCATTTTGCCTTTATATCAATCGTTGTAACATATTCGAACTTTCCGATGCGCACTAAGCGATTGCCATGAATGGGTTTCTCGCCTAGCTTTCCCCTCGGGGAGAGAGGGAACTGAGATCCTGGACCTGCTGGGGAGCAAGTTCAGGTTGTGATGGTCGGCGCTCAGGGGGTATGGCATGTCGGCAGGAAAAAGGCAGCGGAACCGGCACCAGAGGGTCACATTGAGTGATGTGGCGCAGGCGGCGGGTGTCAGTTCGATCACGGTATCGCGCACCTTGCGGGAGCCCGACAAGGTCTCTCCGGATTTGCGGGAAACAGTTCTGAAATTCGTCGACAGCATGGGCTACATTCCCGATTTCGCCGCCCGTGCGCTGGCCAGCAGTGACAGCGGCATTATTGGCGTCATATCGCCGGCTCTGACGAACCATGCCTATCTCGGCGTCATGCGCGGGATCGAGGATCGGGTCCGGTCCACTGATCTGCGCATCCAATATGCCAATACCACTTACGATCCCGCAGACGAAGTGCGCCAGCTCAAGCAGTTCCTCGCCCAGAACCCGACGGGCATCATCTTTGCCAATGTGGATACCAATCCGGCAGTGGAAGACATGCTGCGGGTTGCCCGCTGTCCCGTCGTCCAGATCATGGATGTGTCGAAGGCGCCCGCCAACATGGCCATCGGCATCGATCACAAGGTCGCGGGCGAAATGGCCACGCGCCACCTGATTGAAAGCGGCTACAGGCGCATTGGCCTTTTGGGTGGGCGCTGGGACGCCAGAGCCAGACGTCGTCTCGAGGGCTATACGGCTGTGATGAAGGAGGCGGGCTTGTATGATCCTGCCTTGATCATCGCGCTGGACCATATGACCAGCGTTCCCCTGGGCGGCCATCTCCTCGATCGCCTCTTGCAGACGGTACCCGATGCGGATGCTGCCTTCTGCCATCATGATGAATTGGCGCTGGGGGCAGTTTTCGAGTGCCAGCGGCGCGGCATCGACATTCCGTCCCAGTTCGGCATTTGCGGCTATAACGATATGGATTATGTCGCCGTTTCCGTGCCGGCGATCACGTCTGTCCGTATTCCCCGCTACGAAATCGGCTTCCGCGCCGTTGACATGATCTTGCGTGCGCTTGATCGTGGGTCGGCAAGCCCAAGCCTTGTCGACCTGGGCTTCACACTGGTTCGCAGGGCCTCCACCGCACGACAGGGGTGAGGCGCACGCCTGCCGTCAGGAGAGATATCGCTCAGGCGGCACGGCTGAAACCATGAATATTCGCGGTGCCTTGGGTTGAGCCGAGATTGAACTGGCCGACCATGCCGCGCAGTTTGTCGATTTCCGTTGAGAGAGTCGCGGCGGCTGCACTGCTTTCCTCGACCATCGCCGCGTTCTGCTGGGTCATCTGGTCCATACCGTTCACGGCGCTGTTGACCTCGATCAGACCGGACGACTGTTCGCCCGCCGCCGTCGAAATGGCAACGATATGATCGTTGATCTCGACGATGAGTTGACTGATCGCTTTCAGCGCCCCGCCAGTATCGCTGACCAGCTTCACGCCGGAAGCCACCTCGCTGGCGGAGGTCTGGATGAGATCCTTGATCTCTTTCGCCGCCTTGGCCGAGCGCTGCGCGAGCTCTCGCACTTCCTGGGCGACAACGGCAAAGCCACGTCCGGCCTCACCGGCGCGCGCGGCCTCGACGCCGGCATTCAGCGCCAAGAGATTGGTCTGGAAGGCGATCTCGTCGATCACGCCGATGATGTTGGAGATCTTGGACGAGGACCCCTCGATGCGGCTCATCGCGTCGACGGCTTGTGCGACCACATCGCCGGATTTTTCGGCGCTGGCCTTGGCCGAGCCGGCGACGGTTCGGGCCTCCTGCGCACGCTGGGCAGACGAACTGACATTGGCGGTGATTTCCTCAAGCGCCGCAGCCGACTCCTCGAGATTGGCGGCCTGGCTCTCCGTGCGCCGCGAGAGGTCACCGACACCCTGGGTGATTTCCCGCGTTCCCTGGCTGAGCAGCTCGACGCTGGCCGAGATTTCCCGGAACGTGTCGCAGAGCTGCGAAACCGATCGGTTGAAATCATGGCGCAGAATTTCGAATTCCGCAGCAAACGGCTCGGTCAACTGGAAGCCGAAGTCGCCGGAACCGAGCCGCTTCAGCGCGTTGCCGAGCGAGTTCATGGTCTGGACGCGCGCGGTCGCGTCGGTAGCGAACTTCACCACCTTCACCACCTTGCCCTTGATGTCGAGGATCGGATTGTAGGAGGCTGCGATGATCGCCTCCTTGCCGGCCTTCGTGATGCGCGGGAACTCGGCGGCGACATACTGGCCATCACGCAGCGTCTGCCAGAACTTCTTGTATTCCTCGGAATTGGCATGCGCCTTGTCGACAAACATGCTGTGGTGCTGTCCGATGATCTCCGCTGGCGAATAGCCCATCAGGTTGAAGAAGTTCTGATTGGCACTCATGATCTTGCCATCGACGGTAAACTCGATGATTGCCTGTGAGCGAGAGATCGCGGCAATCTGTGCTGCATAATCGACATTCAGCAGGCGCGCCTTGGCGTCGGCCCATTCGACCACGAAGCCTATCGTTTTCGAACCTTCCTTGAGCGGAGTGACGAGCAGGTCGAACACCCGGGTGCCAATGGTGATCGTCGCGCTGTGGCGGTTCTTCAGCGCGGCCAGCATGTTGCGCTGATGCGAGGGGTTCTTGTGGAAGATGTCGATATTGCTGCCGATCAGGGTCGCAACGCTGAACTTCGGCAGTTCCTTCTTCAGGTCAGCTTCGGCTTCCTTCAGCAGGTCCATGACCGCCGGGTTCATGTAGGTGATGTTGAGATTGGCATCGGCCACCATGACATTGGCCTGCAGCGCATCGAGCGCCAGGGTCTTGGCAACGGTTTTTGCATTCGAAAAGCCCGAAAATCCCATTTTTTCCCCCAATCGCCCAGCAGGCCTCTGCTGGTTCCACGAAAATTAGCTGAAGGGAAAATGCATACAAAAACTAAACGAAAAACTAAGATATGAACGTTTTGTATATTTTTAGTGCGATTTTTTGTAATGATCCGGGCACGCGCCACCGCGCCGCACTGTCGGGGAGAAGAGCCGCAAAGAGTGGGAACCCGAGTTAAGCTACGAGGCCTGCGCTCACTTGTCCTTTTGCAGCGCCGGCGCCGCCGATGTCAGCGCCTCCAGGAAGACATCCATGTCAGACATGAAGGAGACGCCGGCAATCGGAGGGAGGTTGCTGTAGGCCGCGCCGCCGATCCAGATGTCGATATCAGGCGAAAGAGACGATCTAAGCGTCTGGAGATGGAGCTGCAAAAACCCCACGCGTCCGACAAGCGCACTCAGGCAGACGCAGGCGACCTGGCGCCGATGGGCTGCATCGGCGATTTCGCTGGCTGGAAGGCCCGCACCGAGAAACAGCGCATTCCAGCCCCTGAGCCGCGCGAGCAGGCTCACGACCAGCGCACCGATATCGTGGTCTTCCTTTTCCGGGGTCGTGGCCACAAGGCGCGGCGCGTCGGGCGATGGCATCGGACACCGGTCGAAGAGCCCCCCGAGGACGCGCTTGATATAGGCTGTCGTCATGTGCTCCGCCGCGATCGAGATCTGGCCGGCGACCCACATCGAACCGATTTCGCGCATCAGCGGCAGCACGGTGACGCGAATGAAATGCTCGGGCGCTTCGGTTTCAGCGCGTGCCTGCAAGAGCGCCTGCAGACGATCGCTGTCCATCGACTGGATGGCGTCGATGATCTCCGCCAGTGCCTGCCGGCCCACCAGTTCGCATTCCAGCCGCGACAGGGCCTCGTTCGACAATGCCACCAGCGAACCAATCCTGTGACCGCCGTCTGTGCAGGACTTCAACAGGCGCAGCCGCTCCACCTGTTCGTGTGTGTAGAAGCGCCGACCCGTCGGGCTGCGTACGGCAGGTTCTATGCCGTACCGCCGTTCCCAGGCATGCAGCAGCAGTTTCGAGATTCCGCTCGTTGCAAGTGTTTCGGCCAGGCCGACCAACACGTCCTTTTCCTGCCGCCCCTTACGATCCATGCTGGAACCTCGCCGATTTGCAACCTATATTAGCGTGGCATTTCAGGAATAAAAGCGGGCTTGCAGCAGCGGCTTCAAATGCAAACGGCCAGCGCGAAGCAAGCCGTTCGATGTCGGTGCGAAGGCGTCGCCTGGTCCGGCTATCACCCGTCAATATCATCCAGCAATTGCCGTGCGGCTGCCGTGGTCAGGCGGCGGGCTTCCACCTCGTCGCGGCGGCTGGCCAAGAGTTCGGTCGCCAGGAGCTCATCTGCGAGGTCCGCAGGTAGCGATAGGATCACGCGGCCGTCATGGGCGTTCAGCCCGCCGAGTTCCGAGCGCCTGGCGGTGATCATGCCGCCGGCCACCGTATTGTTGGTGTCGGGATCGATCAGGATGAAGGCGCCGGTGCCACGGTTCTGTTCATAGGGGTCGAAGATCGCGGTCTCGTCGAAGGCGAGATGCACCTTGCCGATCGCATTCATCTGCAGCATCTCGGCCGCCTGCCACTTGCCGGACTTGAGATCCAGCTGCTGCACCGGTTCGACCTGCACGCGCTGGCGACGCGAACCGGCCTTCAGCCAGTAGCGCTTCCCCGGCACGATCCCGTCGGGCTGAAGCGCCACGATCTGCGCATCGAAGGCAAGCCCCGTCTGCGGCTGGGCGTCGAGTGACACGATCATGTCGCCGCGCGCCACATCCACCTGGCGGTCGAGCACCAAAGTGATCGCGTCACCTGAAACGGCGGCGTTGCGCACCAGGTCGAAGGTGACGATCTGCTTGACATTGGCCACCTGGCCGGAGGGCAGGACGGCGACGCTATCACCCGGCTTCACCGCGCCGCCGGCAACCGTGCCCTGATAGCCGCGAAAGCTCTCGCCCGGACGCGAGACGCGTTGCACCGGCAGGCGGAAACCGGTTGACTGGCCGGAGCGGAGCGTCGCGAGTTCCAGCGTCTCCACCAGCGTCGGGCCTTCATACCACGGGATCACCGAGCGGCCGGAATAGACGACGTTTTCGCCCTTCAGCGCCGACATCGGGATCGCGGTGACCTGGCGCACGCCAAGCGACAGGGCCAGCGCCTTGAATTCGGTGCTGATCTGGTCGAACACGGCCTTGTCATAGCCGACGAGGTCGAACTTGTTCACCGCGAGAACGAACTGCTTGATGCCCATCAGCGAGGCGATGGTGGCATGGCGGCGGGTCTGTTCGAGCAGGCCGGCACGCGCATCGACGAGCAGGATGGCGAGATCCGCCGTCGAGGCGCCGGTTGCCATGTTGCGGGTATACTGCTCGTGGCCGGGCGTATCGGCAACGATGAAGGAGCGGCGGTCGGTGGCGAAATAGCGATAGGCGACATCGATGGTGATGCCCTGTTCGCGCTCCGCCTGCAGACCGTCGAGCAGCAGGGCGAAATCCGGCAGGCCGAGATCGTTCTGCTGGCCGCTATCACGGCGCAGCGTCGCCGCCTGGTCTTCCTTGACGGCCTTGGTATCCCAAAGCAGGCGACCGATCAGCGTCGACTTGCCGTCGTCGACGGAGCCGCAGGTGATCAGGCGCAGGGGACGCGAGTCGCGGATGACGGGCGCGGTGTCTGCATGGGGAGCAACGGAGGCGACGGCGAGGGTGGCGGTCTGGGTCATGTCAGATACCTTGGGAAGAGATTGTGTGCAGGGCACCGGAATTGGAAGGCGAGAACCACTCCCCAACCCCTCCCCACAAGGGGAGGGGCTTTGGGGCCGAGAGCGCTCCGTGACGGCGGAGCGAGCGGTATCCACAGGGTGTCTCCCTCCTTGTGGGGGAGATGGCCGGCAGGCCAGAGGGGGTTTTCTTCCCCACGCGGGGGGAGAGCGAAAACCGCCGATGTCGCGATGCGAAACCATCAGAAATAGCCTTCCCGCTTCTTCTTTTCCATCGATCCGGCCTGGTCGCGGTCGATGGCGCGGCCCTGGCGTTCGGAAACGGTGGCGATTTCGAGTTCGGCGATCACCTCGTCGAGGGTGGTCGCATTGGAGCGGATGCCGCCGGTCAGCGGCCAGCAGCCGAGCGTGCGGAAGCGCAAGCTTCCTTCCTGGATCTGTTCGCCCGGCAGGGGCTCGAAGCGTGGGTCTTCCGCCCACATCAGCATGCCGTCGCGCTCGACATATCTGTGCTTCTTGGCAAAGTAGAGCGGCGGCAGCTCGATGTTTTCGGCCTGGATGTAGCGCCAGATGTCGACCTCGGTCCAGTTCGACAGCGGGAAGGCGCGCACGCTTTCACCCCGGCGGATCATGCCGTTATAGATGTTCCACAGTTCCGGGCGCTGGTTGCGCGGGTCCCATTTGTGGTCGGGCGTGCGGAAGGAATAGATGCGCTCCTTGGCGCGGCTTGCTTCCTCGTCGCGGCGCGCGCCGCCGAAGGCCGCGTCATATTTGCCGGCGTCCAGCGCCTGGCGCAGCGCTTCCGTCTTCATCACGTCGGTATGATAGGCCGAGCCATGGCTGAACGGACCGATGCCCTCGGCAGCCCCGCGCGGGTTGGTGTGCACGATCAGGTCGAGATCGAACTTCTCGGCGGTGGCATCGCGAAACGCGATCATCTCGGGGAATTTCCACCCGGTGTCGATGTGCAGAAGCGGGAAGGGCACGCGGCCGGGGAAGAAGGCCTTGCGCGCCAGATGCAAGAGAACGGACGAATCCTTGCCGATCGAATAGAGCATGACCGGCTTTTCAAACTCGGCAGCCACTTCGCGGAAGATATAGATCGCCTCGTTTTCCAGCGCCTTCAGATGCGGATCGAGCGGCGGCTTGGTGACGGGATCCTTGGAATGCGGATCGAATTCGGATGTGTGTACGTGCATGGTCTTCTTTTCTTTCGTTGGGCAACCGCCCGCAAAATGTTCGTTCGCTTTGCCCCTCATCCCCCTGCCGGGACCTTCTCCCCGCAGGCGGGGAGAAGAGGCAGAGCGGTAACCCCGGTGCCCTTCTCCCCGTTCACGGGGAGAAGGTGGCGGCCGCCGGATGAGGGGCAGCTACCGGAGCAAAATCAGTTCAAGCCGGCGTCGGCACCGAAGACGCTGCCGCCTCCGGCACATGCAGCCCGCATTCGCGCTTTTCGTCTTTCTCCCACCACCAGCGGCCGGCGCGCTCCGGCTCGCCCGGCTTGATCGCCCGCGTACAGGGCTCGCAGCCGATCGAGGGGTAGCCGCGCTTGTGCAGCGGATTGGTCGGAACGCTTTCCGCCTCGACGTAAGCATTGATGTCCTCGGTCGACCAGTCGGCCAGCGGGTTCACCTTGATCAGGTCGCGCTCGGCGTCATATTCGGCAAAGGGCGTGGCGGCCCGGTTGCCGGACTGGGAGCGGCGCAAACCGGTGATCCAGAAGCGGGCGCCGGAAAGCGCTTGCCCCAGCGGCACCAGCTTGCGCACATGACAGCAGGCATGCCGCGCTTCGACGCTTTCGTAAAAGCCGTTCAGGCCATACTTTGCCGCATAGGCATCGATATCGTCCTGGCGCGGATAAAACCGCTTGATCGCGATGCCGAAACGCTCTTCGGTCTCGGCAATCAGATCCACCGTCTCCTGGAAGAGGCGACCCGTCTCCAGCGTCGAGACATCGATCGGAAGGTTGGCAAGCCCGATGGCCGCGGTAATCACCTGATCCTCGATGCCAAGCGAGGTCGTGAAGACGGCACGGCCATCAAGGCCCGCGACAATGCGCAGGCGCTCGGTGAGCGACAGCTCTGACAATTCGCGGTCTAGCTCCGCAGCCATTGCGGTCTGGTCGTGCAGGCTCATGGCAACATCCTGTAATTGTATGCTGCCAATTATTGCAGTGCTGTAGCCTGCTGCACAGAAACGCGCGTTCCGAAACCTTTGCTGCTGAGAGCAAATATCTCTCCTCAGTGGACCAATGCCGCGAATTCGTCCTGCCGACACGAAAAAAAGGCCGACGCGGTGGCGCCGGCCTTCTCGAAGGTCAGGAGGAGAGTGGGCTCAGAACTCGTCCCAGCCCGGGGCAGGGGCTGCGGCTGTCCGGCCACCAAAGGCGGAGGCGAGCTTGCGGCCCAGAGCGCGGGCCGGGGAAGCGACCGGCTTGCTATCTTCCTGCGCCGCACGAACCTGCTGCTCGGCCTGTTTGCCGCTCAGCTTGAACTGCGAGAGAAGCTGGTTCAGCGAAGTAACTTCCTTGGCGAGGCTGTGGCTGGCGGCGGTCGATTCCTCGACCATGGCAGCGTTCTTTTGCGTATCCTGATCCATCTGGTTGACGGCAGAGTTGATCTGCTGCAACCCGACCGACTGTTCCTGGGCTGCCTCCACAATGGCGCGAACATGCCGGTTGATTTCCTGGACTTCGGCGACAATCGTCTCAAGTGCCGTTCCGGTCTGATCAACCAGGCTGACGCCGGATTGGACCTGAACATTCGATGCATTGATCAGTGCCTTGATATCCTTGGCAGCCGAGGCCGATCGTTGGGCAAGCTCCCGCACTTCCTGTGCAACAACGGCAAATCCCTTGCCGGCTTCCCCGGCGCGGGCCGCCTCCACACCGGCGTTCAGCGCCAGAAGGTTCGTCTGGAAGGCGATTTCATCGATGACGCTGATGATGTTGCCGATCTCGCTTGAAGACTTCTCGATCTGCTTCATCGCGACAACAGCATTGCGCACCACTTCGCCGGACTTTTCGGCACCGGTCTTTGCCTTTGCCACAAGCTCACCCGCTTCCTGGGCGCGGCGTGTCGAATCTTTGACTGTCGTCGTGATTTCCTCAAGGGCTGCCGCCGTTTCCTCGACCGAGGCGGCCTGTTGTTCGGTGCGTTTTGCCAGATCATCGGCGGCGGCGCGGATTTCCTGCGATCCGGCCCCGATCGCGCGTGAGTTCTGCATCACCTGCGACAGGGCATCTTCCAGCTTGGATGCAGAGCTGTTGAACCGATCACGGATGACATCGAGCTGTCCGGCAAAACTCTCGTTGATACGGTGGCCGAGATTGCCTTCCGACATATGACCAAGGGCCGTTGCCAGGTGATCGACGGCAAATTCTATGTCTGCTGCTTCCTTTGCCTTCAGCTTTTCGCGCTCCAGTCTCTCTGTCTCAGAAAGGCTGCGTGCAGCCGCCGTCTCGCTTTCCAGACGCTGGCGCTCCAGCGCATTGTCGCGGAAGACCGCAACGGCCTTGGCCATCTCCCCCAGTTCATCCTTGCGGTCCATGCCGAAGATTTCGGTCCCTGTATCGCCATCGGCAAGCGTTGCCATTCGCGCCCTGAGACTGTGGATCGGCCGGGTAATCCCGCGAGACGAAATCAGCAGAGCCAGACCGATACCGGCAGCAAAAAGCAATGCGAGCGTCACGATCGAGTTGATGATCGTCTGCGAGGAGTTCTTCGAGATCGCAGCGCTCTCCGTCATCAGCGCCTCGACGACGGTATCGTTCCAGGTCCGCATTTCACCCCGCCATTTGGCGATCAATGGCGTGATCTCTATTGCCAGTGAAGATGCTGTCTCGGAATCGCCTCTGGCGCTGGCCGCGATGGCCTGGTCCGCGATGGTCATGATCGAGCGGGCGTCGTCGGCGAACCGGTCGAGGTCTGCAGCATATTCGGGGGTCAGGGCCTTCGCCTTTGCCAGACGCTCAAAAAGCGCATCGCGGTTCTCGGTATAGTCATGCTGTACCCGTTTCCATTCCGGAGCAAACGGGTCGTACATCAGCGACTGGAAGGTCGTATAGCCGACGGCAACAAGCGAGGTGACCGCACGCGAAACCTCCGCCGAGGCGACGTTGTCTTCGGCAATAAAGCGGGAGTATTCTTCATCCGCCGAGGAAAAGCCTTTGGCAACATAAAGCGTTCCGCCAATCCCGACGAGGCAGATCGGGATCAGGACAGACAGGATCTTGGTTTGAATAGGGGCATTTTTCAGGAAAGGCATTGGCTATCATTCCTCCGTTACGAGATGAAGCAAAGGAGCATCGTTCGCCGATGCCTGAACATTGGCGCTGCTTATATCTTGCTATCTGGGGGCCGCCTCATCATGCAGCGGTGGTACTGATGCGGATTGTTACAGAGGTCAGTCTATCCGGGGACTTAAGGCTCTTTGCTCAAATTCATACCCAAAATATAGGGTGCAAGCTTTCGGTGAAGCTGAAGCCTGGACATGAAAAAGCGGCCTTTCGACCGCTTCTCAAAGCTTAAGCTGCAGATTTGCCGCTGGCCTAGACCAGGAAGATCGAGATGATCGGGAACGCCGTCAGAATGATGATCCGCATCAGGTCCGCCGAGATGAAGGGAATGATCGACTTGTAGGTCTCCCGGATCGGCACGTCTTTCGACATGGCCGATATGATGAAGAGATTGAGCCCCACGGGTGGCGTTATCATGCCGATCTCCGCCACCATCAGGACGAGAATGCCAAACCAGATGGCAAAGTGTTCCGGGCTCATGCCGAAATCCATGGCCGTCACGATCGGGAAGAAAATCGGGATGGTCAGCACGATCATCGACAGCGAGTCCATGATGCAGCCGAAGATGATGTAGAGCATCAGGATGATGATCAGCACTGTCATCGGGTTGAAGCCCTGCGCCGTCACCCATTCGGCGCCCACCTGCGGCAGCCGCGAAAAGGCGAGGAAGGAGTTGAAAGCGGTCGCGCCGAGAATGATGAAGAAGATCATGCCGGTCGAAACCGCCGTCTCCTTGAAGCAGGTGAAAAGCGTCTTGCGATCCAGCCCGCCATTCACCCATGCCACGAGGCCCGCACCGACTGCGCCGACGGCGGCGGCCTGCGTGGGCGTGAAGAAACCGAGATAGATACCGCCGACAACGGCCGAGAAGATCGCAACGACCGGCCAGACGGCAATCAGCGCCGGAATGCGCTCCGCCCAGGGAATGCGCTTGGCCTGCCCGGCACTTTCCGGCCAGATCCGCACATAGATGGCGATCACGATCAGATAGGACACCGCAGCCAGCACGCCGGGCACGAAGGCGGCAAGGAAGAGCTTGGCGATGTTCTGCTCGGCCAGGATCGCATAGATGACCAGAACGACCGATGGCGGAATGAGTATGCCGAGTGTGCCACCGGCGGCGAGCGAGGCGGTTGCAAGGCCGCCGGCATAGCCGTTGCGCTTCAGTTCCGGCAGGGCCACCTGCGCCATGGTGGCTGCGGTTGCAAGCGACGAGCCGCAGATCGAGCCGAAGCCCGCACTGGCGCCGACGGCAGCCATGGCGACCCCGCCTTTTCGATGCCCCAGAAAGGCGGCGGCAGCGTTGAACAGGGCCTGGCTCATGCCGCCACGGGCTGCAAACTGCCCCATCAGCAGGAAGAGCGGAATGATCGACAGCGAGTAGCTGACATTGGTCGACCAGGCGAGCGACTTCAGCTGCGACAGGACCGGCGACCAGCGTCCAAGCACCAGATAGGTGCCAACAAGACCGGTGGCCAGCATCGCGGCTCCGATCGGAACCCTGAGCAGGATCAGCGTGATCAGGACCGGGAAGGACCACAGACCGATTTCAATACTGCTCATCAATGCACTCCCATGGCAGAAACAATTGTCTTCTTCTGCCGGATTGCATTGGCATCGGCTATGACAACGAAAATGGAAACGATCAGGTTGGCCGCAAGCAGGACCAGAGCAGCGGCAAAGCCCCACCACACCGGGAGCAGCAGCAGCGGCGTGATCTCGCCATTTTCGAACTTGTCCATGGTGCCGATGGCATGACGCCAGGTGATGACGGCGAAAAGGACGGCAATCAGGACATCGCCGATCAGCTGGCTCCAGTTCATCGCCTTGGAACCCAGCGCGCCAATGATGATGTCAACGCCCACATGACCGCGCTTCAGCTGGCAAAAGGGCAGAAAGGCAAAGACTGCAAGGCCGCAAAGGGCCTCGACAAGTTCAATTTCGCCGGGAAGGGGGCGCAGGACGATCGAGCCCATGATCGAAAGGACGGTCAGCACACAGGCCGTCAGCAGCAGCAAACCGCCGATGATGGCGAAGAATCCCGCAAGCTTGCTGGCAAAAAGCTCCATCCGGGCAATCAGTACAGGGGTGTCCTTGGTCATGTCGTCATCCCGTTCAGCGAGAAAAAAACGGACGCGTCCCTTTGGGGGAGGCGTCCGTCCAGTGGGGGAGGATTACTTGCTGTTCTCTGCGATCAGGGCGAGCGCGTCCTGATAGAGCTGCATGCCGTTCAGACCCCTGCCATCCATTTCGGCAATCCAGGCTTTCGTCACGCCTTCACCGGCAGCCTTCCAGCGTGCAGTCTCGGTTTCATCAAGTGTGATGATCGTGTTGCCGGCCTGCTGGGCAATGTCGAGGCCGCGCTTGTCACCCTCATCCATGGCAATGCCAAACAGGCGAGCCATTTCCTTGCCTGAATTGGCGTCGATCACGGCCTTCAGATCGTCGGGGAGAGATGCATAGGTGTCCTTGTTCATCGCAAACAGGAACGTCGCGGTGTAAAGGCCGTTTGCGCCGCTGAAGCCGGTGTGGTTCGGCGCCAGTTCGGCAATCTTGATCGCCGGCGTCACTTCCCACGGAACGACGGTGCCGTCGATCACGCTCTTTGACAGCGATTCCGGAACCGCCGTCACCGGCATGCCGATCGGCGATGCCCCCATGGCTTCCAGCATCTGGTTGACGACCTTGGACGTGCCGCGCAGCTTCATGCCGTTCATGTCTTCAAGCTTGTTGATCGGCTTGGCAGCAATGGTGTGCAGAAGGCCCGGGCCATGGGTGTGAACAGCCAAGACGTGGTAGTCGGAAAACTCGTCCTTCAGGTGCTTCTCATAGTAATCGTGGAAGGCAAGCGACGTGGCTTCACCGGTTGTCATGATGAAAGGCAGTTCGAAGGCTTCCGACTTCGGGAAGCGGCCCGGCGTATAACCGATGACGGTCCAAATGATGTCAACGACGCCATCCTTGACCTGATCGACCAGTTCAGCCGGTTTGCCGCCGAGCTGCATGGCCGGATAGAGCTCGACAGCAATGCGGCCGTTGGAGTCGGCTGCGACCTTCTCGGCCCATGGTGCCAGAACCTTGGACGGAATAGTCGCCTGTGGCGGCAGCATCTGGTGCAGGCGCAGTGTTACGTCAGCGGCGAAGGCCTGAAAGGCCGTCATGGAAAGGGCGGCTCCGGACAATCCGGCAATCAGAAGTTTACGCAACATGGTCTCCTCCAGTTTTGCGTTGGCGTCTCTTTTGTCTGGGATGGTGTCGCCAGGATTGTGGCATCCCTGAACGCATCGGCTTCGGCATGTTCCTGCTCTCTTGCTCAGCGCACGGAATTGCGGCCCTCCAAGACCGAAACTCCTCCCCTTGGGTGGTCATGTTTACAGAAGTCATACCTGCCCGCAAATAATAATATTCATGCAATTCATAACCATATGGCTATGCCTCTCATGATGGTGAGCGGTTTGATCTGTTCCTTTGAACGGCCGGGAATCGGCCGGTTCGGTGCCTTGACACTTTGTCATAGGACCCCTCCGATGCGCAAAGAGGTCGGCGAACAATCATCGGGTCCCGTCAAAGCCGTTTCATGACGAGTCTGCTGTTAGATGCGTTTTTTTGCACTAAACAGTTATGTTTCCCCGGCTATCACTTCAATTTCCGGCAATCGCTTTACCGGCTGTCTCAGTCGCAGGCCCATACCTCTTATCGCTGACATGGGCATCCTCTTTGCCTGGCCGTCCGTCGCATCGCTGGTGGCTTGCCTGGGTGACAAGGAGGCCGCCACCTTTTCCGGCGTTGCTCTTTTCGAGCTGCTGATCGAACGTGCCGAGAGGTGCCGTGGGGCGCCCGTCGATGTCATTGCCCATTCCATGGGTGGCTGGATGACCATGGAAGTCCTGCGCCAGCTCAAGCGGATCGGGCTGCAGCATGTCCCGGAGAACCTGCGCCCGGCTCTGGCCGCGCTTGAGATGGGCCCGTCGGTATTGGCGGCTCAACTGTCCATCATCGGGGAGATGAATTGTTCGCGGCCTCATCTTCGCCGCCGCCTCGTCCTTCATTGCGCTGCTGTCGGATCGCCTGGGCGATGAAGGCGCGCGAGAGACCGTGGTAGAGGGGTTCGGGCGCAATCAGACGGGACGTTACATAACCGATCATAGATGCCGCCATGACCGGGATGACGGCCTCATGGCTGCCGGTCATTTCAATGATGATGACAAAGGCTGTCATCGGCGCCTGCACCACGCCGGAGAAATAGCCGGCCATTCCGAGGATAGCGGACAGCGCCAGGCTCGTGCCCAGCAACCATCCCAGCGTGCCACCCAGTCCGACACCGACGGACAGCGACGGCGCAAAGATCCCGCCGGGAATGCCGGACATCATGGAAATGAAGGTAGTCGCCAGTTTTTCGAGAAAGAACGTCGGCGATACCAGCTCACCCGCCATGATCTGCCGGGATTGTTCATACCCGGTGCCAAAAGTTTCACCGCCCGAAAGAACCCCGATCAGGGCGACGAGCAAGCCGCAGCCTCCGGCCAGCATCAGCATGCGTTTCGTCGGATCGGGATGGGCCCAGACGCGAATGCGCCGGGACGCCGACAGCGCACCTTTCGAAAATCCGGCCCCGAGTGCACCGCCAAGCACGCCGCAGAGCACCACCATCAGCCAGTCGCGCCCTTCAAGCGCCGTCACCGCCACCTCGCCGAAATAGGTATAGGAGCCGACAATGCCGAGGGCTGACAGCCCTGACAGGATGACCGCTGTCAACACAAGGCCGTTGGCGCGTGACTGGAAGGTCCGGCTCATCTCTTCGATGGCAAAGACGATGCCGGCAAGCGGTGTATTGAATGCAGCCGCAATCCCGGCCGCAGATCCGGCCAGGATCAGGCCCTGCGCCTGTGCCATGCCCCCGATCCGTCCGCTGGCGACCATGATCGCCGCTCCCACCTGCACAGTCGGGCCTTCGCGCCCGATCGAAGCGCCGCAGCAGAGGCCGATCACGGTCAGTACGATCTTGCCGAAGGCGATCTTGAGAGAAAGAAGGGGCGCCCGCAGATGGCTGTGTTTCAGATGTCGCGCGGCAATGGCCTGCGGAATACCGCTGCCCTGCGCATTCGGGAAATAACGCATGGTGAGAAAGGAGCAGAGGATGAAGCCCGTCGGTGTCAGAAGAAGCGGCCAGAGATAGCCATGGCTCCCGCTCGCCGTCACCGCGTGAAAGAAGACCTCCGCCTCGTCGGCTGCAAGGGCAAAGGCGACGCTGACCAGGCCGATGGCCAATGCGCCAATCCAGAAGACGATCCGTGGTTTCCACAATCGCCATGACCACCGCATCACGCGCGAACGGCGCAGAACCTTGGACTTGCGATAGGAAAACGACATGGCACTTCCAAAGGCCTGGGGCGATTTATGCGGGCGAAGTTCATTTATTCGCCCCTTGGCACCTCATTGCAAGGCTCGACTGTGCGCTTGCAGCATTTTCCGGCTCTCTTGCCGCAAGCGAAGGCGTGTCTACCGGTCGCTCGTCTCCCAGCGCGGATTGATCCACGGTTCCTGATTTGAGCGCGGCAGCGGCGTCTTGCCGAGGATATGGTCTGCCGCCTTCTCGCCGGTCATGATCGACGGACCGTTGAGATTGCCATAGGTCAGGCGCGGGAAGATCGATGAGTCGACCACGCGCAGGCCATCCACCCCGATCACGCGGCATTCCGGATCGACGACGGCCATTGGATCGTCCTTCGCGCCCATCTTCGATGTGCCGCAGGGGTGATAGGCGCTTTCTAAGTGCTCGCGCAGGAAGGCGTCGATCTGATCATCCGTCTGCACGCTTTCGCCCGGCTGGATTTCCGGACCACGGAAGGCGTCGAAGGCCTTTTGCCCGAAGATTTCGCGGGTGAGGCGCACGCAGTGGCGGAATTTTATCCAGTCTTCCTCATGGCTCATATAGTTGAACTGGATGACCGGGTCGGCCATCGGATCTGGCGAGCGCAGGGTTACAGCGCCGCGAGATTTCGAATGGTTGTAGCCGACATGCACCTGGAAGCCATGGCTCTTCGCCGCCGCCTTGCCGTCATAGGAAATGGCAACGGGCAGGAAATGGAACTGGATATCGGGCTGCTTCACCCCCGGTGCCGACCGCACGAAGGCGCAGGATTCAAACTGGTTGGAGCTGCCGAGCCCGGTGCCGGAAAACAGCCATTGTGCGCCAGCCACCCCCTGCCAGAACCAGGGCAGCCAGGAATAGAGCGAGACGGGTTTGGTCGCGACCTGCTGGAAGTAGAACTCCATATGGTCCATCAGGTTGGCGCCCACACCCGGCCGATCGACCTTCACCTCGATGCCCATGTCCTTCAGATGCTGGGCCGGTCCGATGCCCGAGAGCATCAGGAGTTTCGGCGAGTTGAAGGTCGAGGCCGAGACGATGACCTCGCGATTGGCCTTCACCACCTCGATTTTGCCATTCCGCTCGATCTCGACGCCGGTGGCCCGGCCGTTTTCGATGACGATCTTGCGGGCAAAGCAGCGCACCAGCTCGACATTGCCACGCTTCATGGCGGGTTTGAGATAGGCATTGGCGGCAGACCAGCGGCGGGAGCGCCAGATGGTCTGCTCCATCAGGCCGAAGCCTTCCTGCTTCTCGCCGTTATAGTCTTCCGTCGTCTCGAAGCCGGCTTGGCGGCCCGCCTCGACAAAGGCGCGCACCAAGGGGTTCTTCGCCGGCCCGCGCTGGACATGCAGCGGCCCATCCGTGCCGCGCCAGCCCTCCTGGCCGCCATGCGAGTTCTCCATCCGCTTGAAGTAAGGCAGCACATCGGCATAGGCCCAGCCCTTGGCGCCGCTCTCCTCCCAGCCGTCGAAATCATCCGCCGAACCGCGTACATAGACCATGCCGTTGATCGAGGACGACCCACCGATCACCTTGCCGCGCGGGGCGGTGATCCGCCGGTTGTTGAGGTGCGGCTCGGGCTCGGAAAGATAACCCCAATTATAGCGCTTCATGCTCATCGGCCAGGCAAGCGCTGCCGGCATCTGGATGAACGGGCCGATATCCGACCCGCCATATTCGAGCACCATAACGCTGTGCTTGCCGTCCTCGGAGAGGCGGTAGGCCAGTGCCGAACCGGAGGAGCCGGAGCCGATGATGATGAAGTCTGCTTGCATGGTCATGAGTGCAGTCCGAAGTTCAATGACGAGAGTGACAGGGGTATCGCGATGCGCTATATTCCTTGGCAACGACATCGCGGAGAGCGACGGTGCTGGGATGAAGGAAGTTGTCGTATCGCAGCGTGCCGACAAGGCGCTGCAAAGCATGCAACCCAAGCGCCGTCTCGCGATTATCGCAAAGGTCAAAGCCTATGCGCGCGGCGAAAGGGTCGACATTAAGAAGATGAAGGGCCTTCCACTCTGGCGCATCAGGGTTGCCGACGACCGCGTGATCATTGATGACCAGGGTAGGATTGTCCTGGTCGTGGCAGCCGGTCCACGTGGCAGCATCTATAAGGAATGAGAGGCAATGGGACGCATTCAGAGAATTGAAATTGAAGGCAAGGGCTATGTGTTGCTCAGTGAAGAAGACTACGAAGACCTTGTTGACGGACTGGAAGCGAGTGCCGTACTGGCTGAGATCTCTGCAGGACAGGAGGTCTGGCCTCTGGATATAGTCGAGGCGCGCGCCAACGGCGAAAACCCCGTTCGCGTTTTCCGCAATTACCGCAAACTCTCCGTCTCCGAGCTTGCGACCGCTGCCGGCATCTCCCAGCCCTATCTGTCGGAAATCGAGAGCGGCAAGAAGACCGGCTCCGTCGATGTGCTGAAGCGGATTGCGGTGGCGCTCAAGGTCGATCTCGACGATATCGTGGTGTGACCGACCGTAGCTGCGAGCCCGCTGAAGTCGCGACAGCGCCGCCCCCTCACCCGGCCTCCGCTTCGCTCGGCCATCCTCTCCCCGAGGGCAGAGGAGTATCCGCCCGCGCCCTGCGCTCCCTCTTCTCCCTACCGGGGAGGTGCCCGAAGGGCGGATGAGGGGGGCGAAGCAATGCCCGTCTTTCTGTCGCCGGGGATACCCCCCTCTGTCGGCTCCGCCGACATCTCCCCCACACGGGGGGAGAGTGGCCGCCACCGCTTTGACTCGCGAACGTCGCGTTGGCTGAGCGCTCAACATTTGCCGCTGACCGGGCGCCCAGCCGCCATCCACTCTCCCCCCCGGTGGGGGAGATGCCCGGCAGGGCAGAGGGGGGCAAACTCGCGCGACGGCCGCGTTCATCTCAATACGGCGCCTCGCACTTGCCCATGCCGACGTAAACCGTCTTCAGCTCGGTATAATGCTCCAGCGCCGCTGCCGAATTCTCGCGGCCGAAGCCCGACTGCTTGGACCCGCCGAAGGGAATTTCGACCGGGCAGAGATTATAGGTATTGATCCAGAGCGTGCCGGCCTCCAGCTGATCGACCACGCGATGCGCACGGGAGAAATCGGCGGTGAACACACCGGCCGAGAGGCCGAATTCGGTGGCATTGGCCCGCGCGATCACCTCTGCCTCGTCCTCGAATTCGAGCACGCACATGACCGGCCCGAAAATCTCCTCGCGGGCAATGGTCATGTCGTCGGTGACATCGGCAAAGACGGTCGGCTGGATGTAGAAGCCTTCACCCGTGACGCTGTTCGGAATGCCGCCGCCGGTGACGAGCGTTGCGCCCTCCGCCTTGCCCTTGTCGATATAGGACAGAACCTTTTCGCGCTGCGCGAGCGAGACCATCGGCCCCATCTGCGTCGCCTCGTCCTGCGGGTCGCCGATCACGATCGCCTCGGTGCGGGCCTTCAGCCGGGTGAGGAAAGTGTCCTTGATCGCCTTGTGCACGAAGACACGCGTACCGTTCGAGCAGACCTGGCCGGTCGAATAGAAATTGCCGAGCATGGCGCCCGAAATCGCGCTGTCGATATCGGCATCGTCGAAGACGACGAGCGGTGACTTGCCGCCGAGTTCCATGGTGACATGTTTCAGCTGCGAGGCGGCTGCGCCCGCGACCTTGCGGCCCGTCGGCACGGAGCCGGTCAGCGACACTTTGGCCACATCAGGATGGGAAACGAGCAGCGGCCCGGTCTCGCGGTCGCCCTGAATGACGTTGAAGACACCCTTCGGTGCCCCCGCTTCGATTAGGATCTCGGCGATTTTCAAGGCGCCGAGCGGCGTCACTTCCGACGGCTTGAAGACCATGGCATTGCCGGCGGCAAGTGCAGGCGCGCCCTTCCAGCAGGCGATCTGCTGCGGATAGTTCCAGGCGCCGATGCCGACGACGACGCCGAGCGGCACGCGCTTCGTGTAAGCCCAGTCGCCACCCAGCGGGATCTGGCTGCCATTCATCGCACTCGCGATAATGCCGCCAAAGAATTCGAAACTGTCGGCACCCGAGGTGGGGTCGGCGACAATGGTTTCCTGGATCGGCTTGCCGGTATCGAGCGTCTCGAGCTCGGAGAGCTCGCGGTTGCGGGTCCGCATGATCTCGGCGGCCTTCTTCAACACACGGCCACGCGCGGTCGGGCTGAACGCAGCCCATTCCTTCTGCGCCCGCTTGGCTGACGCAATCGCCTTTTCGATGATCTGAGGCGTTGCTGCATGCAACCGTGCGATCACCTCGCCGGTTGCCGGATACACGTTCTCGATAACGGTTCCGGCTCTATCCTCGACATATTCGCCGTCAATGAAATGCGAGGCTTGCGGTTGGGCTTTCATGTCCTGTCTCCAGACCGTTGGTTTCTCTCCACCTCCCCCTTGAGGGGGGGAGGTCGCCGCAATGCGGCGGGCGGGGGTGATCTTGTTGTCAAGCGTCATTGCGGTCGTCACGGTTCACCCCAACCCGGACCTTTGGTCCGACCCTCCCCCTCAAGGGGAGGGTGGGCGGCGAGCTGCCCCGTCACATAATCCTCGACCAATGCGACAGAGGCATCAATCGACAAGGGTGCGGCCTTCAGAGATTGCCGGATATAGAGCCCGTCGATCATGGCGGCAGCGCCATCGGCAATCCTGCCCGCGTCTTCCGCGCCACAAAGTGGCTTCAAGCCCGACATCAGGTTGGAATGCAGCCGCCGCGCATAGACGACGAGCAGCCGGCGCACCTCTTCCGAGCGCTGTGCTTCCGAGTAAAAGGCAAGCCAGGCGGCGACCACTTCCGGCGCGAACTGGTCGGCCTGGAACGACACGCGAATGACGGCCGAGACCCGCGCGCGCGGCGTTTCAGCCGCAGTCAGACCCGCCACGGCATCGGTCCGCAATTGTCTCAGCAGCGAGCGGATCGTTTCGATCAGCAATTGCTCCTTCGAGCCAAAATAATGATGGGCGAGCGCCGGTGACACGCCAGCCTCGCGGGCAATCTCCGACATGGTGACGGTCAGCGAGCCATGATGGCCGATGGTTTTCAAAGCAGCGTCAACCAGCGCCTTGCGACGCAGGGGTTCCATTCCGATCTTCGGCATTTCCGTCTCCTGTTATTGACAATCTTAATTTTGATTGACTGATCAATCAAGAAAAAACTGAGGCTTTGAAGAGGCGATGCATGGCGGCGTGGTTCGTGATTGCGTGAATTGTCTTCGCGGTGCTGCCCCGTCACCGCACAGCCTGCATCATGGGTTTTGACGCAAAACTTTCATCCAGTTGTCACACAAGGGAAAGGCTTTGTTGACGATTGTCACCCAGATTTATCTTCATAAAAACAAATGGATATTGGAGAGATCTCTAATGGGCGCAGGCGTGGCGGAAGATCTTGGAGTGCTGCGTCGCTTCGCCAGCGATCAGCTTGTAACCCTTGCCAAGCTGGTGGTCGAAAACGCCTTCCAGCCGATCGTCGAAGTCGGGACGGGGGCTGTCTTCGGCTATGAAAGCCTGATGCGCGGCCATGACCGGATCGGCTTTTCGTCGCCGCTCGATCTTCTCGATCAGGCGGCTGAAACCGACCAGCTTTTGCCTTTGGAACAGATGGTCGCAAGCCGGGCGCTTGCCAAATTCGCAACCGTGCCCGATTGCAGCCACGCCACCCTCTTCATCAATCTTGATGTGCGCCTGATTGCCCGGGGCAATGCGCTGGTCGACACCCTGCTGGAGCAGCTCGCGACGGCGGCCATCCCGCCATCCTCCATCTGCTTCGAGCTGTCGGAACGCTTCGACAACACCCGCGTGCCGGAATTTGCCGATCTGATCACGCGCCTGCGCCGCACCGGCTTCAAGCTGGCCATCGATGATTTCGGTGTCGGCCACGGCGAAATCAAGCTGCTTTGCGATTATCCGGTCGACTATGTGAAGATCGACCGCCACTTCATCTCCGGCATTGATGCGGATCCGCGCAAGCGCCACCTGGTCAAGAACATCGTCAATTTCTGCCATGTGCTGGGTGTGCGGGTCATTGCCGAGGGCATCGAGACCGAAGCCGAATTCGTCGCCTGCAGGGATTTCGGCGTCGATCTGGTGCAGGGCTGGTACATTGCCCGCCCGACAACGCTGGTCAGTGAATTGAAGGGCGCCTTTCCCCATCTCCAACTCGTGGGCAAGGTTCGCCGTAGCACGCAGTCGCTGGACGAGATCCTGATCCGCAAGCAGATCGAGCATCTGCCGACCGTTTACGAGCACGAGAACATCGACCACGTCTTTGATCTCTTCCGCCGCAATCCGGGTCAGTCCTTCTTCCCGGTGCTGAACGCCAATGGCGAACCGCGCGGCATCATCAATGAGAGGCACCTGAAGGAATTCATCTACCAGCCCTTCGGTCGTGATCTTTTGAAGAACAAGGTTTATGAGCGGGCGATCTCCCATTTCGTCGACCGCGCGCCCATCGTCGGCCTCGATGCTGATGCAGAACGCCTGATGACGATCTTCGCCAATATGGAAGGCTCCGACTGCGTCATCCTGACCGAAAACATGCGCTATGCCGGCGTCGTCTCCGCCGCATCGCTGATCCGCATCATCAACGAAAAACAGCTGAAGACCGCGCAGGACCAGAACCCGCTGACCAGCCTGCCGGGCAATCTCGCCATCCGCGATTTCATGCAGGATATTGCCCGCGACGGTGATGAAACCCGCTTCTTCTGCTATTGCGATTTCGACAATTTCAAGCCGTTCAACGATCACTACGGTTTCCACCTGGGTGATCATGCCATCAGCCTCTTTGCCGCGCTCTTGCGCCGCTATTTCTTCTCCGATGGCGATTTCCTCGGCCATGTCGGCGGCGATGATTTCTTCATCGGCGTCTCTGACTGGACGCGCGAGGAACTGACCGAAATACTCGACCGCCTGCTGTCGGATTTCCATGACGACGTGATCCAGCTTTATTCCGAGAGCGACCGCAAGAACGGCAGCATTCGCGGTATCGACCGCCACGGCCAGGAACGCGACTTCGACCTTCTACGCTGCTCGATCGGCGTGCTCGAACTGCCGAAAGGCCTGGTCATCGACGATGTCAACCGCATCGGGACTGCCATCGCCGAACTCAAGAAAAAGGCAAAAGACAGCGAAAGCGGCCTCGCTTTTGATGTCTATGGTCGGGGCTAAATTCTCCATCATTGTCAAACGGGAGATTTGAACTGCGCTGGGCGCAGTTCAGCTCGCCCTGCGATAGCCCCAATCCACCCGTGGCAATGAGCCTTCTTTTCATCACAACCCCGCTGCTCTATGTCGAACCCTTGGCAATCACGAGGGAGATGCGCGCGATGGTGAGCCCGAAGAGCATGCGGTTTGTTGAACTCAAAGGTCATGGCGGCCCGGAGGTGATGGCGGTCGCAACCGGTCCCGTGCCGGAGCCTGCAAAGGGGGACATTCTCGTTCGGGTCGAGGCCGCGGGCGTCAATCGGCCGGATGTCGCCCAGCGCCAGGGTGCCTATCCGCCGCCGCCCGGTGCCAGCCCGGTGCTGGGTCTCGAGATTGCCGGCGAAGTCGTGGCGCTTGGCGAAGGCGTGAGCGGGTTTGAGATCGGCGACCATGTCTGCGCGCTCGCCAATGGTGGCGGCTACGCCGAATATTGCACCGTGCCGGCCTCCCAGGCCCTGCCTTATCCGAAGGGTTATGATGCCGTGAAGGCAGCGGCACTGCCGGAAACCTTCTTCACCGTCTGGGCCAATCTCTTCCAGATGGCCGGGCTGACCGAAAGGGAAACCGTGCTCATCCATGGCGGCTCGTCCGGCATTGGCACCACCGCGATCCAGCTCGCCAAAAGCTTTGGCGCAACGGTCTATGCGACAGCCGGTTCGGCGGAAAAATGCGCCGCCTGCATGGATCTCGGCGCCCAACGCGCGATCAACTACAAGACGGAAGACTTCGTCGAGATCGTGAAGGAAGAAACGGCCGGCAAGGGCGTCGATATCATTCTCGACATGGTGGGGGCTGCCTATTTCGAGCGCAATCTGAAAGCGCTCGCCAAGGACGGCTGTCTGTCGATCATCGCCTTTCTCGGCGGGTCAACGGCAGACAAGGTCGATCTGCGCCCCATCATGGTCAAGCGACTGACCGTCACCGGCTCCACCATGCGCCCGCGCAGCGGGCAAGAGAAACAGGCAATCCGCGACGAGCTTCTCTCGGAAGTCTGGCCGCTTTTGGAGGCGGGCGATGTCGCCCCGGTCATCCACGCGGTCATGCCGTTCGAAGAAGTGGTCGAGGCCCACAGGCTGATGGAAAGCTCGGCCCATATCGGCAAGATTGTGCTGAAGCTGGGGTGAGGGGCAGGGGCCAGACTCCCTCTTCTGTGACAGGACCGCCGATCACATCCCGCGCCAAGGCCTTCATTTCGCCCCCTTCTTAAGAACCTGTTAAAACCTGCATCCCTGTCGGAGGTCCTCATGGCGCTTGGCGCATCGCATCGTTTGCAGGATGGCGTTCTGGCCGTCGAAACCATGACGCGCTTTGCGCTGGCCGTGCTGGCGCTGGCGTCGGGCGTCTACACCTATCTTGGGGTGCGCAGCCTTCTGGATGGTTCGCCAACGGCGGTCTTCTTCGCGGCCATCATCTATTCGGCCTCGGTCTCGGTCGCGATCTATGCCTTCTGGTCCTATATGGCGCGCTTCTATCCGCATGTGACGGGTACGGCGGCGCGCAGCGCCATGATCGGCGTCATGGCGCTTGGCTGCGCCATGATCATCGCCATGTCGAGCTGGCTGAATGCGGCAGCGCTGGCCGGCTCCGCCGCCCTTGAACAGCATCTCGCCGAAACCGTGCAGGATTACACCGCCGATCTCGACCGGGCGCATCAAAATGCCCTGGCAGCCCAGAGCCTGCTGCCGGATATCCAGCGAACCTCGGAGCGCTTCTCAAGGCTTGCCGAAGACGAGCGCCAGAACGGCGCGCTGACGGGCACGACGGGAGCGGGCAGCGTTGTCCAGCTGCTGACGCAGATGTCGGCCCAGTTGAGCGAGCTTGAAACCGGCATCATCGCCTCCCGCGAACGGGTCACAACCCTCTTCGATCAGGGCAGGGCGCATCTGGCAACCATGCGCACACTGGTTTCCGCTCCCGGCGCCGTTGCGCCCCGCAGTGATGACTTCTCGGCAGAAGTCGTGGCGCTGTCCGGCGTCATCACCGCGCTGGAACAGACCTCGATTGCCCCTTCCGTCAAGCGCGCGGCGGAAGACCTCTCGCTCGGCTTCATCGCCCCGGTCGCAGATGGCCGGGCAGGGGATCTGGCAGAGCGTCAGGATCAGGTCATGCAGACGATCCGCGCCTCGGTTTCCGCCCAGTCTGAGGTGCTGTCGCGGGCCGCAGACGACATTCTCGCCCGCGAACCCGTCCCCGAACGCCGCTTCGTGCCGCTCTCCTCGGCGGAAGCCGTGTTGCGCTATGCCGCCGATTTCATTCCGGCCTGGGCAGGGGCGATCTCGATTGACCTCCTGCCCGCCGTCCTCGTCTTCATCCTCGCCGTTGTCCATGGCGCGATCCGGCGGCAGGAGGAGCGCATGCCCTTTGCCCAGCGGATCACGGCGGCCGAACTTCTGGAGGCAATGGAGGTCCAGCGGGCGCTGAGCCGCCAGGGCATGGATGTCAAGGAGGGCATGGATGTGGAACAGGCCCTTCAACAGGCGGAAAATGAGGACGAACCGGCCCGCACGGAGAGCAACATCACCAGCCTCGATACGGCGGCCAAGGCACCGCGAAAGGGGCCGCCCGCGTGAGACCCGCCTCGCTGTTCCAGCGTTTGAAGACGGCGTTTATGCGCGCAGACGACGCGCTGTTGATGCGCACCGCCTTCTTCGGCCTTCTGGCGGCGGCAGCGGCCTTCCTCTTTGTCGATCTCAGGGAAATGACGCTCGCAAGGGCGGAACTGCCCGGTTATGACCCGATGACGACGCAGAGGCCGGTGCTTCCGCCAGCGCTGACAGACGGCATGCCGCAAATGCCACTCGTCCAGCCGGAAACCGCGCCGGAGGTGCTGCGCCAGCCCATGCGCTTCGAGCTCATGCCCGGCGGCGTGTTGAAGGCGGAAGGGGCAATCGATCTGGGCGCTGGCGACCGCTTCGCCGAAGAAATCGCCGCGCGTGGCGAATATGTGAAACTGATCCTGCTGAATTCTCCCGGCGGCTCCGTCGACGATGCGCTGTCCATGTCGACCCTCATCCGCGAAAAGGGCCTGACGACGAAAGTCGCCTCCAAAGCGCTCTGCGCCTCCTCCTGCCCGCTCGTCTTTGCCGGCGGCCTGGCGCGCGAGGCCGAAGAAGACGCCATCCTCGGCGTCCACCAGGTCTTCAATGGCGGCGAGGACCGCCCATCCCCCGAACAGGCCATGTCCGGCGCCCAGAGCACCACCGCCCGCATCGCCCGCCATCTGGACGACATGGGCGTCGAACCCGGCCTCTGGCTCCACGCGCTCGAAACCCCGCCCGACCGGCTCTATTACCTGACCCCGGAGGAACTGGCGGCGTTCAAGCTGGTGACGGAGCCTGTGGCGACGGCGCGCGAGGGTGGATGATGGGGGGAGGGCTGTTTGGGGGTGGGGCGGGGAGGGGAATGGAATGGCTGTCGGATGCGGTCATTGCTCTTGCCGGACCGAGTTGCTGTACGAGATCGCCTCGCGAGATAAGATGCCCCGGATGAGGCTTACTCCTCCCATATACGTGCTCGCCCGCTTTGACCTGAGGTCAATAGGACCACGCATTCTTGATAAACAGCTCTATCTCTTCGGGCTCGATCGTCTCCTTGGTATCGGCGGCGTCCGCAACAACGATCTTGGAAACGTCGAGTGCCTTCAGGACAGCCTTCGATCCGATCCAATCGTTGTTCCACAACGGTTCTGGCTTCCCGTTGACGATCTGGCAGATCGGCTCCTTGCTGACGAATTCCAATCCCACGGCCTTTGGCTTGGTGACCCGCTGCAGCCAGATTTCAAGGTATCCATTATAAGGAAGTCGGGACATCTTCTTATGGACATGGCCCCACAAGGCCTCTTTTTCATCCTGCGACGCGATGGAGATCAGGTGGCTCAGGATGCCAGCCACGGCCGGGAACGTGCCTGGCGACACCATTGCGATATCCGTGGCAATCGCAACCTGTACCCCGAGATCGTCGGGCGTCATCTTCTGCTTGGCGATTTTGGTATGCATCTCTCCAACTAAGCGCTTCAACGCGCCGCTGTTGGGGAAACGGCGACCGAAGGCATGCAAGCGCATCAATTGCTTCTGTATGGTCTTCGCGTTCGCCTCGCCGAGATCCTGAAGGTCGATTCCGGCAAGTTTATCTGGTTTGATCGACCCTTCGATGACATTGGTGGCCGACACGGTCTTCGACACGCCCAGCTTCATGCCAACGGTTCGCAAGGTGTCGCTGACGACCTTAAGGATTCTCACTGCATGCTCGTCGCTATTGGTGAAAATGCGATAGTCGTCTCGGTAGCGCAGGATCCGGAAGTCGGCCGGCGGACCCAGCTCTTCAGTTATCAGGTGATCGACATAGCCAAGGACGATTTCGGCGATGAAATCCATGAGGACGGAACCTTGGGGGATGCCATTGGTCTGGCCGTAGCGGCTCGCCTGTATATGGCCGTCGATCTGGTTGCCCAAGAGCTTCTTATCTGTCTTCCCTTTCTTTGCTGCCTCGAGGCCATGCAGTGCCCAAGCGATGCTGTGGGTATACAGGGAGCCGTAGCAGTCCGTGACATCGGTATGCAGGATATGCGTAAAGTCGAGCGAATGAAGCAGCGAACTCTGTTCGACCTGCTGCCACCAGCTCTGGATCTGCGCAGCTTGGTCGGACTGATCGTCGACCGACATCACCAGTGAGCTGCAACAATCTACGGCTCCGCCTTCGAAACTGGCTAATTGCGCGAGGATCTGCTTCCAATTGCCTTCGTCGCATATCAAGTTGACCAGCGATACGTAGATGACGGGGTGTATCAACTCCAAGGGACGCCACGCAAACCGTCCATCCTTGTTGGAGAGAAAGATGTGATTCACGTCTGACAAATGGTCGGGATTCGAGCTTTTGACACCCGAGAAATGACCATCCTTGAGTGCGGCGGCAACGTCCGTGATGATCGGGCCAAAATTCAGGTACTCTGGAAAGTCCCCATTGAAATAGCTCGTGTCCTTAAGAAAATGCGCCTTTGCCTCGGTTGCGGTCAGTTCAGTTAGCTTCTTCATAGATCGCTCACCCGCACAAATGGCAGGCCCGTCTCGGCGGCTTTCCGGGCTTTATCCCGAAGCAGTTTGTCGAGGGATATGCCACGCGACAGGGCTTCATGCATGTCTAAACCGTCCATGCAAATGATCCGCTTGGCACGGCCAAATGCGGCCAGACCATCTGCCGAGAAGCCCGCATAGCTGACAAAAAGACCACGCGACCAGTCGGATTTCTCCCCGATCTTGCCCTGAAACACGTGGAGATCGGCCGCATTCGATGGCGCATTCTGCCATTTCGCTTCTAAGAGATAGGTATGACCGTCGAGCTGGAAGCTTCCGTCGATCTGCTCGCCTCGGTTCCGAAACCCCTTGTGGGCTTCCAAGCGGTAGGCGTCGAACAGGTCGCGCAGAAACTGCTCGAACGCGTAGCCACGCGGATGGGGGGCGAGCGAACCAAGATCAAGCAATCGCTTGGTGAAACCGGCCACTTTGGTGGGATCCAGCACGATGGCAGACGTCGGCGGCGCTGAGGGCGTCGGTTTGTCCCATTGGCCACCAATGCTTGAGATCAGGGCCTCCATTCGGTTATCGATATTGGCTAGTGTTTCCTGTTCGCCGTCCCGTTCCATAAGGGCCTGACGGTAGTCCCACAGGGCCTTGATGGCCTTAACCACGGCCGGCAGGCTTTCATTCTGGACGAAATATCGGAAGCGTTTGGCTTTCGATCCACCTTCGACCGAGTAACGGGGATGATCAATGTCGATGCCGACTTCTTCGCGAAAGAATTTTCCGAAAGTCTTGTCCGAAAAATTCAGGACGTACCCGCTACCCATGCGGAAAACGTCGTCAAGAAGTAGCATCTGCACGGATTTGAGATTAGGCATGCCAAGTTGTAGCTCCGTTTACCCGAACGGGAAGCACGTTGGACTACAATCTATTGTGGGTATCGGGCATCGCGCAAGTCCGGTATGCGGTTAACCGCACGCAGCGGTGATCAGGCGCCGCCCGCCTTCTCAAGAATCTCGGGGCGCAGCTTGAGCAACGACGGCTTTTGGGAAACGTCCTGCGAGCTCCAAACGACCTAACTGAAAGCGCCTCCCACACACTCGCACTCCTTCTTGCCCCCCAAATCCCCCCAAATGGAACGCCCTCCGCACCGCAAGCGTCTTGCCTTGGCGTAACGCTCGCGACACCTCGCCGTGTCGCGCGCGCAAGACCGGGAAAGGAGCGCTGAATGACTGTCGTGCTGGCCACCGTGTGTGAAGATGGTGTGGTGCTGGGATCGGATTCGCAGATCACCGACAAGGGGCGGGGCATGACCTATCCGGCCGAAAAGCTGCACCCCTTGGGCGAGGCGGCAGCCTGGGGTGGCAGTGGTGCGCGCTCGGTGCTGAACGATGTCAAACGCTGCTTCAATGAAAACAGCGCGGCCATCCTGGAGGCCTCTGACATTGGTCGTGCCTTGCAGGGCCATGTCCTGCCGATCCTGCGCCATCACTACGAGACCTTCATCGAGGATGTGCCGGGCGAGGAGGGCGGCGGCACGCCCTCGGCCTATGTAATGGCTGCCGGATGGCGCGATGGCGAGCCATGGATTTACGAGATCACGCCGTCCGGCATGATCGGCCACTATACCGATATCGGCTTCCACGCGATCGGCAGCGGCGCGCCCATGGCCCAGCAGGCGGGTTCGCTGCTTTCGCATTTTCACTTTGCCGAGCGCTCGGTGAAGTTCGGCTGTGCCGCGGTCCTGCGCGTCCTGCAGGCGCTGGATCTCACCTCCGCCAGTGTGGGCAAACCGTTCAGCCTGTCGCGCATCACCAAGGACGGCGCCCATCACCTGAGCGATGACGAGATCGAAGAGGTCGGCGCGCTTGTGCGCCGATGGGAAGAGGCCGAACAGAAGGTCATCGCCAAGATCTTTGACTGACGGCTGCCCGGTTCAGATCCCCGAGCCATCCAGTTCTGTCTCGTCCTTGCCCTCCCAGGCCGGTGGCCGCACCATGGCCTCCATGTTGACCCCCGGCAGCGGCATCCAGCATTTCAGCTCCGGCTCGGCATAGGAAATGATCACCCCCGGCGTCGAATCGGCGGAGCGCCAGCCATCAGCACCGAAGCGATCGCCATTTGACCAGTAGACGAGATCGACGGCGCCCGGTCCCTGCTCGGATGCCCGGATGGTCACCAGAATGCGGCTGCCGTCTCTCGGGGCGGTGCGCATGTTCCGCCAGCGGATGGTTTCGTCCATGTCTTCTCCTCCCATTCTCGAAAGCAAGTGTCGCCTGCCCGACATGTGCGGTCAACCGGGATCGGCAGGCTGAGCCGCGATGCGGCTCGTGCCCGCGAGACTTTCGTGTCCCCTGCATATG
The DNA here is from genome assembly GCF_005860795.2 of Peteryoungia desertarenae. Lineage (GTDB taxonomy): Bacteria > Pseudomonadota > Alphaproteobacteria > Rhizobiales > Rhizobiaceae > Allorhizobium > Allorhizobium desertarenae. Next base: position 1,969,782 of record NZ_CP058350.1, read on the forward strand.
TCGTTTGCCTCAAGGTGAGCGTCACGCTACCTTCATCTTCGGTTGAGGAGCCGATAACAGGGGAGGATTGTTCATGAGGCGCATGTGGCCTGAGGAGTTGAAAGGCATCTTTGATGGTGCCGAAGAGGTGATGCTGGATATTCCAAGATCCGAGCGGGATGCCGCGCCAGCCGCCAGCACGCAAAGAGCCGCCTTGCGCATCCGCATCACGGAAGAGGATTTCCAGCGCATCTGGCCGCTTGCCGAAAAGCGCTACCGCCTCGATGGCCGCTTTGCCGGCAAGGCCGTCACCTTGATCGTCAACAATCCCCATTACCACGCCTGGCATCCCGCCGATGGCGGCACCGAAGAGGCGACAGCCGATAGCGGCGTGTCCTACAGGATCAAATACATCACCGCCCATATGCTGCTTGATGATGTGCGCGAGGAGGTCGCCGCCTGAAATCGGCGCCCGCCTCCGGCATCGGCAACGGCAGGCCGCAACAGCGGCAAGTCCTGGTGATGTGATCGCGGTTAGATTGACAGTCTTGGAGCGGGGACGCCACACTCCTTGGCCTGAGAGCGGGATGTGAACCTGGTGATTCTTGCGGCTGAGCCCTTGATCTGTCCATGGCATGTCCAGGGCCAGACCGTTCCAGGGCCAGACCATGGAGACCAGCCGCAATGGCAAGACGCCGGCATGCGCAGAGGAGGGACCATGCCAGGGCGCTGGCCTTGCTGCTCTGTGGTGCCGCTCCCCTTGCGCGCCAGCATGTCCGCCGGGACGTGGGCAAGCCGGATGCTGCGATTGCCCATCTGCAGTCTGCCGCCCTGCTGGCCGAGCGTTTGCACCAGTCCGACATCTGCCGCGCGGTCGTCACCGCAGCCTTTGATCTGGCGGGCCGGCTTTTTGCGTCCGGACGCCTGTGGCAGGCCTGCCTGCTGCTCGATCTGCTCGATCTTGAGGATCAGCGCCAGTTTTCGCTTTTGACCAATCTTCTGCGCCGAACCGGTCAGTTTGAGAGGCTGGCCGAACTCCTCGATGAGGAAATGCACAACCGCCCCTTCGATCCCTTTCTGGCATCGGCGCGCTTCACGCTCGCGCGCGAAATGCTCGACTGGGAGTGCCTTGCCCGCCACCGCACTCTGATGGCAAGTCCCGACAGCGGCTTTGCCGCCGCCCTTCTTGGAAGGGAACCGGCAGCAAGCCGTGTTCTCTGGGCCGAGGATGAGGCCATGGCCCATCGGCCCGTCCAGGAAACGCGCTGGCCGAAAGAGGCGCGCCCGCCGCCGAGATATGCGATCAGACCCGCCGATCAGCCCCTGCGCATCGGCTATCTTCACGACCAGTTTGATGATGCGCGCTCGGCAGACACCATCATGGCCGTACTGGCGCAGCATGATCGCAGCCGTTTCGAGATCTGTCTGTTCGATGATGGGCGCCTCCCGCAGCGGCCGGAACCGCAACTCTCAGGCCATCGGCGCATTTCAATCGCCTCGCTTGATGACGCCGCCGCAGCCTCCGAAATCCACCGCCATGGCATCGATATCCTCGTTGACCTCAAAGGTCCCACGCTCGGTGGGCGTCGCTGTCTGGTCGATCACCTGAAAGTCCCGCTGAAACTGGCCTGGCCGGTCTTCCCCGGTCCGCTGCCCCGCATGCCCGAGGGCCTCGGCTGCGACTACCGGATCACCGATGCCGTCCTCTTGAGCGAGGAAGGCCGCCGCCTTGCGTCCCACCATCATTGTGTCCTGCCGGAATGCGCCCTCCCACAGGGAAAGCGCATGCCGGTCGAACTCGCTGATCGTGCAACGACGGTGACAGCGGGCGATCCGCTGCCGGAAGAAGCGCTGGTGATCGCGGGTTTTGCCCCCGCCTATCATCTCAATTCCGCAACGCTCGCGCTCTGGGCCTCGGTCATCACCGCCATTCCGGAGGCCCTTTTGTGGCTGCAGCGGCCGCACGCGCTGCCTGGCCGCAACATCATTCAGGCGCTCGCCGGGCATGGCATATGCCCCTCTCGTATTCTCCACGCGGATCCCATGCCGCATGAAGCTCATCTGACGCGTCTGGGCCTTGCGGATCTTGCGCTGGACACTCTCCCGGCCAATACGCCCCAGGCAGCGGATTTCCTTTTTGCCGGGGTCCCGGTTCTGACGCTTAGCGGCCAGACCGCCGCCGGGCGGCAGACGGCCAGCCTGCTTCAGGCGCTTGGTCTGCCGGATCTGATCTTTGCCCGGTCCTCGCAAGTGGTGGAGGCGGCCGCAACCCTTGTGCACGATCCCTTCCGCCTCTTGGCACTGCGCCAGCGTATCGAGCGCGCCCGCGTCCGCAGCCCGGCCTTTGATGCAGAACGGCTCTGCCGTCATCTGGAGGATGCCTATCGGATGATGGCCGAACGGCTGAGGGCAGGGCTGGCGCCTACCGATATCCAGGTGCCGCCGCGACCGGCCAGCAGCCAGTCCCGCCAGCTTCAGTCGTGAACGACGCAGCCCTGCTGAAAAATGCGGACAAATCTCGGTGCACCCCAATTTTGGGTCGCCGCCTTGCCAAGTCGGCAAATCGAGCCTACCTTTCTCATGTCGTCAACGTAACGAAAGGAAGGTGATCCAATGTCTAGTGAGATTTCGCTCCGCGGTTTGGGCTTTGGAAAGGTAACGGTCTCGACGGGGCAGCCCTCGGCCTGATACGACCTTCCTGCGGATGGTTTTCGCCATCCCGGTTCGGTTGCGGACCAAATTTCATGGGAGCCACCTTCGGGTGGCTCTTTTGATTCCCGGTGTTTTGATTGATGGCCTTGGCGGAGGTATTTGCGACCCGATTATTCCCAGGCCATCGTGCCAAAGCCCGGCAGTTTCAGCGCCAGAGGCGCGACATCGACACCAGCCACCAGCCCGAGGAAATTGACCTCGAAACCGCTGCGCGCGCCAACGGACAAGCCGGCCAAGCCGCCAAGGCTCAGATGCAGGTCGCGCCCGTCTTCATCCAGCGCATAGAAGGCCCCATGCGGCAGGTAATCGCGCCCCACCGCATCCGCCGGCAGCACGGCATCCAGTTCCGGCACGGAACGCAGCACATGCGCCACGAATGTATTGGAGTTCGGCCCCGGATAGATCCGGTAACCACCGGCCTCACCATGCGGATAGCTTTCAATAGCGGCTTCCACCTTGGGGATCAGCGCCTCCGCTTCGGCACCATGGACGGACGTGACCAGTCGCGGCGGGTTGGAATACCAATAGGCATCGGGCGCACGGTGGTTGCGCCGGATGGGGGACGAGCCCCAGCCCACCTTGTCATAGCGCTTGTATTCGCCACCCTTTTCCTTGGTCACGATCCAGGCATGGCTCGCCAGCGCCCCCTTCATGCCGCCGGTCATGGCGGAATAGACATAGATCGCCGCTTCCGGCGATTGCGCGGCACGCGGCAGGATACCGGCCGATCCCCATTTCGCCTCGCTCCAGCGCGCCGGTCGTTCCTGTGTTGCCCAAAGCCCCGCCGAAACCAGGCTCGGCAGGATGAAGACAAGGATCAGGACGGACAAGAGACGCAAGGCGGTTTTCAATCGTGGACCTCGTGCATTGGGTGGGACTGCGCTATGTAGCAGGAACAACAGGAACATATTGAGGCACAGCATGAACAATCCAGTCACGGTCGAGGTCACCCGCGGTCACATCGTCGAGAGCCGCCATCGCGGCATGGCCGTCGTGGTCGATGGCGATGGCGGGATTGTCTTTTCCGCAGGCGAGATCGAGTCCGCCGTCTTTCCGCGCTCGGCCTGCAAGGCCATGCAGGCCCTGCCGCTGGTCGAAAGCGGTGCCGCCGATGCCTATGGCTTCGGCAACAAGGAACTGGCGCTTGCCTGCGCCTCCCATTCCGGTGAGCCGGAACACGTCACGACCGCCGCTCGCATGCTGGCCTCTGCCGGGCGCGATGAAACCACGCTCGAATGCGGTGCCCATTGGTCGTTCAATCAGCCGGTCCTGATCGATCAGGTGCGCAGCCTCGACCATCCGACCAATCTGCACAACAACTGCTCGGGCAAGCATTCGGGCTTTGTCTGCACCTGCTGCCATACGGGGGAGGACCCGACCGGCTATTCCACCTATGACCACCCGATCCAGCAGGCGATCCGCGGCATCATGGAGAGCCTGACAGGCGCCACGCTCACCCATGACAATTGCGGCACGGATGGCTGCTCGATCCCGACCTATGCCGTGCCGCTGAAGGGGCTCGCCCATGGCTTTGCCAAACTCGGCACGGGGCAGGGGCTGGAGCCGATCCGCGCGCTCGCCGCCCGCCGCCTGTTTGATGCCTGCATGGCCGAACCCTTTTATGTCGCCGGCACCAAACGCTTTTGCACCCGCCTCATGGAAGTGGCGCCGGGCAAGATCTTCGCCAAGACCGGTGCCGAAGGCGTTTTCTGCGCCGTCCTGCCGGAAAAGGGCCTCTCCTTCGCCGTCAAATGCGAAGACGGCGCAACACGCGCCGCCGAAGTGATGATCGCAGCCCTTCTCGCCCGCCATTTCGAGACGGACAGTCAGGAACAACGGGCCCTCGCCGCCATGGCCAATCCGACCATGAAGAACTGGAATGGCATCGAAGTGGGCGAGGTGCGGGTGACGGATGTGATGCGGGGGTGAGGAGCGAAGAACGAAGATATTGAAAAACCCAACTTGATGGGTTAAAGTACTGTATGGTCACTGTGTTTCGCAAGCATGGCATGCGCTTTGTGATCTACACAGCCGATCACGAGCCGCCACACGTGCATGTTTATGGTGACGGAGAGGCGCGGATCGATATTTTGCGACTGACAGTAATCACCCAGGGCGGCATGTCTGATCGGGACGTAAGACGCGCAGTTGATGAGATTGAAGCCCAGCAGGAAATGCTGATAGATATTTGGCGGCGCTATCATGGCTAACATAGATGATCAGGAACTTCAGGCCGCAAGGGACCGATGGCTACAAGAACGTGCGCAACGTCCTGTCCCCATGGCAGCCCGGTTTGATCGCAAGACGGAGCGTGTCATCGTCGACTTCACCAATGGCGCAGCCTTCATGGTTCCAGCCCGCGCCCTTGAGGGTCTGGCCGATGCCACGACCGATCAGCTCGCTGAAGTCGAGCTTCTCGGCGAGACCGGCCTGCATTGGGAAAGCCTGGATGTCGATTTCACGATCACCGGCCTGATGAGCGGTGTCTTCGGCTCACGCGCCTTTCACGAGGCGCAAAGCCGTGGCGGCCAGTCGCGCTCACCCGCCAAGATCGCGGCAAGCCGCGCCAACGGGTCCAAGGGCGGTCGCCCGAAAAAGGTGACGGAGCAGGGTTAACTCACCCCTCCTTCACCCGCGTCTCCCACATCGCCTTGAAGGCCGGGCGCGACTGGATGCGCGAGAGCCAGGCTGCCGTCTTCGGATGGGCGTCGAACAGCGGCTGATAGGCCTGGGCGTATCGGACGATCTCGCCGAGATTGATATCGGCGACGGTGAAGCGGTCGCCCACGGCATAGTCATGCGTGGCGAAATGCTGTTCGAGCACGCCGAAGGGGCGCGACAGGATGTGCGCCACTGCCTTGGCCTCCGCCTGACCCGCCTCACTGTCGAGGCGCCCTTCATTGACCGCCATGGAAATCTTCAGCGCTTCGGTCTCGATCGACGTGGCGGCAAACAGCGACCATTGCAGCATCTTTGCCTCTTCTGAAAGATCGGCGGGGGCGAGCGGCCCGCCCTGCTTTTTGGCGATATAGAGCGTCTGCGCCAGCGACTCGTTCAGGATCAGCCCGTCATCATCGATGGTCGGAATGCTGCCCATCGGATTGACGGCCAGGAATTCCGGCGAACGCGTGTTCATCGGTGCGCCGTCAGCCATGGGATCGGCCAGCCGATAGGCCTGGATGACCGCGACCAGTTCGAAGGAAAGCCCCAGCTCCTCCGCCAGCCAGAGAATGCGGGTCGCGCGTGATCTGTAGACGCCATAGATTTTCAGCATGCCGGTCTCCCTTGGGTTTGAAGGAGAAGCTAACCCCTGTCCATGGTTTGGAGAAGTGCGGCGCGGGTGAAGTCGCGATGAATTTCCGTGATGCATCCGGTCTGTTGACATCACCTGCCGATACGGATTATCCAACCGTCAGGGTCCGCAGTTCACCCAGGCGTCACCGCTCCGATGAGGAGAGCTAAACCTGCAGCTTTAACAGAACATCTCGACGTCAGCGCCTTTCTCGTCCCCGTCGGAAGTCGGTGACCACCGGCCATGCGAATGCGCATGGGATCATCCAGGGCACCGATCTGAGGACGATGACGATGTCACGTGAAGTTCTAGCTTTCGAAGCGCCCGACCTGTCGGCGCTTGCCCGCGTTCTGAAGCGGGAAATCGATGCGAGGTCCGAAAAGCCCGGCCATGTTGAAATCCTCAACATGCTGGCAAAGGCCATCGGCTTTCGCAACTACCAGCATCTGAAGGCGAGCCGGGCCGCGCAGGACAGGCTTGCCAATAAAGCGCCGCCCGCACCCTTGATCGAGGTGGATTACCGCCGTGTCGAGCTGACCGCCCGATGCTTTGCGGGAGGTGATGTGCTTGTTCGCTGGCCGGGCAAATACAATCAGCAGCAATTGGCGTTATGGGTCATGTGGTCCTATCTGCCGGCAGGGGAAGACATGGCCGAAAAGACGGTCAACACGGTGCTGGCGCGTCATAACGGCTTCGATGACCATGTCCTTTTGCGCCGCGAACTCGTCAATATGGGGCTTCTGTCGCGCACCCGCGATTGCCGTCTCTATCGCCGGGTGGAGAAAAAGCCACCGCCGGAAGCCATGGCGCTGATCCGCCTCGTCCGTCGGGCGCAGGCTGTCTCTACACGCTTCTGACGAGATCCTGCCGGATTGGCACGCGAAAGGCGTGCCTCTCCGTCATCCCGTGCTTCTTTGCCGTTGGGCCTCGACAGGACTGGTGATTGCGCTTTGCGCCCGCAGGAGCTGCGTGGCGCTGTCTCGATCGATCGCCTTGGAAAAGAACCATCCCTGGCCGGCCCCGCAACCCAGCTTGGCCAGGCAGGCGGCCTGTTCGGCCGTTTCAATGCCCTCGGCAACGACATCGATGCCCAGCCCTTCGGCGATGTCGAGCAGGCACTTCGTGATCACGGTACCGTCGCGATTATCCATGATCCGCCGGATGAAGGCCTTGTCGATCTTCAGGAAATCGACAGGGACGTCCAGGAGATGGGTGAGCGAGGCATAGCCGGTACCGAAATCATCGAGCGCGATGGCGATACCCTTTGCCCTCATGGCCTTCAGCTGGTCGTAGACCACCTGGTCGCGTGCATCGAGATAGACATCCTCGGTCACTTCCACCACGATCTGGGACGGCTGGATTCCATGCGCTGCGAAAGTCTGGCAGATGCGATCGGTCAGGCTCCCGCGCCGGAAATCGGCGGTAGCGAAATTCACACTGATGCGCCCCGGATTGAGGCCGAGATCGATCCAGTGACGCATGTCGCGTGCTGCGGTCTTGATCATGTAGTCAGTAATGCCGAGCGCCACATGGGCGTCTTTCATCGCTTCCTGAAACTGTCCGGCCGGGACGATTTCCCCGCTGCGGTTGCGCATCCGGCAGAGCGCCTCCCAGCCGCGAATACGATAGGTGCCAAGCTCGAAGATCGGCTGATAGTGGGCTTCCATCCGATCCTCGCGAAGCGCATCGGTCACCTCCCGAATGGAGCGGAAGCGATTGACGATGGCCGTGCCAAGCCCATGCACAAAGGGAATGTAGCGTCCGCGTGCATGGTCCTTGGCGTGATAGAGCGCGTAATCGGCATTCTGGCGGATCTGCGTTACTGTTTTCGCGGACCGGCTGTCTGCCCCACCAAGGGTCATCGAGGGATAGATGCTGTTGCTGCCACATTCGGCTTCATGCGGGATGGCTTCAAGAAGTCGCGCCGCAACAGTGTCGAGCGGTGTCGTTTCGCAACTCGAAACGATGACGGCGAATTCGTCTCCGCCCAGGCGAAAGGCCATGCCCGGTTCGGCAACGCCGGCCAGGCGAGCGGCAACCGCTCTGATCATTTCATCGCCGACATGATGACCAAATGTATCATTCACGAGTTTGAGGTTGTCCAGATCACCGAGGATCAGGCCCCAGTGACGACCACTGTCGGCCTGTGCCTTCAAAGCCCGCTCGAATTGGGATCGATTGGGCAGCTGGGTCAGCTGGTCGATTTCGGCCAGCCTGCGCCGTTCGTCGATCCGGATGTCCCGTTCCAGGGCGATGGCGCAAAGCTGCACGCAGGTTGACACAGCCCGCTTTTCGAACGCGGAGGGGCCGCGCGGCACCCGATAATAGAATGCAAAGGTTCCAAGCACGCGACCGGAGCCCATGATGGGTGTCGACCAGCAGGCCTTCAGCCCTATCGCAAGCGCCAGATGCTTGTAATCCTGCCAGAACGGATGGGTTTCGATGTCCGTGACGATCACTTGTTTGCCGCTATGGGCGGCAGTCCCGCAGGAGCCGACACCGGGGCCGCTCATCGTCCCGTCGATCGCGTTGATATAGTGCTGTGGCAGCGATGGACCGGCCAGATGGCGCAAACGCCCGTCAGCCTCGACCCTGAGGATGGAGCAGACCAGATCGGGCACGACGGCCTCCAGCCTTCGGCACAGTTCCTCGATCGTATCGACCACCGGCTGCCCGGTCGCAATCATCTCCAGAATGGTGTTCTGCAGTTTTGTCAGCATCGCCTGAAACCCGCCAAATGTGATGGGTCAGATAGCCATATGACTATTTAATTAGTGATTACGAATTGATGCGGAGGCCTCGCTTTGCCATTTAGGGCTAACAATGGGTGAAAATCGAGCGCAAGTGCCGGCCCGAGCCTGCTACCGGCTGCGATTATCGGCCAGTGTCAGATGCGGATAGGCCTTGGACCCTCCGATCAGATCATCCGTGACCTTTTCCCGCCAGCGGTAGCCGACGATGGCGCCCTGAGGGGCCTCGGATATCAGATTGCCGGCAATCAGGGTCTTGCCAGAGCCTTCGACCACCGAGACCGCAATGCCAACAGGCACTTTGCGAATGATGTTGCCACTGGCCACCACGTCTTGGAGGTAGGGTCCCCAGCCGAGCATCAGCCCATAGGTCGCCGCAGTCTCGATCACATTGCCGGTAATCACCGTATCCGCCTCGGCGGCGATGCCAAAGCCGAAGCCGGCGCCCGTATGTTCGTAGGGCGCGGTCAGCGTCAGATTGCGCAGCAGGTTGCCGGAAACGGTTGCCAGCCTCCCGCCCACGTCCAGATTGACCACCAGAATGCCGTTTGCCGCCCCATCCACGAGATTGTCCGAAATGATCGCGCCCTGGAAGGCAAACTCCGCATAGATCGCCGTCTCGCCGGAATTCAGGCAGGTATTGCCGCGCATGACGATGTTCGACGCAGAATTGGCCCGCAGCGCCGAAAATGCGCAGTCGCGGATATGGTTGTCGGCGACGAGAACATTGTCGGCGAGATAGATGTTGATGCCATTGCCATGCTGGCCGGTGCCGCCGTCCAGAGCGGCAATCCGCTCGATGCGATTGCCTGTGACCATGGCCCCGTCATCGCCACTCGTCCAGCGATGGATGAGGATGCCGCCATTGCCGCAGTCGCTGACATGGTTGTCGCGGATGGTCAGGGCCTTGCCTTCAAGGCTCAGCACCCCAGCCCTGGAAGCACCGCTGATCCTGCAGGTGTCGATGCGCCCGCCGCAGCGCTCGAGGTGAATTCCGTTCTTGGCGCTGCCCAGGATCTCGCATTCATCCAGGACGAGCGTCTCGACATTGCGAAAGGAGAGAAGCCCGCCGGCATCTTCCGCCAGACCCTGACCGCCGCCTTCAAGCGTCAGGCCCGACAGGGCCACATGTCGGCAGTCCCGCGCTGAAAGCAAGGGGTCCGTGCCGCGATGGACCAGTCGTGTCGCACCCGGAACGCCCGAAAGACGGCTGCCATCCGGCAGATCGAGGCTCGAGACTTCGTATCGTCCGGGCGGCAGAAAGACCGGCTGCCGGATCGAGGCGGCCCTTGTGATCAGCTGCTGGAGAGCGTCGCTCTGATCGTCCGACCGATCGGGCAGGATCCCGGCATCCCCCGCATCAAGGCCGCCGCGCAGCGGACCATCGGCAAGTGTCTGGGCCGACGGGATACGGGGCAGGGCCAAGCCAAGGCTCGTGCCGGCAATTGTCGTCAGCAGAGTTCGCCGTGTTGGCATGTCGCTTCCTCAATCAACCTCATGAATCGAAGGTCCCATGAGATCAGGGGCGGTGATGTGTTTCGGTCAACATAGTTGGCCGAAACGGAAGACGCAGGCAAGTCGCCACAGCCTGGTCCGCGCCAATCCGGCAGCCGCTTGCGACGCTAGCTTATTCCGTCAAAAGTTTGCGCCAGATCAAGGCGATGCATTCATGACAGGCTAATTTACAGTCATCGATAATGCGCAGGGGGTTCTCATGCTTCGATTGGCTGCCGTCCTTTACATTCTGATTGCCAGCGCGCTGGGCGGCGCTGCGGTCATCCTCGTTCTCAGTCTGAACATGATGGGCGGCTGGCAGATCGCCGGTGCCTTTCTCGTGGGCTGTCTTTTGTCTTTCCCTGCGGCTTGGTTCCTCGCGCGCAAGATCTACGGCGAAATGAACGGGCCACGGCACGTGTGAGAGTGTAGTACCGCTGCCGATGGGCGCGGCTGTGATTTCCTGAGTACTGGGTCGGGGCATGCGATGCGTGACGTCTCCTGGCGGAGGAGTGTCGCCTTTGATGGCTGGCATCGTATGCTCTGTCGGGCCGGCATATCCTCGGGGGAGGAGGTGCCGGCCCTCTTTTCTGCGTGCCGACCGCTCAACCTTGGTCGCTTGATCCTTCCGTGGCATCAAGCTGTGCCGTCAATTGCTCCAGGCCGGATGTGAAGCGATCGTAGAGCCGCGCGAAAGTCGCGACCTCTTCCGTCGACCAGCCGCGCGTCACGTCGGCCACGGTTTCCCGCTTGACCTCTTCGAGTTCGGACATCAGTTGCTCCCCGAGCCTTGTCAGCTTGACGATACTGCGGCGTCCGTCTTCCTGCGACACACCGCGTTCCAGATAGCCCTGCCGCACGAGATCCGCCACAATCCGGCTGCCGCGTGAGGGGTCGATCCGCATATGCTCGGCGATCACGCCAATCGTCACCTCCTTGTGCTGTGCCATCCGCTTCAGCACGCCGATTGCGTCGATATCGGAAAGGTCGATCCCCGGGTTGACCCGCTTGATCGCCATCCGACCGATGAAGCGACGACCGATCAAAAGCCGCATGCGCGTCATCGTCTGGCCGATTGCGATCAGATCGGGGTGATCCTTTGGCAGTCGATCCCGTGCCGTTTCGCCATCTGAGCTCATCACCTGCATCCCTTGCCGGTACCCATCGCGCTGAAGTTCTGTCACGCACATCTGGAGCATTTCCAGCCGAAGCGTGATCGCTTCGGCGTCGGACAATGCATTAAAGAACAAAAGCATAGAGCATATAAGGTGATACCGAGATCACCGAAAATGCTCTATGCCGCGAGCCTATCCAAAAAACATGCCAAAGGCAATTATGTGCTATTGACATATATTTGCTCCAGGCACATTTTTTCGGGCAAAGAAGGACTGTGACCATGGATGCCCGCAGCTCGGCCCCGTATCAGGATGCGAAATCGCCCGACCCCGATCTGGAACCTCTGCCGCCCGTCACCCCGATCGTGCCGCTGGTCACAGATCCGCGCCGGCAGGTGACCGTCTTCCTTCTCCTGATGACGGCCATGTTCATGGCGACGCTCGATAACCAGATCGTCTCCACCGCACTTCCCACAATCGTCGGCGAATTCGGCCAGCCGGAGCGCTTCGGCTGGGTTGGCTCGGCCTATCTCCTCGCCACCAGCGCCGTCATGCCGCTCTATGGGAAGCTGGGCGATCTCTTCGGTCGCAAGCCCGTCATCATGGTGGCGATCACCATCTTCACGCTGGGGTCGCTCGTCTGCGGACTGGCCGTGTCCATGGACACGCTGATTGCCGCCCGCGTGCTGCAGGCGCTCGGCGGGGGAGGGATCATGGTCTCAATCCTGTCGATCACCGCCGACATCTTCCAGCCGCGCGACCGCGCCCGTTACCAGAGTTATCTCGGCCTGGTGCTAATGGCATCCAGTGCAGCCGGCCCGGTGCTTGGCGGCACGATGAGCGAGCTTTTCGGATGGCGCTCGATCTTTCTCATCAATCTGCCCTTCGGCATCTTCGTGCTGATCGGCCTCTATATGCTCTTGCCCTATCGCAAGCCGGATCGCCGTCCGAAGATCGACTTTCTCGGTGCGCTGCTTCTGGCAGGCACGATCACCAGCGTGGTCTTCTGGGCCGATAGCGGCCAGATCTTCGGCTCTATTCTTGCACCACAAAGCCTCGCTGTTCTGCTTGCCGGTGCCGTGCTCGCCTTTGCCTGGGTCAAGGTCGAGCGGCGTGTGCCCGAGCCGATCCTGCCGCTGTCGATTTTCCGCAGCCGCACCGTGATCTTGCTTCTGGTCATCTCGATGGCCTCCGGGGCGATCGGCATCGGCTCGGTGAACTACATCGCCCTGTTCCTGCAGATGACGACCGGCCTGTCGCCTGCCATGGCCGGCCTGCTCTTCATCGCCACCACCGGCGGCATCGCCATCGGCGGCATTCTCGGCGGTCGGCTGATTGCCTGGACCGGTCGCTACAAGCCCTTTGCCGTCGTCTCGGCGGCAACCGGCCTCGTCACCATGGCGCTGTTCAGTCAGCTGCATGCCGGAACCCCGCTGATGATCATCGGCATCGTCATGCTGATCCAGGGCCTCGGCGTCGGCATTGGCCAGCAGGTGCCGACACTCGGCGTGCAGAATGCAACGGCCCGTGCCGATGTGGGTGCTGCAACAAGCGCCGTCACACTGATGCGCATGGGCGGCGCGTCGATTGCCATCTCGATCTATGGAGCGATCATCAGTGCCGGTCTTGCCGGTCGCGCTGTGTCTCTTCCGGACGGGGCCGAATTCCAGGAACTGACGCCAGCCATGCTGGCAAGCCTTCCGCAGGATCTGCAAAAGGCTGTCGCCAACATCTATTCCGACGCCTTCGTTCCGCTGTTTCTCACCGCAGCGCTTCTGATCGCCGCAGCGCTGGTCTGCGCGCTTCTCCTCCCCAATATCCGCCTGCCGAAGACGGAAAAGCAGGAACTCGCGGAAAAGGCAGGCCAGGCGGCAGCCGCATGATGGCGAAAAGCAAAAGCCCGGCTGCAATGAGCAGCCGGGCTTTTCCGTATTCTTTGTGACTTCGCCAATCAGGCGGCCCGACGTACCTGAGTGCCATCGCGCGTCAGCTTGAAGCGCGAGATAAGGCCGCGCAGATGCACCGTCTCGTCGGCAAGCTTGGAGGTGCTCGCGGCTGCCTCTTCGACCATGGCCGCATTCTGCTGGGTCATCTGGTCCATCTGGTTGACGGCGGTGTTGACTTCAGCAAGCCCGGTCGACTGTTCCTGGGCGGCGGTTGCAATCGAGGTGACCTGGGTCGCAATGCCGATAACCTTCTGCTGGATCTCGCGCAGTGCCTCTCCGGTCGAGGAGACAAGCGACACGCCGGTCATGACTTCTTCGCCCGACTTGTTGATCAGCGCCTTGATGTCCTTGGCAGCCGTTGCCGAACGCTGGGCGAGTTCGCGCACCTCCTGGGCGACGACGGCAAAGCCCTTGCCGGCTTCACCGGCACGCGCCGCCTCGACGCCTGCATTGAGCGCCAGAAGATTGGTCTGGAAGGCAATCTCGTCGATCACATTGATGATCTGGCTGATCTCGTTGGACGCCTGCTCGATCCGGCTCATCGCTGACGTTGCGTCTTCCACGACGACCGACGACCGCTCGGCAAACTGCCGCGCTTCGGTGACCATCTTGCTGGATTCCTGCGCCCGTTCCGTCGATGTCCTGACGGCGACGGTGATTTCCTCAAGCGCTGACGAGGTTTCCTCCAGGGACGCTGCCTGAGTTTCCGTGCGCCGAGACAGGTCGTTGGAGGCGCTGCGGATTTCGTCGGCGCCACTGTTGATGACATCGGCGGACTGGCGCACCTCCTCCATCAGATGGCGCAGCGTCGTCATGGTCGCATTGACATTGTCCTGCAGGTCGGCAAATGCGCCCTGATAGCTGCCGGTCATGCTCTGGGTCAGGTCGCCCTCGGAGAGTGCACGCACCACCCTTTGGGTTTCGGCAATGCCGGTGTCGACGGACTGCACCAGGGCGTTGACATTGGCGGCAAAACCATCCAGCGCCGGATTGTCGTAACGCTTGGTGATGCGCCGTGAAAAATCGCCGGCGACGGCTGCGTCAACCACGGTGGCAATATTGGATTGCAGGTCGGCATTCTTGGCCTGCAGCGCCTGTTCCTGGGCGGCCAGATCGCGGATCTTGATGGCATTCTGCTTGAAGACATCGACCGCTTTGGCCATGGAGCCGATTTCATTGGTCAGCTCCAGTCCGGGGATCTCGGTCTCCAGCCGGTTTTCAGCCAGATTGCGCATGGCACCGGTCATTGCGGAAATCGGTCCGGTAATGCCACGGGCAATGGCAATGGCGGCCAAAGCTGCGCCGACAAAGCCGGCAATGCCGAGAATCAGGCTCACCAGCGTGCCTGTCGCAAGTGCGGCCCCGATCTGGGTGGCCACCGTGTCCTGCTGGGATTCAAGGGTACGATTCACCTCATCAATGGTGTCGGAGACCTGTTCGCCAATCACGCTCAGCTTGTCGGCGATGATGCCATTGCGCTCGAGAATGACGTTGTCGACGGCGCCGGCAGCGGCAAGATAAGCCGAGAGATCGGCCGAGATGGTCGCCATCTGGGCCTTCAAAGCCTGATCGGTCAGGTCAGCTTCGGCGCTCGCCATGGCCGCGCCTGCCGCGCTGCCGAGCTCGTTGAGACGCGCGAGGCTTGCCGGATTATTGTCGATGAGAAACAGGTTGAGAGCCAGCCGAAGGTCGGTGACGACCGAAGCGAGGTCCTCCACCTGTTCAGCCATCACGGTTTCACCCGCCTCCTGAAGCTTGGTCCTGACGGATCTCAATCCCTCCTTGATCTTTGGGCCGCGGCCGTTCAGTTCCTGGGTCACCAGGTCCTTGCGCCGGTTCTCCAGCGCGACGACCTGTTCGAAACTGGCGCGATAGTCCTCGATCATCGCGGAAAAGGCAGCAATCTTCTGTTTCGTGGCGGCATCGTCGCTGACCGAAAGGAGCGATTGCACGCTTGCTTCGGCATCTGTCAGGCGGGCAAGCACCTCCTGCCGCTCGCCGTCGGAGGGATTGGCCAGGAACTGGCGGAAGGACAGGCGCGCATCCAGCATATTGGCTTCGATTGCGCCGGTGGCATTGATGGTCTCCGCGCTCACCCGGTAACCTTCAAAGCTCGACTGATTGTTGAGATTGGCCATGACGCTTGAGCCGGCAATCACCCCGAGAATCAGGAGGACCCCACCAAAGCCGGAATAGATCTTGGTACTGATGCGCATGTTCTTCAGCATGTCTATACCTTTGAATAGGACGTGTGATGTACAAATTCTATGTATTGTCGCTTAGGAAATGGTTAATCCCATAGTATTTTCGCTATTCAAGGAACTATTAATCTTCTATCCCTAATTTTTAGGGTAGGGTCGACGCAGTCCGCCGGCGAAAGCCTCGCGAAAGCCGCATTTGCAAGGCTCGGCACAAGTTGATGAGTGACTCGGTGCAAGATGGTTCT